>JAZUGM010000331.1:0-8104 GCA_045641205.1 Thermoguttaceae bacterium
AAACCCGTCCGTTATCAAAGCGAAATTATCCGACAAACCCAAAAACTCTCGTTTACGGAGAACCGCGTATATCGGAAGAATTAGAGTCTGAAGGTTGCGAAAAGCTATAAACTTTCAACCGCCGCGTCAAATGTAGAAAAAAATCGTACGCGCGACGTCAAGCGAAACGCCGATCCGTCCGTCGTTGACGGGCGGCTTGTCGCGCGCCGCTACGCGGCGGTTCTTACGCGTCGTGTTTCCATGAACGCTTACGACTGGAGAAACGCCGGAAGCCGTCTTTGAACAAGACGTAACGGCGCCGTCGGAGTTTTGCGTTCTTCTATTCGAGTTTGATCAGAAGCGACTTGGGAGTTTCTTCGTCAAGGGATAATTCATCTACTGTCGACGCGTCGTCTGGAACGTTTTCTTCAAGATCGGCTTCCGAATTTTGTTTGTTTTCTTCTTCCGTTTGTTCTTCTTCCGTTGTTTCGTCGCGAATCGTCTCTTCAATCTTTTGGCATTCTTCGTTGGATAATTCGTCGCCAAAAAACAACACAAGCGTTTGAACCGAGACGCAAACGTTGGGAAAAGCGGATTCTCTGACGCTAATTTGCGAACCTCGACGCGCCGACGTATCCGGCTTGGGAGACGACGCGTATATTAACGATTTCTTAAAAAAATGCGAGTTTCCGATTTGCGCGCTTTCTTGTAACGCTTGATCGATCAAGGCGCCCGAAGCGAATACTTTGTCGTTGGGCGTCAATACTCGATAAAATACGTCGACGCCCGACTTAGGATCGTCGAAAGGATTGCGCAAAAAGACGTCGAAACCGTAGCTTTTAATTATCGCAAGCAAACGACGTTCCGCCGTTTGCGTTAATGTCGTCTCAATTTGTTTGGCGTCGACGTTCTTTGACTCCAACCCTTGACTTGATTGCGTTTCAATTATTTCTGACACCGTTTGAACAATATCGTCAAACGCTTTGGAGCGGTCTTTTTTCAACCAAGTTAAAAATTCGGCGCATCGGTTTTCGTCGAACGCTTTCTTTGAAGCGGCGCTCGGTCGAGCGGGTAATTTATAATTGCCAAAAGAATCTAGTTTCTCGGCGACGGGTTCTAGACTTCGCGCGTACTCTTCGACTATTTGCGTCAATTCCTTCGCCGCTTTCCCAAATTCTTCTCGCAACGTTTTTCGCAACGCTTGCAGATAGAATTCTCTAAAAGCCGCCGCTTTTTTTTTGGCTTTGTCGACGATTTCGTCGTTTTTTTCCTGTCGTTTCTTGCAAACAGCGTAACAGACGCACCCTGAAACGAGGAGCGCCAACGCGCCCAAACCTAACGCGACAAACGAAAACGCGCCGTTTACAAGAAACGGTATTAGCAGAACGACGACAAACAGAAACACTCCCGATAATAGAACGGGCAGAATTTTTGTCCATACGTCCGGGAGGGCGGCAATAAGCGATTCGATTTCCACAACGTCGGGCGCCGTCGATTCTTCGGACGTTGATCCAACGTGGAAACGATTCCTGATGCTTTTTTTTGCCGACGTTTCAAAATCGCGCAACGACTCTTTGGTTAACAGCGCCTTCAAAAAGCGTTTGCGCCATAGGAACGCCTCTAATTTGACGCACCGCTCTATCTGAACGGTCGCTTTGTCGATCATGCGCGCGCAAATTTGAGCGCAAGACGTACGAAAACGTTTGAGCGTCGACGGAATCTCGCTTATCTTGGCGCTTTGCGCCGAAAACGTCGCGCCGGGCGTTTGGGAGAAGACGACTCCGTCGATGCTTTCGTCGACTGAGCCGCCCCAATAGCGGAGTTCTATTTCGGGCGTTTTGGCTAAGATTTGTTCCAACGTTTGGGAAGGAGAATCGTCCAACGTTTTAAAATCGGCGTTTGGAACCTCCTTGTTTTGAAGGGCGATTTTATCGAGCGCTTCGCCGACGCAACGGGGCGCCAACATACGCGCAATTTCCTCGTCGTTACGAACGAGCGCGCGTCCGCCCAGAACTTCAAAGGAGAATTTGTCGGGTTCCGAACGGAACAAGCCGCGAGCGATCGCGTCCGGGTTCTCGACGATCGTTTCTTCTGTGATCGCCTCGACGACGATTTCTTTTTCTTCCTCTGCGTCGACGTAATTGCCGTCGGAGCGCGTTCGACGGGAAGCGACTACGACGCGAATCCACGTTTCGTCAAACAAGGGAGAAAATTCATAGGAGAGAAGTTTGGGAAAGGCGTCGTCCTGAAATTCTAACGTTTCGTCGGACAACGCGACGACGACGACTCCTACGAATCGTTTTTTGAGCGACGCGACGGACTCGACGAGTTTCTTACGAAGCGCGGTCGTTTTTAGCGCGTCGTAAGCGACGACTAAGAAAAGGATCGAGCCTTCTTTGTCGTCGATGCGACGCAGACGCAACATTTCGTATCCTCGACCTTCAACGCGTCCGTTGATTATGTCGTAGCGCAACGCATCGACCTCGTTGTAAAAGGCGGTAAGTCCGTCGTCAAGCGACCACAAACGAGGCGCGAGAAAATCGGAAGCGTCCGGGTCAAGACTATTTAACCTTGCGCGGAGACGGTCGAGTATTTCTTGCGCGTCCGGCGCGTTTTTTTCGACGGCGATATTGACCGATAGAAATTCCATAGGATTCGTCCAAAGGGCTTGCGACGGAGGAAAAGGAAATCGAGGAAAAGGAAATCGACGAAAAGACGCGCGACATAGGAACACGCTTTGGTCAACGAACGACGAGCGATCAAAGCGACGTTTCCCCGCGCGTTTTCAACGCGATCGTTATTTGTCGAGATTCGTTTGGAAAGACTCTTCCGTTTCGGAAGATCGCGCTTCCTTCGGACCGTAGTCTTTGAACATTTCTCGCGCGACTTCGGCGAATTCCTCGAGACGACCGTCCAACGAGCCTTGAAATTCTCGCGGCTGTTTTTTGTACGCTATTTCGAAATCTCTGTGGTAACAAGGCGAGAAATCGGGTCTCAATCCCTTGAGATAAGTCAAAAAGACGACTTCGTTCGAGGTCAATTTGTTCGAATGGACGGCTTGAACGTTGTTAAAAACGGCTCCAATGTTTTGAGGCAACTTACCGAGCGTCTCGCCTCCAAAGTTACTGAAAAGGTAAGAAGAAAATTCCGGATCGTAATCGGTGACGTAACCGCGTCCCTTGGCGTAATTGAAGAGGGGCGCGCACGAGTTGCGGAATTGTTTCATCTTGTCGATAAACTCGCTGTTTTCAGGCGCCAAAAGCGCGTTTAAACGCTCGACGACGCTTGTCGCGTTTTTAAGACAATACTTTTCCAATTCCTTTTGGAGCGTCTTTTTTTGTATCGGATCCGTTAAAACGCAGACAGGCTCGTCTAAATTTAGTCCTCCTAACGCGGCGCCGTTGAGGTCTATAATCGTTTTTTCCGCCTTGTTGAATTCGCTTGCTTGAACTAACTGCGCCTCAAGTACCTTCGCTTTTTCCTTTTTAATTTGTTGGAGCAAATTGCTTTGTTCGTCCAACAGCCTTTTTCTTACGCCGACGTACCTGGTCGTCAAAGCCTCAAATTTTTCGACGCCCTTTTGACGTTCAAACGTTCTCAAAGAATGAGCGTAAGCGTGTTTAATCGCTTTATATTGAAAATACTTGCACAATTCGTCTAAATATTCCGCGATGGCGTCGTTTTTCTTGGATTTCGAACTCCACCACGAATAACTGCGCGTCGCGGCTTCTTTGACGTCTTCGTTGATTTCATAACTTGGAATTTTGGCGTTTTCAAGAGACTTTTTAAAAGTCTTTGCTTGATTCGTCGCGTTTTCTAAAAGTGCGATCGCGGATGCGACGTTCGACTTAAACGTACTTTGAGCGAGTTTCGTCGCGTCTTCGAACCAAGTCTCGACTTTATTGAAAAAATCGTCCTTGTTTTCGTTCCAAGCCCTTTTGTATCCTTCGTTGAACGCGTCTTCGCTACTTGCTTCGCTAAAGTCGTCAAGTTGCGCCTTTAGCTTTGTATTGATTTGAGCGATTCTCTCGCGCAAAATGGAGACGAAGGCGTCGAGCGCGGTTTTTCCGGGAAAAGAATCGACGTTAATTTTGTTTTGAGGTTGAAGCGCTTTTTCGTACAAATCCGCTTCTTTTGCTTTACGCAACAAACTACTCCAGTCGCCCTGAGGAAACGTGAATTTGCCGCAGGAGCAACTACTGTAGACGCGCAAGCCTGATGACGCCGAACGATATTTTTCAGTCGTTTCGTTCGTAAATTCGCCGGGATTTTCGTCGACTTGGTTGGGCATGTCGACCACGTGAACGAACGCTTCGCTAATTTTGTTTAACGCCTCGTCGTACTCGATGTTATTCTTACTTCCGTGCAAGAAACGGGAAAACAACAACACGTTGTCAAATTTACTGTCGGGCGTTCCATATAATTCTTTGTCGGGGACGCTGGGATCGTCGACTTTGTAAGGAAGAATTCCTTCTCCTTTTTTTTCAGTAACGCCGCTTTGAATATAGTCAAGTTCGCGAAGTATTCTGTATCCGTTGCGATAAAAGCGCTCGCGTTCCTCTTCGGAAACTCCTTCGTGAACGACGTTGCCAAAGGAAGGATCAAGAAGCCAAAGTTTAATTTTTATGTCGTCTCCAAATTGTTTTCGAAGGAGATACATCAGCGGAATGAAGATTCCAGCGCCCGTTCCTCCAAAAGAGCTTGAAAAAACGTAACACTGGAGATCGTCGCCGGTCGTTCCGCGCAACACCTCTTCAATTTGATTCGTAATGTTCGTTTTAATGTCGTTCCACTCGGCAATCATTGCCAATCGCCCCAAAGCCGGTTCGCGTCTCGCGCCGTTGTCGTCGGCGCCGGCGGCAAGCAGACCCTTGACATACTTGATCTTTCCCTTGCCGTCTTCGGTCGAACTTGTAAGCCCGCAACTCGCTAATTTAGGAATGTTGTCTGTTCGATTGGGGTACGCGAGAAGCTGTCTTACGCGATCGTATTTTAACTGGATCGTATACGGAACTTGTTTAGTGTTGTCGCGTATTTTATCGCCGCGATCTTTGAGGTTGTCGCTATGCGTGTCGATAAGGATAAATTTAGGCAGTTCGTCTACTTCCCAATTTTGCGACGCGATGACGTCGGAAATTTTCACGCAGATATGTTCGCCAGTGCCGCCGCAACCGAAGAGAACGATTTTTTTTGACATTTTTAAGTTCCTATTAACGCTGTGAATACCGATTTATGCCTTTGCGTCGGGTCGGCGACGCGTTTTTCTGTGAATTACAAGCGAATTCGTTCTAACGCCTTGAGTAAAACGCAATTTCGTAGTCGCCGATCGCCAGTGGAGACTCTAACGTAGGACGTTTCGATTTTTCAAACGATTTGACGTCTTTTGGCGCGTTTAAAACGACTTGATAACGCGTTTTCCTTCTATCGCGCAAAATTTCGATAGAGATCGTCATTGTTTTTTTCGCAGGATCGGGCGTAAATTGAAACGTTCTGTTGAAATATTGGTCGATTGATCGGCTTTTCCAATCGAATTCGCCTTGTTTTCGATAATGAATCGAACCTCTTAACGCGGTTTGCCAACGATAGAGGAGCCATAACGCGATTCCGACGACGGCGGCAAACGTCGTAATAATCAAGAACGCCAACGCGATTCTGCGCTTTAACAGCCAATGTTTGTCTTTGTGAAAATCGGACGGAGTAATTTCCACGTTCCGACTCGTTTGCACGTCGTTGTATTCGCCGTCGTCGCAACTTATCGTCAAAGTTATAACCGCTAAACAAGGCGCGTCAAAAGGAACGCTCCAATCGGATTTGTCTTTTAAGACGCCGACTTCGCCGTAAGGTCGATCGTCGACGAACGTCTGATATTTGTAGACGTAAGAACTTGCTCCGGAAGTCGACGACGCGTTTTTACAACATACTTCTACCTTCTTGCCCTCTTCAACGACGTTAATTTGAGTTTCAAAGTTTGGCTCGGGCGGTCGAAATTTTGGAACGACGTCGACGTTGATTTCGAGCGCCGTTTCTTGTCCGTCTCGCCCTAACGCCGACGCTTTGACGACGTATTCGCCTTTCTTTTGGTAAACGTGCGTCGCTTTGACGGTTTGCGGCAATTCGTCAAATTCGACGAGTTCCGCGCCGTCGCCGTAATCTAACGTAAGTTTTACCGCGTCGGCGACGGAGAAGGGGAACGTCGTTTCTCTTCCTACGTAGGCGTCGGGCTTGTCGCCGAGCAACTCGATTTTGGCGGGCGGGTATGGGCGAACTTCGAGCGTCTTTGACAAAACGCTTTCGACGCCCGATTTATTGACGCATACTTGCGTTATCGTTTTGACGCCCGGTTCGTCGAAACGTATTTTCAAGGATTTCGGCGCTTCTTTGGGTTCTTCGGGAGCGGGGGACTCGTCGCTCGAGCCGCTTTCAAGAAATTGCGAGGGATCGATCGGTTTGCCGTCGATTTGAAAAAACGTCTTAACGGAATCTTGCGCTAAGTCGACAATTTCAAAAGTTTCCCCAACTTCCGCGCTTTCTGGATTTAAAACGAAGTTGGGTTTAGCGACGGGGTAGGGCTGAACGACGATTTTTTTCGCAAGGGACGTTTCGCCTCCGTCGTTTTTACAAACTTGTTCGACGACGATTTCTTGCTCTTCGACTCCTTGCGGCAGTTCCTCGATAATCCAGCAGACGACGTTCGGATCGTTCGAATCGGACGAGTAACGCGTCGGATCGATTTGTTGGTCGCCGATACGAAAGATCGTTTCGTCCGAATCGATCGAGGCGTCGGCAATCTGGAAAAGTTCGCCGACTTGAACTCGCGAGGGAACGGAAAAGCCCGGCTGAGGCTTGGGATAAGGCTCTACCGTTATTTCTTTCGTCAAAGGCTCCGATGCGCCGGATTCGCCCGATACGACTAAGGTTATTCTGGCGGAACCGACGTAATTTTTCGGAAAAGCATACGCCTGTTCTTGCGCGTCGCCGATAAACTCGTCGTCGACTTTCCAGCGCCGACTTTTGACGTTTCCTTGCGAGCGGTCGACAAGCGTAAATTGCGCGCCCGCGACGACGCAGGAAGGCGCGGAAAAATCCGCGACGGGCGCCGGGAGTTTGGAAACGACGATTTTTTGCTCGCTTGAGTCGGAATTTCCTTCTGCGTCCGTTATCGTTAAGGTTACGACGTACTCGCCGGGAACGGAAAAACTTTGATAGGAATTCTTGGCGGCGTCGACCTTTTGAACCGTTCCGTTTGAAAATCGCCAACTGCACGTCTTATAGTCGCCCAAGGACTTGTTTTCGAAATAGATTCTTTCGCCGACGACTATTTTACTTGAGTCTTGAGAACGCGCTACAAATTTTGACTTCAACGGAGTCTTAGGAACGACGTTGACCGACGCGGAAGTCGAATATTTTTTCCCAGAAAGCGAGTACTCCACAAGTTCAATTTTTTTCGTTCCGGGCGTTTTAAAAACGTAGTCGTAAATATGATTTTCAACGATTTGCGGCGTCAATTCGCCGGGAATTCGAACTTCCGTTTTAGCGATTTCTCCAACGGAACCAGAAACGAAGGAGATCGTTTTACCGACCTCGATTTCCGTCGCCGAAGGTCTAACGTTGAGGACGGGAATAATCGGAAGTTCCAAGTCTCCTGGTTCCGCCGCCGTAAAAACGCCGTCGAACCCATAGTCTTGCTCGAGCGTTTCCTGCGTTTTGGGCTGAACTTTAGATCCGATATGGATATAGACTTCGTACAAACGCTTTAACGTGTCGTCCAAGTCTTTGGGCGCTTCCGTTTTGTCTTGCGGCGACGCCTCGCCGTCGGAAAACACCGTTAAAGCCGCGACCGTGTTGGGCGCCGAGTTTTTCAAATCCGCTTCCGCGTCCTTTTGAACTTTTGCGACGGCGGAATATAGATACGTTTCCGACCTTTGAACGTTATTAATTTCTTTTTGAACGTATTGCGCGCAACTTTTACGAGCGTCGTCCGAACTTAATTCGAACGTTCCTTTTCTAACGACGGAATCTTTTCCGCTGAAGGTGTAGAGGATAATAGTCGAGCGATTCGGCGCCGCCTTGATGTGATCGATCAATTTCTCCTTGACGACTTCGATTCTTGTCTTTGACGATGTTC
>JAZUGM010000332.1:0-2137 GCA_045641205.1 Thermoguttaceae bacterium
GCGTTGGTGTAAAAATACTACACGTTTTCCGTAGAGGCTTACGTAAAAAAATTGTGCGACGCAACGCCAAGCGAAGCGCAGTCCGCCCGTCTAAAGACGGGCGGCTTTTCGCGCGCCGCTTTCGCGGCGATTCTTGCGCTACGTTTATTCTAAAATTCAAGCGTCGTTGGGAAATTTACGCAACTTTCCGTGAACGCTTACGATTTATCAGATTCTACGGAAACCGTTCGTAGTTTCCGCTTTGACGCGCGATCCACGCGTCGCGAACCGACGCAATCCGGATATCTTCGATATGTGGATTTTCGCGCGCGAGTCCTTAACTAGCGAACGTTGGGATAGATTTCCGCGAGTTCTTCCGCGAGTCGCTCGCGTCTTGCGCGTGCGCTGACGACTTTGCCGTTTTTATCGAGCAAAATCGCCGTCGGCAAATTGGCGATTCCGTAGTACGCGCACGGACTGACGAAGTTTTCGCCGTCTATTCGAGCCGTCAGCGTTTGGGAAACGACCGCCCAAGGAACATTTTGCGTTTGGACGAACTTGCGCAAGGCGTCGACGTCGGCGTCAAGATTATACTCGACGATTTCGAAGCCTGCGGCGTGGTATTTGGCGTAGATTTCGCGCAACGTCGGCAGTTCGTCAAGGTAAGGCGCGCAGGAACTCGTCGTAAATAGGACGAGCGTCGTTTTTCCGCGATAATCGATCAAATCGACGTCGCGACCGTCGACGCTCGCGCCGCCGAAGCGCAGTTCGTTGCCGGGCAAACTTTCAAAACGCGCTTCTCCTGCGAAAACGCGCGGCATATTTTGGCGAAATTTGTCCGGGGAATTGGCGAACGCTTGGCATATGGCGCTGAACGTCCGCTCGCCAAGATTTTGATCGTATTTTCCTATGGCGTCGGCAAGCCGCTTCGTTTGCCTCAAAACGTATTTAACGTCGGAAGTCGAAGCGATGCGAACAAGTTCCTTCGACAAATTCAGCAGACCTTCGCCGTCTTTCGCTTCGCCGACGACTTTAACGCGCAATTCGAAAATCAATACTTCAAGATACCCCAGTCGCGCGTCGTTGACCGGCTTACTCGCGCGCTCGTCCAGCAACAGTCCCGTCAGCGTCGTCGTCTCGCCGTCGCGCGCAAGAAGCGAACAATAAAGGCGGAAGAACCCGTCGCGTCTACTCGCGTCGAGATCGTTCGCAAAAGCGAGACGTTTGGCGATCGCGCGACTTGTCGCGTCCGTTTCTTTTTGATAACGCTTGATCGCTTCAAGACGCGTTTCGTCGGACAACGGCTCTAAATATTTTCGCCACGCTTTGTCGAGCGCGTTCCAACGCTCCAAATAATAACTCGTCGACTCGTTTTCACGCAGTTTAAACAGGGACGAATCGAACGAATAGGCGTCAAGCAGGCTTTGAACCGAATCGCTTTGCACGCCGGGCGTCCTTTCTTGAGAAGCGGATAACGAGGCGTTTGAAGACGACTTGTCGGAGACGACTCCAAGTCCGTCGGGCAACGTTTCGATCGTCGACTCGACGCCGGTTCCCGTCGTTTGTCGCGGCGTCGCGTTAAGCGCTAAGTCGCCGGGCTGTTCTCCCGCGTTTAAGGTCGATCGATCAACAAGGGACGTCGAGGCGTCTTTTTTTGCGTTGGAATCTGCCGTCGCGCCTTCCGATAAAGCCGTTCTTGCGTCAGATTCGGGGAAGGAGCCGAACGCGGATTCTTGTTCGGTCGACGTCGAATCGCCGTTTTTCAACGAATCGTTAGCCGCAATATCAGACGACAAGGCGTTCGCGCTTGTCGAGGCGTCGTCGGTCGTCTTCGCGTTCGAATCGTCGATCAACAAACTATCCGTTGTTAAATCGTCGGGGCTTGTTAAATCGTTCGTTAAATCGTTCGTTAAATCGTTCGACGCGAGTTCAGAAGACAAAGCGTCCGTTTTTGTCGAGACGTCGTCGGTCGTCTTCGCGTCCGAATCGTCGATCAACAAACGATCCGTCGTCAAATCGCCGACGTTCGTCAAATCGTTCGTCAAATCGTTTGTCAAATCGTTTGTCAAATCGTTTGTCAAATCGTTTGTCAAATCGTTTGTCAAATCGTTTGTCAAATCGTTTGTCAAATCGTTTGTCAAATCGTTTGTCAAATCGT
>JAZUGM010000333.1:0-7954 GCA_045641205.1 Thermoguttaceae bacterium
ACATGGCTACGATCCGACTTGTCGGTTTCGCGAACGCGCGAGGAAGCGGAATCCGGGATTCGTCTTCAGGTTCGTCAGGCGTGGCTTGCGGAACGCGAAGCGCGCGAACGCGTGGAAGTGGCGCGGACTGCGGTGGAACAGGCGGAGGAAAACTTGCGCGTCGTAACGCGCGGATTCCAAGAGGGGCTCGTCAATCATACGGAAGTTCTCGACGCGTCGACGATGAACACGACGGCGAAAAGTAATTTTGCCAACGCGAAATACGACGCGATCCTTGCGACTCAACGCTTGAAATTTGCCGTCGGAATTCTTTAAACGCCTTCGTTTGGAGAAAACGCTTTCAAAAAAATAACGTCGGTTTGCAATCCGTCGTTTTTTTTGCGACGTCTTCGATCGTTTTAACGCAGGGAAGACGCCTTGAACTTCACGTTCAGAATACGAATTTGTCGCGGATTCAGTTCAATTTCTAATAGGTTGGCGTTTGAAGGCGCGCGTTTTTCGCCGAGCGTCTTGCCCGTAAAATCCAGCTCTTCAATTTCTTCGACGGGTAGGAACGATTTAATCGTCGTCTTAGTCTTAGCGCTGTGCGTTTCCAATAGAGTCGCCCTGACGCCGACGAAGACCTCGTTTTCGACGAGTGGGACGATCTCCGCAAGTTGAACGTTGGAGGCCTCGACCGAAAAAAACGACGAGACGACGCGTTTGGGACAAGGGACGTTTTCAAGTACGAAAGGAGAAGGAGACGCAAAGGAAAGCGCTTCGGAATGGGGATCCTCCAAATCGATTCCAATTCCGAAACGGAACCGTCGTTTCGTTTCGCCCCAAGGGATAAGAACGGCGTCGAGACGCGCGTCGCCCGTCTTTTTGAAATAGGGCAGACCCGACGAGAGGATCGTAATTCCAACGGCGTCTTCGCTTCGAACGTCGACGGACTCGGGCGCTTGCAGATAGTCGCGCGTCGTTCCGATCAAGGAGGCGCCGACTCCGCCGCGAATGTCCGCAAGGGCGTCTTTCCACGCGAAACGACAGGCGAAATAGGAGTCCCACGGACGACGGTTGGGCTGGTAATTCGGTCTAATTTCCAATTCGACTTCAATAATTTTGCTTTTTCGTCGCACGGTAATCGTATGCGCGAAGGTCGCGGCGCATTCTCCGTTTGGCGCCATAGCTCGTCCTTCGATTCGAATTTTGCCGACGCCGGGTTCCGATGCCAAGACGTCGATTTTGTCGGCGGCGGAAGTCGAGTATCCATACGACGAATCGTCTTTCGGGCGTCGGTCTTCCTTTTGCAATTCGTCGTTCAATTTAAACGCGACGTCCCACGCTAGACGATTGCCAAGGGTCGGCTGACGCAAGACTCCGTTTGAAAAGGTCGCGGTCGAATTTAACGAGACGAGGCGCTTGACCGCGCCCGACGTCGGATCGATTCGGAGTTCGAAATAATCGTTTTTCAGACGATAATAACGCTCGATTTCCGACGCCGAATAACGCTTAACGACGTATTCCGCAAGGAGCGTCGAGCGTTCGTCTTCGTCGCCGTTTGTTGCTTGCGCGTCGTCGTCGCTCTTGAATTTAGAGGCGAGTTTTTTGAAGAAGGAATTTTTTGCGGTTCGACGAGACGCCGCTTCCTTTTCTTCGACGCGTCGAGCTTGCGCCTGCGAATCGACGGATTCTTCCTCCCAAAGCGGGGTGGAAGGAACGGAAGCGTCGAACAAGGCGTCGTTCAAAAAGCGATATTCGAGGTTGTCGTCTTTCGGAATCCACAGAGAAGAACAGGGGGGCGTTTTCGTCGCGTATTGCTTGACGTCGGTCGACGGCGCGGCGAAGGTTCGAATTCTGACGCCCGACGCTTTCGCTTGTTCAAAGGCTTCTTGAAGTCGCGCGTTCGCTTCGTCTTGCGCGTCGGCGCTAGCGCCTTTGACGGCGTGCGTTTCCCAAAGCAGTTCTTTGGGCGTCGCGCCGGAATTGACGACGAGAAAACCGCAAGCGTCGCGCGTTTTTTCGTCGTCGACGCCTTGTTTTTCGGATTTTTCGGGTCGCGCCAGCGTTTGCGCCGCGATTTCTAAGAGTCGGCGTTTTTCTTCTTCAAGCCGCGCCAAAGTTTCGTCGAGAGCGTCGAGATTTTTCGCGTCGTCGTCTATTTCAACGGGCAGGGCGCGCTCGTCGATCAGTCGCAACGTTTCTTTCGTCTTTTCTTTGAGCGCCGCGATTCGTTCAAGAAATTCGTCGAAAGCGCTCTTAAAGGCGTCGGTTCGTTTCGTTTTGAGCGTCGCTATTCGAAGCGTCGTTTCTAACGCGTCGAGCGCCGGGACGATTTGGCAAAGTCGCGCGCGACGCGTCCAAAGCGAAACGACGTCCTTGTTTCCGCGCTTGATCGATCGCGTTAAGAAATTCGTTTTGAATTGGTCTTTTACGAATTTCGTTTTGTCGCCGGAACTTTCCGTGACGTAAAAATAATCGTTAATATCGTGAAACTTGCCCAAAATTGGCGCGTATCGATCCATACGCGTCAAATCGCGCAACCAGCGCGATTCTTGGTTCGGTCGATGTTCGAAGACGACCGCGCTCGCGTCGTCGGAATAATAGGAACTTCCGACGCGCTCGGGCAGTTGCAATAGTTCTTCGCTACTTGACGCGTCGAGCGATTTTTTACACAGGGTCGGAACGATCGAGCCGTCTCGACCTTGCCAGCGGAATTTCGAACGATCGCCCGGCTTTTCGTTAAGCGTCCATCCGTCGCCGGTCGTCGCCAACGCGCCGCGATAGCCCGACAATTTCAAGAGTTGCGGCAAAATTTGCGCGTAACCCGCCTCGCAACGTCCGAAAATCTCCGGCGCGACGCCAAACGCTTTGAGATATTCGTTTCGTCCGTCGATCAATTCGCGCGCAATATCGAGCGGCGCTTGAAGATAAAGGGGCGCTTCCCATTCGTCGCCGCCGATGATCGTCGTTCGTTTCGCTTCGACTTCCTCTTGTAATAGTTTGAACGTTTCGGGGCGCTCTTTTTGACAATATTTCAGCATCGGAACGGGTAAGACGAGGTTCGTTTTTTCGTTTCGAAGACGCCGTAGACGCAACATCGTCGGCAACGCTTCTTCAAAGTCTTCGCGAACTACTCGCGTTAAGTCGAGAAATTTTGTCGACGTCGGAAAGAAATATTCTTTCGATTGCGCGAGTAAATCAAAGGCTTTTTGCAGATTTTTTTCACGTTCTTGGACGTCGCCCGCTACGTAGGCTTTAGCGGCGTCGACGATGCGCGTATTGAAACTAACCTGATCCAAATTGCTCATATAACGCAACTTGCGCGTTAAGAGTTCTTCGAGCAAACACGCGAGTCCTGCGGCTAAGAAGGTTTCCGCTTCGTCGTTGTAGGGCGTTTTCGGTTTCGGTTTGGGGGCGTCTTCGTCGACGCGAACGTTCGCGTCCGTCTTTTCTTCTTGGGATTCTTCTTTGTTAATTTCTTTGCCGGAGGTCGGATCGATTCCTAGCCGACTAAACGCTTCGTAGAGAATCTCGTCTCGATCCGCTAAATCTCGTATGACGACCGCTCCGTCCGCTTCCGCCGATTTTACCCAGCTACGCGAAATAAGATATTCCGTACAAGGCGGTATGACGATTAAACGTCGCGTTTTATTCGCGGAAGGATTGCCCGCCGGCTCCCATCTTGGCGCCGTTTCAAAACGCGCGACTAACGCGGGATGATAGAGCGCGGACCACGCGGAAAAGATTTCGTCCACTTCCGCAGACTTGCGATATAGTGAAAAATCTTCGAGACTATAACAGGGAATCAGCGAGATCATAGCAGTAGGGAGAACGTAAAAAAAAGCCCAAACGAACGAAATTTGTTCTTTGGGCGAGGAAAAAAATCAAATCGTTCCGAAGGTCGTTTTCGACTTTCGACAAGACGAATCCAACGCGTAAAACGTTTCTAGTCGTTCGTTTTAGTCGTTCAAAATATCGGCGATATAGAAACTTCCGTAAGTGTGAACGCGGTCTAATTTATGCAACGCGGCGGCGTCTTCCGAATGATATTGCAAAATGTCGCCGAGCGTTTTCTCTTGCCCGTTTAATTTGACGGGAACGCGGTTAATATACGGGGAAGTGTCGAGTCCGCCGCTTCTCCACAAAACTCTCGCGCGCGGCGTCGCCGTTTTAAGAATGGCGTCCCATTCGTCGACGAGCGCTTGATAGAACTTGTCGGAGAGCCAGTCTTGATGATCCAACAGGACGAAACGACTGATTTTGAGATCGGGATTCTTACGCAAGAACCCTTCCACCGTGTCGGTATGAGCGGAAACGGCGTCGACGGCGCCCGACTTCAGATACTCAAAGCCTTCCTTCGAAACATATTCGGGGCAACAGGTCTTCGTGTAACTTCCCGTCGTGTAGACGCGCCAGAAGTAGTTGTCTTGAATAGGCAGAACGCCGAAGATCGTATCCAGACATTCTTGAACGAAGGGAACAAGCTCGCCGTAAGTTTTTTCAATTTGTTTTCGCTGATCCTTCGGAACGCCGACCATTGACATCGTGGAATCACGATTAACTATAAAACGCATCGTCCAAGACCAGAACTTTTTGCGGAACGGTTTCCACAATTCCTTTTGTTCTTCGATCGTTTTTGCGTTAATGATCGCGTCGAGTTCTTTACGCATGCCGCGCATATTGACGTAGCGATTGATCCATTTCGCCAAATAGCCGGAAGTGCCGCAAAAATAATAGGTTTTCGACGGATTGTCGAAAAATTTCTCAATGTATTGATCCCAATATTGTTGGGAACTTTCCGACATATGCTTTCGGAGTTTTTCGCGATAAATTTGTTTTACGCCGGGTAAACGACCTTCGCCGAACAACTTGAAAAACGTCTCGTAATCGAGTTCTTTAATACCGGCGATTTTCAATTCGAGCGAAGCGTTTTGACGATAATTCATATCGACGCAATAGACTCGTTTCGCGCCGCCGATCGCGTAGGAAAGCGCGTTGCAACCGGCGGAGGTAATGACCAAAACCGTGTCGTCTGAAGAAAGATTAAGCGCTTTTTCGTTTTTATCGATGCGGGGATCCTCCCAGCAGGTGTTATAAACGAGATTATTACCGTGTACGGAGGTAAACACCTTCATACTAATTCGTTCAGCGAAGGAGCCCATTAGCAAATACCCTGTTATAAAATAAGTCCGATTTATGATCGCCGTTACAAATTCGCTCGACGCGCGCGCGAACGTCGCGTTTTTTCCACGAAAACAACGCGTAAAGCGCCGTCCGTTCAAACGTTGCGTCGATATATCGGCAAAACGACAAGGGATTGGGATTCAAACAAACCCCGTTCAATTATACACCAAAAGCGCGACGAAAAAAGAGCCCCGCGAAATTTTATTGAAATCGATAAAACGCAAGATTTGGAGAAATTTTAAGGGTTTGACTTGGCGACGCCGCGCGTAAACGCGCGCACGCGTTCGTTCAATCTTTCGGGCGTCTTGAGTCTCTCCGCTTCTTTGCCGCTTAAACGCGCGTTCCGTTCCTTTTTTTTCGCATCCCAAACGTTTCTTGCGTCGTTTTCCGGCGCGTTTTCCTCTAGACCGACGCTTTCCAAGGCGTCAAGGTAACTTTCTTTCGCCTCCTTGTCGTCTTCTTTTGCGCTATCGCGCATTTTTTTCCAGCGTTCAAGGAACTCGCGCAACTGTTCTTCGGACCAGCCTAGTTCTTTTAATAGTCGGGGATCGACTTCGCCGTTTAATTCGTCTTCGAGATAGTTCAAGACAAAATTTGTCGCTTTTTCGGCGTATTGCAACTTCGGCGCGTCGGCAGGCGCCAGCGATTGTTCGCCCGTCCCGATTTCGTCGAGTCCAGAGCCGCCTCCGCCCCCTTGGCGTTCCGAATTCCGATCGGAAGCGCCGGAACCCTGCGCGCCTTCTTTTGCGTTCTCTTGATTCGGATCGCGATCTTCCGCGCCTCCGAATCCGTCCGAGGAGGGATTGGATTCCCCTTGCGCTTTTCGGTTCGAATCGGAACTAGAACCGTTTCCTCCGTCCGACGTCGGAGGGTTTGAGAAATCGAGGGCGTCCGATCGATCGCTTTGCTCGTTTGTCTCGTCTTCTTGACTTTTTTGTTGATCGTCGATTTCAAAGGGCGCGTCGGAATTAAAGGCGTTTGAATTTCCCTTGGCTTCATTTGCGTTCGGGTCGACGGAATCGGCGGCGACGCTTTCCGAATCGTCGTTGGGATCAAGGGCGATATTTTGATTTGGATCGCGCGGGGCGTCGTCTTGTTCGGCGTTCGGATCGGCGTTTTGCGCTAGAAAATCATTCGCGTTGGGATCGACTTCTCCTTGGCGCCGTTCGACGTTTGGATCGACGTTTTCGGGATTATTCGCCTGAAATCGAGGCGAGTCTTCCTTCGGCTTTTGCTTGCTTATGCCGGTCGGAAGATCGCGCTTTTCTTTTTCGGCGGTCGAATCGCCTTCCGAATCGGCGCTTGTTCCGTTTTTATTCGCGTCTTCCCCCGCTTGTTCTTGGTCGTCTTGCTTTTCGTTGGAATTGGAACCACCGGAAGAACCCGATTCGTCGTCGGAATCGCCCTCGGCGTCTTGCGAATCCGAAGTCTGCGCGTCGTCGGACGTCGGCGAAATTCCCTTGGTCTTTTGCGCGAAATCGAGAATTTTTTCGAACGCGTCGCCCGGATTCGTTTCAGGATCGATCGGTTCGGCGTCGGAACTTGGAGAGGAACCCGAATCGCCGGAGGAGTCGTCGGAATTGGGGGACGCGGGGGAGCCGTCGGCGTCGTTCGACGAATCGCCCGAGGGATCGCTTGAGGAAGATTCGTTTTTATCCGTCGTTTCTGCGCCGCCTTTCGACTTGCCGCCTTGGTTCCGACTTTCGCCGTCGGCTTCGTTCGATCCGTTTTCCGCGCTTTGCCCGTCGCTTGACGAGGAGCCTTCGGACGCGCCGTCTTCTTGCGATTTTCCGGCGCTTTGTTCGCCCGACTCTCCGTCTTGCCCGTCGGCGCCGCTTTGCTCGCTTTCTTGGGAAGCGCCCGATTCGTTCGATTCGGCGCCTTCTTCGCCTTCGGATTCGCTTTGATTGGCGCCCGATTCTCTTTGCGAGCCGTCTTGTTCTTGGTTCGACTCTTGATTCCCGGATCGATCGTCGTTTTGTCCGTTTTCGGACGACTTGTTTTCGTCTTGCGATTCGGAGTTTCCGCTTCCTTCGCCCGCGCCTTCGCCGCTTTGATTTGGATCGGAATTTTGGGGATCGTCCTGTTTTTCTTCCTGCGCGTCTTCTTCTTCGTTTGGCTTTTGCGGGACGTCGACGGGCGGGACGACGACAAACAATCTCTTTTCCGTCGACGCGACGTTTGGACGAGGTTCTTTCGAATCGAACGCGACGCCCCAATATTCGATTTCGTCGCCGACTTCAAGTCCTAAATCTTCGGGCGTCGTCGCGAAAGACAGGGATTGAACGCCGACGAAGGGCGTCGAACCCGTCGCGTAATCGGCTTGCGCGCCCGACTTGACGCCGGGGAAGGGAAGCGCGATCGGTTCAAGTTTCGCGCGCGAAGCGAGCCGCGCGTCGTCTTCCGCGTTGTGAAACGCTAGATTCAGTTCGACGCGTCGTAGACTGTAATCGGGGTCTTCCGCCAATAATTTGACGCGCCACGCGTCGTTTAGGGGAATTTCAGCGATTTCTTCTTTGTCGTTTTCCCAACTTATCGTCGGGGGCAGATCGGCGACGATCGAAACGTTGTAATTCTGCGCATCGCGATTCTTTTCGCCTTCGACGCTTTGCGAGAGTAAACGATAGGAGCTAAACTCGGGCGTTTTCTCGTCGCCGTCCGATTCTTTCCATTTGAGTTCGAAGGTCGTCGACGCCAATTCGGGCTTGTCGGGCGCACGCGTCATTTTGACGGCGCGCGTCTCTATGCCGTCGGGTAGAAAATACGCGTTTTCCAGCGGATAATTCGA
>JAZUGM010000334.1:0-16941 GCA_045641205.1 Thermoguttaceae bacterium
CGACTTCGCTTCGAAGAACCGCGAGGTCTTCCGCGTCTTGCGCAATTCCGGCGCCGCGCAAGCCTTGAATCGTCTGGCGCGCTTTGGCGATCATTACGTCGCATTGCCTCATACGCTCGAGTATCAGCTCTCGCTCGTCCATTTGAAGCGTCAACGAATCGGCAAGATTCTTTATTTCCGCGACGACGACGGGACGAACGTTTACGCTCGCGCCGTTATATTCGTTACGTTTAAAAACAAGCGCGTCTTCAATCTTCCGAATCTGCGTCTTGCTTTTTTCAAGGTCGGTTTCAGCGGCGCGTCGTTCTCCGACATATTTGGACAACAAGGCTTCTTGAGCCGCGATTTCGCGCGCTTGTTGTTCCTCGTGAACGCTCTCTTGCGGAGCTATTGCTTGTACGGTCGCCGTTGTTTGCGGCGGCGTCTTTTTGCGAATCCATCTCATTACGGCTTCCCTTTTGTTTAAAAATACGATTTAAAAGCGTTTTTTCATCGCTTATGATAACAAGTGTAATCCGTCGTTTCATTTTGTCAAGTAACAAAAACAATATTTTTAGTATTTTCAGATAGATTTTAATAACAGACAATAACAAAAACCAGACGTCTACTGAACAACGTTTAAATTCAACGATCGTTTCGCTAAAAAAGAAAACGTTTTTTCTAGTCGTCTCGCGTTTTAACGTAATAAGACTCCTAATCCGTTTTTTCGCTAAACTTGCAAATAATCGCGGGGCGTTTTTTGCCGTCGACGTCGCAAGGACTTGCGCTACGCGTTTTGCGACGGTATAATAGACGACGTTCGGCGCGAAAGTTCCCTTTTTCCGAGACTTCGAAAGGCTCTTGCGCGGAATCCCTTAAAAAAAATGGAACGACGCCAAGAAGCGGCGCGTCAAAACAAGGGCGCGCGTTTCGTTTTAAGAAAAACGATCGTTTCGCGTTCCGTTCGACGTCAAATCGTCGACTTTTTGGAAAATATGCGAGGGTAGCACTATGAAATTCACCGCGCTTTCTTATTGGAAAGGAACGCTCCCGTTCGTCGCGTTCCTTTTCGCCGCCGCGTGTTCTTACGGAGCGTGTTCTTACGGAGCCGCGCCGAGTACTTACGCCGAATCGGTCGACGAACCCGTAATCGTGTTGCCGGACGACGACGCCTCCGCTTTGGCGGACGCGACTGAACCCGGCGCGACTGAACCCGGTGCGACGGCTCCCGACGTTTACGCCAACAAAGAAATAACGCCCGACGAAGCCTATCGAATTCTTGTTTCGGGCAACGCGCGCCATATCGGCGACGGTTCGGACGCCGCCGACAAAGCGCCTCGTCTCGATCCTAAGGTCGACCAATACCCCGTCGCGACGATCGTTTACGGTTCCGATATGAAAAAAGAGCCGACCGATTTGACGGAAACGACGTCGCGCAACGTCTATTTGACGCAAGTCAAGGGCGGCGCGGTTTCGACCGACGACCTCGCTTCGATCGAATACGGAATACTGAACTTGCAAACGCCCTTGCTCGTCGTGCTTGGACATTATCCAAGCGACGAAGTCGCCGCTATGATCGATAAATACGACGAACTCAAGGCGCGCGCGCAAAAGGAAGTCGACAAGGCGCTCAAGTCAAAGA
The DNA here is from genome assembly GCA_045641205.1 of Thermoguttaceae bacterium. Taxonomy (GTDB): domain Bacteria; phylum Planctomycetota; class Planctomycetia; order Pirellulales; family Thermoguttaceae; genus RUG369. The sequence goes on from JAZUGM010000334.1 coordinate 1,622, forward strand.
GTCAAGACTCTTCTGTAAAGACGTCCGACGAAATGAAGTTGTATAATCTTATCGGACCGGCGGTCGCGCGCGCCAAAGAAGCCTATCCCGATATCGAGGGACAAGAGCTGGCGAATGTCGTTTCCGAGGCGCTTGCGTGGCAGTCCCTTGAAACAATCCTAATGAAGTCGACCGTCGCGCAAGACCTTGTGCGTTCCGGACGGCTTCTCGTCGTCGCCGCGATCGCGGAAGACGAAACGGACAAAATTTACTGGCTGGGCGAACACCCGTTGCAAGAAGATTTTGTCAAAGAAGCCCCGGAAGAAATACGTAAGGCGAATAAGGAAGAATCGGCGAGCCTTGTTTCCGAAAGCGAGCTTCCCGACGCCTTGGACGAGGCGGCCGTTCAAGAACGCGTCTTGGAATGTCAAGAGAACGCGTATTACGGTTCCGTCGTCAACGAATATTACGTCCAGCCGGTCTATTACGTTCCTAGTTGGCGCCTCTTCCATCCGCGCGTTTGGGTTTATCGACCGTGGCGCGGAGTTTACGTCAGACCCTTCGCGCCGTGGCCCTACTGGAGCCCGTGGGGATTTCCGCAGGGCGTCGGAGGGCTGAGTCTCGTCTTCGGGTCGGGCGGTATCGGACTCGTCGTCGGGTACAACTCTTATTGGGGCGATTATTTGCCGTGGAATCCGCATTTTCGACCGATCGATCCTTGGTGGAGCGTCGACTTCTTCCTAACCGGCGCCCATTTCAGGCATCCTGAATATTACGCGCTATTTCACGGACGGCGCGCCGACATAATCGTCGTGCCGCATCATAGCCGACCGGGCTGGCGCCCGGGAGATCCGCGCGATCCGTTTAGACCCTTTATACCGGGCGATCCGTTCAAACCCGGAAAACCGGGCGACCCGTTTAGACCGGGCGGACATAGCGATCCGTTTAAACCGGGTAAGCCGGGCGACCATTTCAGACCGGGCGGTCCCTTTAGACCCGACGGCGCGCGCGACTATCGACCCGGCGACGTCAAGCCGGGAGCTACTGGAGATCGACCGGGCGAAAATCCTAGAAAACCGGGCGAAAGACCAAACTTCAATCCCGGAAAACCAAACGAAAGACCAAACTTCAATCCCGGAAAACCAAACGCGAATCCTGGAAAACCGGGCGAAAGACCGAACTCAAATCCTGGAAAACCAGGTGAGAAACCGTCCGCGACTTCGGGAAAACCGGGCGAAAGACCAAGCGCTAATCCCGGAAAACCTTTCAGGACTCGACCGGGTTCCGACGCGAGATCGTCTGAACCTCGTCCAAGTTCGAAGCCCGAAAACGTCGGAACCAGCCGGAGAGAAAATCGCGGAGCGTCCGGCGCGCGCCCTAGCGTTAGCCCCGGAACTACGAACGTTCGTCCCGACGCGAATCCCGGCGGCGCGGACGCGCGAAGGGAAAGAGGAACGAGTCAACGACCGGGCGGAACTCCGAGCGGGCGAGCGAGCGCAAACTTCAGCGACGCCGGGTTTCGTTGGAGTTCGCGTTCGAACGACGCTCTTCCGACGATGCGAAGCCAGTCTAGCGACGTCGGCGCTTCGGGCTCCGGCTTGAGCGGCGCGCGAGCGTTAGGAACGGGCGTCGGGAACCGTCCGTCAAATTTTAGCCGCGACTTTGGCGCCGCGCGCGGTTCTTCCTTTGACGCGAGCGCGTCCTTTGCAAGAAGAGGCGCGGGAGTGGAAGGAAGCGCTAGAGGAAGTCTTGGCGGCGCCTCCGGCGGCGGTTTTAACAGACCCTCTGAAGGAAGACCCGCCCGAGGAACAAGCGGAAGTTTCGCCGGAAGACCGACTCCCAGCGCAAGCGGAAGTTTTGGCGGAAGACCGACTCCCGGCGCTAGCGGAAGTTTCGGAGGAAGACCGACTCCCGGCGCAAGCGGGAGTTTTGGAGGAAGACCGACTCCCGGCGCAAGCGGAGGTTCAAGAGGGGGAAGATAATTCCCGTACGCGTTTGCCACAAACGACGTTATGAACAGGCGCTTGAATTCGCGGGACTTTGTATAAAACGTAAGCGTTCACGGAAAACGCGCCCGGTAAGCCGCCGCATTTAATGCGGCGGTTGGCGTTGAATAACAAAAAACGAACGATTTCTGAAAAGAACGTTCCGTGATCGTATTTGAACAACGCGTTTCATTGTTCAACCTCAACCGCCGTATTAAATATTAAATGCGGCGGCTTACCTTGCCGTGAACGATTACAAAGAACGGCGTCGAACGGAATCGAGCGTCGTTTAAATTATTCATACGATCGTTATTTCTATTAAATTTCACAACTCTTTACTCTTCGAATTAATGAAAAAAGGATTATGTCGTTTAGGGGGGCTGTTTTTTTACGCGTCGATAGTTATAATGAAGGGGATTTAGGCGTCTTGAGAACGCCTTCGGGGTCGCGCGCGTCGTTATTCGCGTCGGTCTTGCAAGATGTTGGATTAATAAAAACTTAAGTTGTTTGTTTAACAAGGTCGTCGGTTTGACGCCGACGACGTTCCTACTTGATTTTCCGTTCCTACTTGATTTTCGTAGGATCGTCGCGGCGCGTTTTGCACGCAAAAGCGAATCTCGCAGGGATCGGATCGTCGGAAAATCAAGGAGTCCATTTTGGATCGGGCGCTACGCTCGGAAAGGTTATAAGATGAGTAACGGTTTCGATTTGTCTCAATACGGGATCACCGTCGCCAACGTTTTTCGTAATCCGTCCCCCGCGAAACTTTATGAAGACGCTATCAACTTTGAAAAAGCGTCGATCACGTCTGCGGGCGCGTTGATGAACTCTTCCGGGAAAAAAACCGGTCGTTCCCCTAAAGACAAGCGCGTCGTCGAGAATCCCGAAAGCGCCAACGACGTTTGGTGGGGTTCCGTCAATATCAAGATGCCCGACTCCGCGTTCCTGCAAAACCGCTCGCGCGCGATCGATTACCTGAACACTCGCGATCATCTCTATGTTATCGACGCTTACGCCGGTTGGGATCCCGCGAATCGCCTCAAGGTTCGTATTATCTGCGCGCGCGCCTATCACGCGTTGTTTATGCACAATATGTTGATCCGCCCGACCGCTGAAGAACTCGCCGATTTCGGCAAGCCCGACTTCGTTCTGTTCAACGCCGGTCAATTCAAAGCGGATCCGACGACCGCCTCCCTCACTTCTTCCACGAGCGTCAACCTCTCCTTCGAGCGCGGCGAATTCGTCATTCTCGGCACGGAATACGCCGGCGAAATGAAGAAGGGCATCTTCACGATTATGAATTACCTGATGCCGAAGAAGGGCTTCCTCTCGATGCACTGTTCCGCCAACGAAGGCAAAGACGGCGACACGTGCTTGTTCTTCGGTCTTTCCGGCACGGGCAAGACCACCCTTTCGACCGAACCGAGCCGCAAGCTCATCGGCGACGACGAACACTATTGGACCGATCAAGGCGTCGTCAATATCGAAGGCGGTTGCTACGCCAAGTGCATTCACTTGTCCGCCGAAAGCGAGCCGGAAATCTACAACGCCATTAAATTCGGCACGGTTCTCGAAAACACCGTTTTCGATCCTTGCACGCGTCAGGTCGATTTCGACGACGACTCCCTCACGGAAAACACTCGCGCGTCCTATCCTATCCACTACATCGAAAACATCAAGGAAGGTTGCCAAGGCGGTCATCCGAAGAACATCGTCCTCCTCACCTGCGACGCGTTCGGCGTCCTTCCCCCGGTCAGCAAGCTGACGCCGGAACAAGCGATGTATCACTTCATCAGCGGTTACACCGCCAAAGTCGCCGGCACCGAAGTCGGCGTCAAAGAGCCCCAAGCGACGTTCTCCGCCTGCTTTGGCGAAGCGTTCCTCGTTTGGCACCCGACCAAGTACGCCGAACTGCTCGCCGCCAATATGCAAAAGTACGGCTCCAAAGTTTGGCTCGTCAACACCGGTTGGAGTGGCGGAGCTTACGGCGTCGGCAAACGTCTCTCGATTAAGGTCACCCGCGCGATCGTCGACGCGATCCACAACGGTTCTTTGAACGACGTCGAATATCAAACGGACGACATCTTCGGCTTGAACGTGCCGAAGACCTGCCCGAACGTTCCGTCCGAAGTTCTCCTTCCGGAAAACAGCTGGGCCGATAAAGACGCGTATCGCAAGACCGCGCAAGACTTGGCCAAGCGTTTCCACGAAAACTTCAAGAAATTCGAAGATCAAGCCTCCGATGCCATTCGTAACGCCGGTCCGAAATACAACGGTTGATTCTTTTGATAATCTCTTGATTTGTTGAGTTTAATTACGATCGGTCGTTGAATCCATCGAAAACGGCCGGTCTTTTTTTGTTTTTACGTCGACGTTTCCACGTCGATATTTTTCACGCGCGTTTAGTTAAAGGCTACACGATTATGGCGCCCTTCGTTACGAAAAACTTCCTGCTCCAAAGCGCTTCGGCTCAACGACTTTACTTCGAATACGCGCAAGACGCGCCGATAATCGATTATCATTGTCATCTTTCCCCCAAGGAAATCGCGGAAGACCGCAAATTTGACAATTTAGCGCAAATTTGGCTCGGCGGCGACCATTACAAATGGCGAGCGATGCGCGCGGCGGGCGTTCCCGAACGATTTATCACGGGCGACGCGTCCGATTGGGAGAAATTCGAACGCTGGGCGGAAATTGCGCCGCTGACCGTTCGCAATCCCTTGTTTCACTGGACGGCGCTCGAATTGAATCGCCCTTTCGGAATCAACGACCGTTTTTTGAACAAGTCGACGGCGCGCGGAATTTGGGACGAATGCAACGCGAAACTTGCAACCCCGGAATTTTCCGCCCGAGGACTGATGAAACAAATGAACGTCGAAGTCGTTTGTACGACCGACGATCCGATCGATTCCCTTGAGTGGCATCAAAAAATTGCGCAAGACAATTTAGCCGGAACTTTTACGATCAAAGTTCTCCCAACCTTCCGACCCGACAAAGTCTTTCCTCGAACGTGCGCGACGTCCGAAGGCGTCGTCGACTACTTGCGCTATCTTGCAAAACTCTCCGCCGCGTCGGAAATTGAAATATCCTCTTTTGCGACGTTGCGCGCCGCGTTTGCGAAACGACACGCCTATTTCCATAAAAACGGCGCGCGTCTTTCCGACTGCGGCTTTGAGCTTTTCCAATGGACGGAGCCTTCCCCTGGCGTCTCCTTGGAAACCTCCTTTGCAAATATCCTTCGAGGCGAAACGATCTCCGAAGATGAAATCGTCGCTCTTTCGTCGGTTCTACTTTCCGATCTTGGACGCTTAAATTATGAAAAAGGCTGGGCGTCGCAACTTCATATTGGCGCGATGCGCAACAACTCGACGCGACTCTATCGCAGTCTTGGACCCGACGTCGGTTGCGATTCAATGGTCGACGGCGATTACGGCAAGGCTCTTTCTCGTTATCTGGACAGTCTCGACAAAGAATCGCGCTTGCCCAAGACGATCGTCTACAACCTCAACCCGAGCGCTAGTTATTTGCTCGCTTCCTTAGTCGCCAATTTTAACGACGGAACGACGCCCGGCAAAATGCAATACGGCTCGGGCTGGTGGTTCCTCGACCAAAAGAACGGTATGGAGGAACAGCTTGAAACGCTTTCCAATATGGGGCTTTTGAGTCTCTTTGTCGGTATGTTGACGGACAGTCGTTCCTTCCTTTCCTATACGCGACACGAGTATTTCCGACGTATTCTCTGCAATTTGCTCGGCGGCGAGATGGAGTCGGGACTTGTTCCCAACGACTTCGATTGGATCGGAAAAATTGTAAGCGACGTTTCTTACGGTAACGCCCGAAAATATTTTAAGTTTTGAGCGCGGTTTTTACGACGCCCCCCTTGCGTCGTTTAGAAAAGAAGTTTAAATTTCCACAGACCAAGGAGTCGCAACGGCGCGACTTTAACTTAACGCACTGAACCTTACTGTAAGGCGATTTAAATGAATATCGGCGACGAATCGTTAAAAAAGCATTTGGAATGGCGTGGGAAATTTGAGACGCGACCGCGCGTCCCGGTCGGAAGTCGCGAGGAGCTTTCTCTCGCGTATACGCCCGGCGTCGCGCGAGCTTGTAAGGAAATTGAAGCAAATCCAGAGTTGTCTTTCGCGTTGACGCGTCGCTGGAACACCGTGCCGGTTATTACCGACGGAACCGCCGTTCTAGGGCTTGGAGATATTGGTCCGGAAGCCGGTATGCCCGTTATGGAAGGCAAGTGCGCCTTGTTCAAGGCTTATGGAAACGTCGACGCTTTCCCGCTTTGTATTCGTTCTAAGGACGTCGACGTGATCGTTGATACGATTAAGTTGCTTCAAGGAAGTTTCGGCGGCGTTAATTTAGAGGATATTTCCGCGCCTCGTTGCTTCGAAATCGAGCAACGTCTTAAAAAAGAATTGGAAATTCCCGTCTTCCACGACGACCAACACGGCACTGCGGTCGTTATGGTCGCCGCCGTAATCAACTCGTTGAAGCTGGTCGGTAAGAAAATGGAAGATTTGCGCGTTGCGATGAACGGAGCCGGAGCCGCCGGCGTCGCGATCGCCAAATTCTTGCTCCGTTGCGGAGTTAAAGATATTGTTATGTGCGATTCGAGGGGGATTATTTGCGAAGGCGATCCTCGTTTGAACGAATCGAAACAAGAAATTTCCAAGTTGACAAATCGCGGACATATCGAAGGCAAATTGGTCGATGCGATGAAGGGAGTCGACGTCTTTATCGGCGTTTCGTCGGCGAATTGCGTTACGAAAGAGATGGTCAAGTCGATGGCTCCCAAGCCGCTCGTCTTCACCTGCGCGAATCCCGTTCCGGAAATTTCGCGCGAAGACGCCTTGGAAGCGGGCGCCTTTATCGTCGGGTCTGGTTCCTCGGAAAAGCCGAACCAAATCAACAACGTCCTTGTCTTCCCCGGTCTGTTCCGCGGCGCCTTGGACGTTCGCGCAAGCGATATTAACTTCGAGATGATGTTTGCCGCCGCGAACGCGATCGCCGATACCGTCGGCGACGAGCTTTCCGTTGAAAATATTTTGCCCGTCGCGTGGGACGAGCGTTCGCACAACGCAGTCGCTAAGGCGGTCGCTCAGGCGGCGCGCGATACCGGCGTCGCGCGTATTAAGTAACGGTCGACTTAAGCAACGGTCGACGCCGCCTTTGTTTTAAGTCGCCTTTGTTTTAAGTCGCGACTTTTTAAGCCTTAATGAAAAAGCCTTGGAACCGAATCGGCTCCAAGGCTTTTTTTACGGGATTAGAATCGAAGTCGTAAAATTAAACGCGGTAAAATTAAACGATTCGCTTCGTTTAAAAATACTTGCCTTCGTTCTTTCGACGTTCCAAAAAGTCTTCGCCAAATCCGTATTTATCGACGACGAAATCGACGTCTTTGTCTCCTCGACCGCTGCAACAAACGAGAATAGAACGCCCGACGTTCGTCTTGGCGTATTTCATCGCGTAGGCGACGGCGTGCGAACTTTCCAGCGCGGGTATGATTCCTTCGGAACGCGAAAGTCGATAGAACGCTTCAACGGCGTCTTCGTCGTCGATCGCCTCGTATCGAACGCGTCCGACGTCGTGCAAAAACGCGTGTTCGGGTCCGACGGCGGGATAGTCGAGTCCGCTGGCGATCGAATAGACCGGGGCGGGCTCGCCGTTTTCGTCCTTGAGCATAATGCTTTCGAATCCGTGCATTACGCCTTTCTCGCCGTAAGCGGTCGACGCCGCGTGATCGCCAAGATTCGGTCCGCGTCCAAGGGGCTCGATTCCGATTATTTCGCAAGGAGAATCGAGAAACGGCGTAAACATTCCGATCGAATTACTGCCGCCGCCGACGCAAGCGCAAATCGCGTCGGGCAAAAAACCGGTCGCGTTCACGAATTGTTCGCGCGCTTCGACCCCAATGCACGCTTGGAAATCGCGCACCATCATTGGGAAAGGATGCGGTCCGAGCGCCGACCCGATGCAATAGATTGAATCTTTATAGTTGCGCGCGTAAGATTCAAAAGCGGAATCGACCGCTTCTTTCAGCGTCTTAAGTCCGTGAGTCACGCAGACGACGTTCGCGCCGAGCAACTTCATACGCGCGACGTTCGGCGCCTGTTTCGCTATGTCGACTTCGCCCATATGAATCTCGCATTCAAGTCCGAAATACGCGGCGGCGGTCGCCAAGGCGACTCCGTGCTGACCCGCTCCGGTCTCGGCGATGATGCGTTTTTTGCCCATATATTTGGCAAGAAGTCCTTCGCCCATGCAGTGGTTCAACTTGTGCGCGCCGGTATGATTCAGGTCTTCGCGTTTGAGATAGATTTGGCAGGAGCCTTCGCCAAGTTGACGCGAAAGACGCTCGCAGTGGGTTACCGGGGTCGGACGTCCTTGAAAATCGCGTCGAATACGTCGCAATTCCTCGATAAATTGCGAAGAATTACAGATCGTTCGATACGCTTTCGCGGCTTCGTCAAAAGCTACTTGAAGTTCGGGCGTAAGATACGAGCCGCCGTAAGCGCCGAAACGTCCTTCCGCGTTGGGATACTCTTTGAAATAATTTTGAAAATTCATTGCAACGACCTTTAAATGAAGTTTAATCGATTCCGCGTCGCGTTTTATCCAAAAAACGACGATCAATAAAAATCAAAGAACGTTCAACGCCGCATCCCTAAGACCGCGCTTACTTCTCCAGACGTCGCGACGTTACGAAACGCACGCCAAACAGGTCGACAAATCAAAGAGAAAAAGGAACAAAATCACAAGAAAACGACGTCGGCGCCTTGAACGTCGTTTCATTACAAAGAAACGCTCGTATCAAGCCGCTAATTAAAAACTACGCCAGCGACGCCAGTAAAATTTGCGATACAAACTAACCATCGTTCCTAACCTGTTCAAAAAAGAGAGCCACCTCCCTTTCTTATAATGATAATAGATTAAATAAGAAATTCAAGAGGAAATATTAAAAAGTTCGCGTCTTTAATAAAAAATCGTCGAAAGTCGCTCGATCTGCCGATCGTTACATACGAACGCGCGGCGTTTGTCGACGCGTTGAATTCAGACAAAAGTTAAGCGGGATTAGACGTCTCGCGGTTTTTCCGACGGCTTTTCCAAAACGTCCGCGTTTTTTTTGGAAAAAACAAGTCGATTATTGAAAACCGCCCGTCGGTCTGTTATACTAAAGTCGGCGCGTTTTGATCAAAACGACGCAAAATAAACGTTCGTCAAAGTTCGCAATTCCAACAGAAAGGTAGAAACGTATGTCGCGCGTTCGCACTATTATTTTGATTCCGTTCGCTTTGATTTTGTCGGCGTTCCCCGTTCGTTTTTCCAGCGCGTCGGATACGTCGGACAATCCGATGCCGCCCGACCCGTCCGTAATGAGCGAGGCGTATTGGAACTTTTGGAACGACGACGTTCAAAAGGAAATCGACGCAAGAATTGAACGCTATCGCAAAGCCGACTACCGTTTGGAACTTTCCAACGTCAAGCCGGGTTCCTCGGTTAAAATCGAGCAGGTCGGCTCCGAATTTATGTTTGGCGCGCATATCTTCAATTTCGACCAACTCGGTTCCGACGAATTAAACGCAAAATACAAGGAAGTTTACGGAACGCTTTTCAATCAAGCGACGATCGCCTTCTACTGGAAAACGCTCGAGCCGGTTCAAGGCGCGCCTCGATTCGCGCAAGCGCAAGAGGATATGCCCGAGTTTTGGAACTCCGTCGCGGAGCCGAAAAAAGAGCCCCATTGGCGCCGACCCGCGCCCGACCCGGTCGTCGAATTCTGCCAAAGCAAGGGGCTTCAAACGACCGGGCACACGATTATTTGGGGCAATAGACGCTGGCAACATCCCGATTGGCTTCCGACCGACCCCGCCCAAGTCGACGAAATGGAACGCCTCTTTGAAAAACGCATTCGCGAATTGGGCGAACGATACAAGGATCGTTTGAGTCGTTGGGACGTCGTAAACGAAAGCTCCGTCGATTTCAAACGCGCGGAAGGCGGAAGTTCTTACGGTCTTATGCCCGAAGACTATCCGTTCAAAGCGTACCAAGTCGCGAACGAAGCCTTCCCGGAAAACGTGGAATTTAATATCAACGATTATTCGGTCGACGATCGTTACGCGGCGCAAATCGCCGATCTTCGCGCGCGCGGCGCTCGAATTAACAACGTCGGTATTCAAATGCACTTGTTCAACCCGGCCGACACGCTAGGTATAGCGGACGGCAAGCCGATTCAAACGCCCGAAGTCCAAAAAACGCGCCTTTCCGTCGCCGACAAGACGGGTTTGCCCCTAATTCTCAGCGAAATTACGATTACGGCGCCAAACGACGACGAGCGCGGTCGCGCGATTCAAGCGATCGTGGCGCGCAACCTTTACCGCTATTGGTTCAGTTGGCCGACGATGCGCGGGATCGTCTGGTGGAATATCGTCGACGACTGCGGCGCGCCGGGCGAGCCGACGACTTCGGGTCTGTTCACGCGTCAAATGGAGCCGAAGCCGTCCTATTTCGCGCTGAAGAAACTCATTCTTGACGAATGGCGCACAAATCTTGAAACGACGGCGGAAACTTCCGATTTCGCGTTCGATTTTCGCGGGTTCAAAGGCGGTTATCGCGCGACTTATACCGACGCGAGCGGCGCCGTTCAAACCGTTTCTTTTGAAGTGAAATAACAACCGACTCAGTTATCCTCAAGTTTCCGGCTCAGTTTAAAATGCAAAACGACAAAATCGAATCTCCGTTAGACGTCCCGATGATCGACGCGAACGCGCCCTACTCGTCGCGCGAGGAACAAATCGACGAACACGGTCGTCCTTTTATCGTCGTCGCGGGGCGCAAATACGTTCTTGCCGACGACGAAGAGGCGCCCAATCTCGACGATTTGCCGGAAGACCCGCGTTTGGCAAGCGTCGCTTCCGTTCCGCGCGAAGTCTCGTTTTTCGCGCGCGCGTTGATTTTGCTCCGTTCGACCTCGGCAAGCGCCTTCGGCTGGTTGTGGCTTTGCGCGACGATGCTTTTCGCGTTAGTGTTATTCGGCTCCTTCAACCCCCTCGTTTCGTCCTATGAAAAACGAGCCGACTGGGAGGAATTCGCCAAAGCGCGCGTCGTCTCGTGCGAAGACGCCGATTATACAATTAACGGATATACGCCGATCGTTTGGCGTTTCGAAGGCGTCGCGCCCGACGGTTCGAAGTTTTCGGGGAAGTCCTATTCGACGTCGAGAGTCTCCGTCGACGCCGAAATCGTAGTTGAAAAGGCGCGCGGAACGACCGACGTATTACGCGCTTGCGGAGGAACGCTCACGCCGATCAAAAAACAGAACGGTTTGATCCTATTCGCGGCGATTATATTTCTTTTCGTCGGAATTGGCGTCGCGTTAGGAATAGTATCGCCCGTCTTGACGGGTCGTCGTTTCCTCAAACTTCTGGTAAACGGCGAATCGGCGCTTGGGGTTCCCGTCGACGTCGCCGATACCGGTGCAAGTATAAACGGCGTCCCCGAAAAGATCGTTACGTTCCGTTTTCGCGCGTCCGACGGACTTGATTACGAAGCGCAAGCGAAAACGATGCAAGCCTCCAATTTGACCGATTCTCCGGCAAAAATTCTCTTTTACGCGTCGGAAAACCCGAAAAACTCGGTTCTCCTTGACGCTTTGCCCAAAGGCGTTAAAACGCAGGAAAACGGAAGGTTCGTCGCAAGTTTCTTTTCGACGCTCGCCCCTTTGTGTTTCGTCGTCGTCTTTCTGTGCGAAATCGCCGCGACTTGTTATTTCGGCACGAAGTTTGAACGCGCGACGTTTTCCGTCGACGCGCAACCCGCCGCCGTTGCGGACGAATCGGCGGAAACGCAAGAATGAACGTCTCTACGTTCCGTTGCGACAAATCGTCCCTTCGCTTCGGAATTCCGCGTCGTTTAAAAGACGCTTCCTTGAAAATAACCGCAATATTTCACCTTAACTTTCAGATCAAAAGACGTAAAATGAGCGCAAAAAAAGAAATTAACGTCGGACTCTACGGCATTGGACTCGACACGTATTGGCCTCAATTCAAAGGACTTTACGATCGACTTGTAGGGTATCAAAAGCAAGTCGCGCAAAAACTGCGCAATTTAGGCGCGAACGTCGTCGACGTCGGCTTAATCGACGACCCTCAAAAAGCGAGCGAAGCCGCCGAACGGTTCCAACGCGAAGACGTCGAACTGGTCTTTTTGTACGTTTCGACTTACGCGCTCTCGTCGACCGTTCTGCCCGTCGTGCGCAAATTGAAGAAGCCGGTCGTCGTGCTGAATTTACAGCCGACTTCAAAAATCGACTACGCGACTTTCAACGCGTTGGGCGACCGTACCAAAATGACCGGCGAATGGCTCGCCAACTGCCAAGCGTGCAGCGTGCCGGAAATCGCCAACGCGTTCCTTCGCGCGGGCGTGCGGTTTCGTCAGATAACCGGAGTCTTAAACGACGATCCGTTCGTCGACGAAGCGATGAAAGACTGGCTTGAAGCGGCGCGAGTGGCCTCCGTGATGAAAACGTCGCGCGTCGGACTCGTAGGGCATTATTACAACGGCATGCTCGACGTTTACTCCGATTTGACGCGACTCCAAGCGCAAGTCGGACCGCACTTCGAACTGCGCGAATTCGGCGAAATTCTCGCGTTGCGCGACCAAGTCGCAGAAACGGAAATCGACGAGCGCGTCGCGCTTATTCGCGAACAATTCGACGTTCGACCCGACTGTTTGGAAACGGAACTGCGACGCGCCGCGAAAACGTCCGTCGCGCTCGATAAATTCGTCGCGATCAACGACCTCGACGCGATGGCGTATTTTTACAACGGACACGGCGACGAACGCTATTCCGATTTAATCGCGTCCGTCATCGTCGGCAATTCGATTTTGACGTCGCGCAACGTGCCCGTCGCGGGCGAATACGAAGTCAAGAACTGCTTGGCGATGAAAATTATGGATACGTTCGGAGTCGGAGGCGCCTTTTCCGAATTTTACGCGCTCGATTTCGACGACGACGTCGTACTCTTGGGGCACGACGGACCTTGCCACCCGAAAATTGCGCAAGGCAAGACGAAAATCAAGCCGCTCGACGTCTATCACGGCAAAGTCGGGCAAGGTCTTAGCGTCGAAACGTCCGTTCAATACGGTTCGACGACGTTGCTTTCGGTGATCGACGCGCCCGACGGAAACGCGAAACTGCTCGTCGCGGAAGGCGTTTCCGAGCCCGGTCCGATTCTCGAAATCGGCAATACGAACAGCCGATACCGATTCTCGATCGGCGCGCGCGAATTTGTCGACGCGTGGTCGAAACGCGGTCCGTCGCATCATTGCGCGATCGGCGTCGGACATATTGCGAAGAAGCTCGAAATACTCGCGAGTATTCTCGGAATCGAGTTTATTAAAGTCTGCTGACGCGTTTCTTCGCGTTGAAGAGCGATCATCGACGACCGGCGTTTCAACGCGTCGGTCGTTTTTGGCATACGTTCATAGAAAGTCGCACAAATTTCTCGCGTTGCGTTCAGAATAAACGTCGCGTCAGAACCGCTGCGAAAGCGGCGCGCGAGAAGCCGCCCGTCGAGACGGGCGGATCGGCGTTAAAAAAAACGATGATTTTAAAAAAAACAACGAAAAAGAAACGCCGTTGTTTTGGGGCGCGACGCTTGTTCATTCGCCGACGTTTGATTATTGGCGACGATCCGCGAAGCGCTATCTGCCCGTCGCGACGGGCGGCTTTTCGCGGGGCGCTTGCGCGCCGGTTCGTACCCATACGTTTGTTGGAAACGTATGAACGCTTTTAAAATTTGCGATTCCCTTTGGCTGGATTTACAAACTACTATGGCTAATAAGATGAAAGACAGCGGAGTCGAGTGGATTGGCGAGATTCCTGAACATTGGGAATTAGTTCGGTTAAAAAGATTTGTTACCGTAAATAATGGTAAAGAGATTAACGTTGAAGTTGATGCAAACGATGAAAACGCCTTTCCCGTGTATGGATCAGGGGGCGTCTTTAAATATGCTAACGAGTATATGTACGACGGCGTTTCTGTGATGTTTGGGAGAAAAGGAACGCTTGGGAAGCCTTTATACGTAAACGGTAAATATTGGGTTGTTGACACGATGTATTACCTGACGTTTGTAAGCAGTCTTGAACCAAAGTACTGTTTCTATTCGTTATTGGTATTTGATTGGAGTGAACATATTACGCATACAGCTTTACCAAGCGTCGTTGCTTCTGATATAACGGCTTGCAAGTTTCCCATTCCGCCGCTTGACGAGCAACAAAAAATAGTAGCGTTCCTAGACGCCCAATGCGCCGAGTTAGACTCCGCGCTTGAAAAAACGCGCGCTACCATCGACGAATACAAGAAGCTGAAGCAAGCCTTAATTACGCAAGCCGTAACGAAGGGCGTTCGCGGCGCTCGACCGATAAAAGACAGCGGGATTGAATGGATTGGAGAAATTCCAAAGGATTGGAGAATCGCCAAGGTTTTGTCTTGTTTATCAGAACCAATAACCGACGGACCTCATACGACGCCGGAACTTTTTGACGAAGGCGTCGCGTTTGTTTCCGCCGAAGCGGTTTCTTGTGGAAATGGTAAAATCGACTTTACGCATATCAGAGGATTCGTTTCAGAATCGTTCTACGAAGAGTGTTGCCAAAAATATGTTCCCGCAATTGACGACATATATATGATCAAGTCGGGAGCGACGACTGGACGCGTCGCGATCGTAGATTGTTTAGAGCCAAAGTTTACAATTTGGTCTCCCTTGGCAGTTTTTCGGTGCGACCAAAAAAAGCTTTGTCCAAAGTATCTGTTTTATCAATTACAAACAGATTTTTTTCAAACGCAAGTAGAATTTAATTGGTCGTTTGGAACGCAACAGAATATTGGAATGCGAGTTTTGGAACAGCTTAAGATCATTTTGCCTGTTCTTGACGAGCAAGACGAAATAGCCTCCTACCTTGATCGCCAATGTTCAGAAATCGACGCGTTAATCGCCAAAAAAGAACAATACCTAATAGAACTTGAAAATTACAAAAAATCGCTAATCTATGAAACGACAACGGGCAAACGCGAGGTCGAATAAACGTCTATCGACAACGTAAACGAAAAGTGATCGTTCACGCAATATGCCGACCAAAGTTTGCGTTCGAACCGACGGCGCTAGCCGTCGCGCGATAAGCCGCCCGTCAACGACGGGCGGATCGGCGCCGCCGAAACCCCGTCCGTTATCAAAGCAAAATTATCCGACAAACCCAAAAACTCCCGTTTACGGAGAACCGAGTTTATCGGGAGAATTAGCGTTTGAAGGTTCTGCGAAAAACATACGAACATTCAAACG
>JAZUGM010000335.1:0-1859 GCA_045641205.1 Thermoguttaceae bacterium
TTGGCCTCCGACTTCCTAAACTCAAAAAACGTTCTTCGTCAAGCCAATAAATTCGTACAATATTCTTGCTAAACGCGCCCTCAATGCGTGCGTTTGGGGTTCTAGCGATCAAATTATTGGCTTCGACGTCCCAAACCTGAATTCCCCCCTGTACATTTCCAACGGCGAACTTTTCACCGGAAGAACTAAGAGCAACGCTACACCATTTTGACAAGTCAGACGAATCAGTCTGAAGTGAATTAAGGTCGTACTCGTTCAACAATGTTCCGTCAAATGCATATCTTCGACAAGTCCAATCTTTTCTATCGACAATCAAAAAATATTTTTTCAGCGCCGACATTGCAACTCGATGAATTTCATTTTGGGTCTTGAACGTTCCTACCAACTTAAAGTCGGGTAGCGAGTAAATCAACACTTCGCCAGTTTGGGCGCCTAGAATCCAAAACACTCGTCCTTCGGCGTCTTTTTCTGGGGTACAACAAACGGTAAAGGTTAGTTCGTCAAAATCCGTATCGAGATTTTTTTTGAATTCGTTTTCGTCCATTATTATGGAACTCTGATCAAATTTATCGGGTTCCTTAGCGGTATTGGCAATGTTACGAACATTCGCAAAATAAGTCGCTGACTCCGGGGTTCGATCTTGATCAGAAACAAGCCAAACGTCGCCGCACGAATTAAAAATGAGAAAGCGCGACTTAAAAATAGGAGAGTTATTGTTCGGTTCGTCTGTAAAACAAGGATTGGTAAGCACGCCTGTCGATGTTTTGTCTGGAAAAGACAAGTTCACGCTCGAAACGGTCTGTAACGTTTCTGCGTCCCAAACGTCAAAATTACCTTTGACGTCTTGACACATAAAGTAACGACCGTCAGCGGAGAAACCGGAAGCCTTTACGACTGGATTAAACGAAGACGTCTTTTGTGGCAAAAGCGACGTCTTAGACGCAATGTCAAGCAAATTATAACATTGTGGATACAAAAGTTTATTCGTCGTAGGATCAACGAGTTCCAACGCCTTAGCCCAAAACATCATTTCCCCTTGACCAAACTTCTCTTCTCGCGCTTTTAGAGCGTTACGCTTGTAAATCTCGAAAAGTTGTTGATTCGCATTGAGTCGCGCTTTTTTTTCGGTATCGGCGCGTTTCTGTTCCGCTTTCGCGAATCGTGCGTTCGCTTTTGCAGTTTTGTCCTTTTCAGTTGCGACGTCTTGTATTGCTCTGACTCTTTGTCTTTCCTTATATACGAGGGCGCCGAACATAACGAACGCCAAAATCACGGCAAAAACACAGCAAGACGCCAAAATTCTATTTCGTCTTCTTCTAGCGTATCCTTTGCTTACGCGTCTTCTTTGTTCTTGCAATTCCGTGCGAAATTGTTCGCAAAAATTCCCCGTTTGCGCAAACCTTCCATATTGTTCGAGTTCGTCGTCTTGCGTTTCCGCCAACGCGTCCGCTTGACCGTAATCTTGCGCGTCGATTACACGATCCAATAAGAAAGAGCGCGCCTGTAATTCTTCGTCCAAGACGTTGAGGAAAAATTCGTCGTCCAGTTTTCCCGCGTCCTTTTCTATTTCCCTATGAATCAACGCAAATTCGTTGACGCATGCAATCAAGCCGTTCGTAATTCGCGCCGCTTCAATTTTCCCCAATTTTCCCTTACGCGAAGAAGTTGCGTCTTGCGCTTGTTTTTCTAATTGCTCGAATTGTTTTTTGTTCTCGTTGAAACGACGCGTCTTCTGATATTTCTTCAACGCGTCGACAAATTCTTCCGCGTTTTGATAGCGATTCTCAGGTTTGTATTGCAACGCCTTCTGCAAGACGCCGCGCATTTCTTTCGCAACGCCTGGAATTTCAGGAAATTCG
>JAZUGM010000336.1:0-4190 GCA_045641205.1 Thermoguttaceae bacterium
GTATGTAGATTCCAAAAGTGAGGACATTCGCAACCCATCCGCCCGCAATGCGGGCGGCTTTCGCGCGACGGCTTACGCCGTCGATTCTTGCGCGACGTTTACTCCGAATCAACGCGCGCAAGAAATAGGAACGAATGTTCGTGAACGCTTACGTTGACGCTTAGCCCATAGCGACGCCGTGTTTTCCCGCCGGTATATAACCGGCGGCTGGCGCGCCCGCGTCTTACGACGCGGGGACTCCGCTTCGTCGTTTTTTTGAAATCTACGTTCAGCGAACCGACAAATCTCAATGTCGTTCTGTTCTAAAAAAATCAATAATTCCGTTTGCAACATTCGCAAAAAAAAAAACGATTAAAGAAAATATAATTCATATTCCCATTTCTAAAAAAACAATTATGCTAGGGGGACGCTTTATTGTCGTCTGGAGGCGTCGTTGTCAACGCGCCCCCAAGGGCGTTAAGAAAGAGGACGAAAACTTGACAAGTTAACGTTGTGATGCAAACGAAATGACTTCCCCCAAGAGAATACTCCAACTTGCCTCGCAAACGTTGTTTCAGCGCTTTCCCAACGGCTTGAAGCTCGATTCGCAAGAGTTGGGTCATTTCGCGTGCTATTTCGGCGCTAATTTTAACGACGAAAAATTCCTCGACTCGCTCGACGACGCAAAATTAAAAAGAATCTTAAGAGCCGTCGGCGTCGTTTTAGACGGCAAAGTCTATCCCGTCTATCCGCTTGAAATTCAAAACGTCGTCTTGACGCCGGAAACGACGCGTGTTCTTTCCAACGCGATCGTGGGATTCTTTCCCGACGGACTAAACGTCGAGTCGACCGACGCGTTAAAACAATTTGAAAACGCCGTTGAAGCTCTAAGAGGAAAAATGCCACGAGAACTCAATTCGTTGCGCGACGATTTCCTCAAATTGGCTAAACAGGCAAAATCGCTTATAAACGCCAAGTACGTCGTACTGAATCGTATGATCGTAAAGTTGATTGCGCCCTTCAACGGCGTCGTCTACCCGGTTTTACGTTCCACGCAAAATCTTGTCGAACAAATCGCCGAAAAACTCTTTGATTCTGGAATCAAAATCGTCTACTATTCCGCGTTCTTCGAAAGGAACAAGGAACTGTTGGTTGAAAAAAAGCTCGTTTCCGCTGAGTTTTTCACATTCTGGCTGAGAAAAATCAATTCGAATCTCGTCAGAAAAAAATTCTATTTTGAACGAACGTCGGACGACGCGCCCGACGAAGAAAAAATCCTCGAAGAAATCGAACGCGTTTTAAGAAAAGAAAGCGTCGAGGGAACCGAAGACGAGATTATTCAAACGCTCGTCGAAAAAACGTTCGTGCCCGAAGATAAAATTCGCGAGGTCGTCGCGCTTTATCCGCAGTTAATGAGTCGGTCTCTTGGGAAAAACGAAGCCGACGATAAGGCTAAAGAAGAAGACGAAGAAAAATTTGCCGACGAAAAACGAAAAGTGGAAGAAAGTCCGCTCTATCGGTTCATAAGACGGAAAAAAGAGGAAACAAGCGATCAGAAGTTTGAAGAAGAGGCAGAAGAGGAAGAGCAAGAAGAACAGGAGGTCGAAGAATCTCCAAAAGTCGACGAAAAAGAATCGACGGCGCCGTCAAATCCTTCGTATGATTTACGCGTCGCCTTAGTACAAACGCTTATCGAGCGCTTCCCCAACGGTTTTCCTTTGGATTCCAAGCTCGAGCTAAAAAAGTTGCGTCGTTATACGAGCGAAAAATTCCCAAACGTCGACGATTACGTCGACGATCGCATCCGAATGATTCTCCGTCGGGAAGGTTGTCTTTTTAACAACAGAATCTATATTTTGTCGGACGAAGCCGACGTCGTGATTCAACGCGAGATTCGACAAGCGTTCGATTCGGGCGCGAACCTCGTCTATTTCGAGCCGCTTTTTCAAAAGTTGCGCGGAGAACTGCCCGATTTCTTTTCCGTCGATTTGCTGAAAAACCGCGTCAAAACGACGTTGGACGGCGTTTGTATGGTCGCGTCAGCCGAATATTGCGAACCGCGACGTTTCGCCGGTTTTCTAACGGACGCCTCCGAAAAGAACGTTGAAGAAAGTAAAATCGCAAAAGAAATCAAGCGCGTTTGGGGGGACGGAACCGTCGTGTCAAGCGACGAACTCGTCGAAAGACTGCCCTTCGCGCCCGAAGAAAAAATTAAAGACGTTCTGAAAAAAGGAGGCGACTTCGAAAGAAACGTCAAAGATTCCTACGTAAGACTCGATCAAATCCTCGTCGACGAAGAAGATCGACGAGCCGCCAAAGAATACGTCGAGCGCGAAGTCAGACTCAACAATTACGCCTCGCTCAATAATATGCCCGTCGGAAATATGAGCTTGCGTTACGAGGAAGTCGATTTAAATTGTTTGCAACGAATCTTATTTAAAGATTGTCTTGACGTCAAATACGAGTTGAGAGGACGAGTCGTTACGCTCAAGGGCTTGGGATATAACGCAAAAGACCTTATTAAAATAATGTGCCGTAATGAATCCCGAGTCTCGCTTGAACAATTATACGAGTGGGAACAGGAATTGACGGGCAGATTAACTTACGCCCCCTCCTTGGGCGCCGCATACGACGCGATGGTTCGAACCTCGCAAGACGAATTTGTCAGCGACGCGTCCGTCTCTTTCGACGTCGAAGAAATTGACAAAATAATCGACGAACTAATGGGTGATCGCGCGTACTTGCCTTTGAGTTGCTTCGTTTCGTTTTCGACGTATCCCAATCCGGGCGTCGCTTGGTCGAAATTCTTACTCGAGTCTTTTTGTCAACCGCGATTTAGCAGAAAATTCGTACTTGCTCGCTCCGCCGTAAATTCGGCAAACGTCGGCGTTATACTTCGTAAAGAACGTAAAATGGAATACGACGAAATTTTAGAAGACGCGACGCTTTCTTCCGGCGTTCCACTTACGAAAGATTCGGTTCTAAACTTTCTAACGACTTGCGGTTACATAGGGCAGAAAAAGTATTCGAAAATTGAAGAATTGCTGAAAAAAGTAAAAATCGCTAGAATCGAAAAGGAAAAACGCTGATGTACTCGTATACTTACGACGAAGAAACCGGCGGTATTCTACTCAATACAAATCTGACCGAAGGGAAAATGTCGAAAGAGCCAAGACCCGTTTACGCCGCTGAACTGGATATCTTGGGCTTCGATAAATTCTGGAATTACGACAAACAAAACGACGTCCCATATATGTGGGCGGAAGCTAACGTCTATTTCTACAGAGGGCAAAAGGTCGCAAGTCTTAAGGGAAAAGACTATTGCCATACGCCGGAAATTATTTTTGAAGATAGTACTGGAAAATACGAACAACCAGAACCAGATGGTATAAAATTAAGAAAAATTGATATTGAAAAGACTATCAAGAAAAACAGAGAGTTATTAGGAGTTCTTGAAAGTACGACTGTCAAAAAAATTAAAAGCATATACGAAAAATATCGTGATAGACTTGATTGTTTTCATGTGGCTTTTTCTGGTGGTAAGGATAGTATCGTCTTACTCGACCTTGTGAAAAAAACCTTACCTAAAAGCAGTTACGTAGTCGTCTTTGCCAATACGCAACTAGAATTTCCAGACACATTAAACGTTATTGAGCAAACTCGTATTGAATGTGAAAAGGAAAAGATTTCTTTCTATGAGGCAAGACCTGGAAGCGAATTAAAACCAGAATATTTATGGAGAGTCTTTGGACCTCCTTCTCGAGAGTTACGGTGGTGCTGTAGCGTGTACAAAAGCGCGCCGCAAACACTTCTGCTACGACAACTAACTGAAAAAGCCAATTTTCAAGGTCTGGATTTCGTCGGCGTTCGAAAATATGAAAGCTTTACTCGTTCGAAATATGACGAAGAAAACTTCGGAAAAAAACAACAAGGACAATATAGCCATCATTCTATTTTAGATTGGACTTCAGCGGAGGTTTGGTTATATACTTTTGCCAATAAATTACTTGTCAACGAGGCATATAAAAAAGGATGCAATCGAGTTGGTTGTATTATATGTCCTATGACAAATTCGCCCGTAAACCTATTTATACGACGCCAGATTTATCGGCAAGAAATCGATAAATATATAGATATTATTAAATCAACCTACGTTACAAGTAGTTATATGACAGAAAAGGACGTAGAAAGTTATTTTAAAAACGGAGGTT
>JAZUGM010000337.1:0-5807 GCA_045641205.1 Thermoguttaceae bacterium
GCGGCTAGCGTCGTCGTGAGTCGCGCGCGAATCGCGTTGGAAGCGACGGAGCCGTCGTCGCAGTCGAGTCCGCTAGGAACGTCGACGGCGTAGACCGGCTTTTTCGAGCGGTTAATTTGCGCGACGATCGCGTCGTAAGGCGCGCGCAAGGCGCCCGACGCGCCGGTTCCAAGCAGGGCGTCGACCGCCCAATCGCACCAGTCTAGTTCTTGCGCCAAACGTTCAAGGGGCGCGGCGTCTTCTTGCCAAAAGAACAGCTTTTCCCTATTTTTGCCGACGATCGCGCGCGCGACGTCCAAATTTATACGCGCGTCTCCCCGATATTCGGCGGGCGCGCCGATCGCGACGATTCGACAGTCGAACCCCAGCGCTTCGAGACGACGGAACAAGACGAACCCGTCGCCGCCGTTGTTTCCTTTGCCGCAACAGATCAAGACGCGCCGAGGCGTCTTGCCCGAATCGAGCCGCGCGGCGTTCGCGACGAAGACGTCCGCAAGGGAACGCCCCGCGTTTTCCATTAGGAGCAGGGAAGGGACGCGCAAACGTTCGGTCGCGCGCGCGTCGATTTCGCGCGCCTGTTCGCGCGTAACGACGGGCGATTCGGGCGCTTTGACGATTTCTTCGGCTTCTTTAGCGACTTTTCGACAGACGTAAGCGCGCAAAAACGGGGCGTCGTCGTAAATCGCTTCGATTTTGAGTCCAACGCGCTCGAACGCGCCCTCTAGAACCCAGTCGAAAGCGCTGTATTCCGCCGAAATATGCGCTTTCGCCTCGCGACCCGCCGCGCTTTCCATAGAATCAAGCGTGTTTTGAACGCCTTCGCGCCATTTCTCGACGGGAAACGCAAATACGACGTCGAGCAAATAGAAGACGCCGTTCGGCTTGAGCGCATCGGCGATCTTTTTAAGCGCGACGACTTTCCAGAAGTCGGGTATGTGATGAAGCACGATCGAAGAAATTACGACGTCGAGCGGCTCCGCTAATTGCGGAAGCGTCAAAAAACCGGCGTGAAGAAGTTCGACCGTTTTGATTCCCTCGGCGTCCAATTTTCCTTGAAGTATTTCCAACATCGATTTGGAAACGTCGGCGGCGTAAACTTTGCGGCAATATTTCGACGCGGGCAAAACGAACGCGCCGGAGCCGCAACCGACGTCCAAAACGACGTCGTTGGGCGACAAGCCCGTCCGTTCGCAGATGCGTTGAAATTCAAGGTCGAAATCGCGAAATTGACGATGACGCTTTTCAAAATTTTCGGTCGTCGCCCTGTCGGAATAATCGACGCCCGAAAAATGAAATTCGTCGTACAACCAAACGGGATTATTTGCGGAAAACGCGTCGCAAGCCATTGAAATTACCCTTCTAAAAAATTTCGGCGCCACTGCCTTTTCGATTATTATACCGAATCGAGCCTATAAAAAAAGTCGGTTTAGTAGACGGTTTTTGTCGATTTTCGACAAATTTTTTTTTCTTGCAATTCAAAAACGAACGTGTAAAATTGTAAACTGTATGTAATTTGCGACGAAACGCGCGCGACGCGGCGTCGCTTATCGTTTGTTATTATTACGTTAAAAACGGAGTATTCCTATGTGCAACGTTTCAAGACGACGTTTCATCGAAGACGCGCTCTTTTCCGCCGCCGCTTTCGCCGCCGCTTCCGGCGGACTTTGGCTTCCTAAATCTGTTAGCGCGCAAGAGAAAGTCGCCGCCAACGACAAACTTGGCGTGATGATCGTCGGTTGCGGCAGTCGCGGCGGCAGTCACATCAGTTATTTCCTTGGCGACAAACGCACGCAAATCCTTTATCTTTGCGATCCCGACTCGAAACACGCGGAAAATTACGCGAATCAAATCGAACAAAAGGCGGGCTATCGTCCCAAGATCGTCGCCGATATGCGCGACGCGTTGAACGATCCCGCGCTCGATATCGTCACGTGCGCGACGTGCAACCATTGGCACGCGCTTTGCGGCGTTTGGGCGATGCAAGCGGGCAAGTCGGTTTATATCGAAAAGCCTATTTGCCACAATATCCACGAAGGCAAAGCGTTGATCGCCTGCGCGAAGAAATACGGCGTGATGTGCCAAGTCGGCTCGCAATGCCGTTCGAATCCCGCCGTCAAAGACGCGACGGAATTCGCCAATACGGGCGGAATCGGCGAAATCAAATTGACGCGCGGTCTGTGCTACAAGCGCCGCAAGTCGATCGGCGCGCTTGGAAAATATTCCGTGCCCGAAACGGTCGACTATAATTTGTGGAGCGGTCCGGCGCAAATTCTCGATCCGCCGACTCGTCCGAATTTCCATTACGACTGGCACTGGCAACGCCTCTACGGAAACGGCGACTTGGGCAACCAAGGACCGCACCAAACGGACATTGCGCGTAAATTCCTCGGCGTCGATACGTTCCCAAGTAGCGTGATTTCCTACGGCGGACGTTTGGGCTATCAAGCGGAACGCAAAGACGACAATTACGTCGACGCGGGCGACACGGCGAATACGGAAGTCTCGATCTACAATTACGACGGCGGCAAAACGCTCGTTTTCGAAACGCGCGGCTTGGAAACGGACGCTTATCGCGGCGCGAAAATCGGCGTCGTCGCGCACGGTTCCGAAGGCTATCTCGTTCAAATCGAATACGGCTACTGCGCGGCTTTCGACAAGGATATGAAGCTGGTCAAGGAATTTCGCGGCGGCGGCGATCACAATCACTTCAACAACTTCGTCGAAGCTGTCATTAATAACGACTACGCGAGTTTGAACGCCGACGCGCGTTGCGGGCATCTTTCCGCCGGACTCAGCCACATCGGCAATATCTCCTACTATCTCGGCGAAAACAACAAAGTTTCCGTCGACGAAGCTAAAAAGATTATCGCCGACGTGCCGGGCGTCGACGACAATATCGACACGTTCGAACGAACGATCGACCACCTCGTTAAAAACGGCGTCGACCTCGAAAAATATCCCCTTTCGATGGGACGTATGCTCAAAATCGATCCGACGACCGAAAAGTTCGTCGACGATCCCGAAGCGACGGCGTTGGAATCGCGCGATTATCGCGGCGAATTTGTCGTTCCCGACGCCGATAAAGTTTGATATAGCTTGACGTTAGTCGAGTAATATCTTGTAGTCGCCTTTGCAATTTCCAAGAGTCGCTTGTAATTAGGGACGACGGAAAAGTCAAAGGCGATTTTGTTACTAGGAGACGATCAGGGGGCGAATGTGGAAAAGAACAATAGCGCTTTGAACGAAAGCGAACGCGTAGACGGGGATCGAGGGCGTCTGAAAGAGTATCTTTATCGCCTCGTTAGTCTGGGCGTTAATCTTCGTCAAGACTGGTTCTTTCACATTATGTTTGGTCGAACCGAGTCGACTCCCTTTCTTTGCGGATTGATGAACGCCGTGCTTCAAAACGTTGGCGAGCCGCCCGTCAAGTCGATAAAAATCAAGAATCCTTTTACGTTTGCTCAACGTTACGGCGATAAGGACGTCGTTCTTGATTTTGCCGTTGAAGACGAATTAGGCAATAAGTACGACGTCGAGATGCAAACGTGGGATCATAAGAATTTTCGCGAGCGCGTCGTTTATTATCTTGAAAAACTCGCGGTGGAGCAATTAAAAAAGGGCGATTCTTATATCCAGTTGCATAAAGTCATTGGAATTGTGTTTGTCGACTTTCCGATTTGGTCGGATTATGAACTACAAAAAATTAAAAATTTGACGCCGGATTTGACGAAAAAATTGAAAGAGACGCAATTTGAAACGATCAAATTAATGTCGGTCGACGCCGACGTCGTGTTTAGCGATTGTTTGTCGCTTTATTTTGTTCGAATTCCAAAAGCGGGCGAAGCGTTTTCGCCGAGCTTACGTAATCCGCAACTAATCGATTGGTTAAAAGTGTTTCGATTTCCAGAGTCGACTTCCGAAGAAGAGATGCTTCAAATAGAGAATTCGACGCCCGAAATCAAGGGAGTTGATAGATCAAATGTTTGAAATATTAGCGACGCCAAAACAAAGAGCTTATATTGAAAGTCGTCGGCGTTCTACTCTCTACAGAAATACGATATTGGAAGACTACGCCGCCGTAAAGAAAGACTATGCCGCCGTAAAGAAAGATTACGTTGCGTTGTTCGAACGCGTTGAGAGATTAGAGCAAGAACAGCGCGAACAAGAAGCCAAAAGGCGCGACAGACTTATTTACGCAGTCGCGCGACGTTATAATAAACCTATCGCGGAAGTTGAAACGGCGCTTGAAGGACAAACGCAAGGAACGCTTGACGCGGCGTTTGAATCGTTAGCGTCGTGCGCCGATTACGACGCGTTTGTCAAGGCTATTTCAGAAGCTCGTTAAAAGGTAATCGTTCACGGCAAGCCGCCGCATATAATGCGGCGGTTGAGTTTGAATAATGAAGGGCGACGTTCAAATACGAGCGTGGCGCGTTGTTTTCTGAAATCGTTCGTTTTTTGGTTGTCCAACGCCACCCGCCGAATTAAATTCGGCGGTTGGCTCACCGATCTCGTTTTCCGTGAACGCTTACAAAATTTATTCGGAACCCCGTTTGCACGGCGGGTTCTACGCGACGTTTGTTCGGAAATTAGCGCGTCGGTTGGAATTTTGTATAACTTTCCTTGAACGCTTACCGTTAAGAAATATTCAGCCGACGTTTTTTCTTTTTTGTCGAGTCTGTTCTTTTGTTTTTCTTGCAATTTAAAAACGAACGGGTAAAATTACAATATCGTTAGCGACGGACGCGCAGAAAGTCGCTTTTGTCGAAATCGTTTGTAATTATTAGAAAGGTCAGTCAGAATGTCCAATCTTTCAAGACGACGTTTTATTGAAGAGGCGCTTCTTTCCACCGCGTCGGTCGCCGTCGCGTCTAGCGGAATCTGGACGCCGAAATCCCTCCGCGCGCAAGAGTCGGTCGCCGCCAACGACAAACTTGGTATGATGCTTGTCGGTTGCGGCGGGCGAGGCGGCGCGCACCTCGATTATTATCTGTCCGATCCTCGCGTGCAAGTTCTCTATCTTAGCGATCCCGACTCGCGACGCGCCGCAAGTTTTGCGAATCTTGTGGAACAAAAGTCGGGCTATCGTCCTAAGATCGTCGCCGATATGAGGGAAGCGCTCGGCGATTCCGCGCTCGATTTCGTCTCTTGCGCCACGACCAATCATTGGCACGCGCTTTGCGGCGTTTGGGCGATGCAAGCGGGCAAGTCCGTTTATCTCGAAAAACCGATCTGCCACAACCTTCACGAAGGCAAAGCGTTGGTCGCTTGCGCTAAAAAATACGGCGTGATGTGCCAAGTCGGCTCGCAAGGTCGTTCTAATCCTGCGATTCTCGAGGCGAACGCGTTCGCGCGCGAGGGCGGAATCGGCGAAATTAAACTGACGCGCGGTCTGTGTTACAAACGTCGCAAGTCGATCGGCGCGCTTGGAAAATACGCCGTGCCCGAAACCGTCGACTACAATTTGTGGAGCGGACCCGCGCCGATCGTCGATCCGCCGACGCGCCCGAATTTCCATTACGACTGGCATTGGCAACGCCTTTACGGAAACGGCGACTTGGGCAATCAAGGACCGCACCAAACGGATCTTGCGCGCACGTGGCTTGGCGCCGACGTCTTCCCGACGAGCGTAATTTCTTACGGCGGGCGACTTGGATACCAAGCGGAACGCAAAGACGACGCTTACGTCGACGCGGGCGACACGGCGAATACCGAAGTTTCCATCTACAATTACGCCGACGGCAAGACGCTCGTTTTCGAAACGCGCGGCTTGGAAACGGACGCTTATCGCGGCGCGAAAATCGGCG
>JAZUGM010000338.1:0-58650 GCA_045641205.1 Thermoguttaceae bacterium
TAAGACATTTGTCTTCCTAAGACCGCTTGGCCTCCGACTTCTGCGCTTGAAACGCGTTTCCAAGTCCGACGGCGGCAAACAAACAAGCGGCGGCAAAAATCAAACTCTTTTTCATAGTAATTTTCCTCAATAAAGTTTTTAATCTAATCGACGGCAAATAACGACGCGCGTCAAATTGCCTCGACGTCTTGCTCTGTTTTTGAACGAGGCGCGTTCGCGACGAACTTCGTATGCTTGACGCGCGGTTCGTCGCTTCGTCCTCACAATAGTATAATGGTAAGAACGAACTGAAAGAGGCTATTTTTGGGAAAAATTTTTTCTAAAAATTTTGTCTTTCTTATCGCTCCGCCTCCCGTAACAAACAAAGGAGACGTTTTACGTCGCGTATTCGGAACGCTACTTGGCGTCCGTCGTCGTTTTGACGGTAGGCTCGACGGCGACAAAACGACCTAAAAACAGCAACTCGCCCGATGAATTTTCTCGAATAGCGTATACGAACGGACGACTAAGATCGCACGTTACAAACGGAAGACTCTTCGGAACAAACGAACCCGACGTCGTCGCGCTCGCTTTGGTTCCCGACTCGTCGAGCGAAAGAACGACTCCTTGATTAATCTTGTCGAGTTTTAGGTCCGCGCCTTCGTCGACTCCGTCAAACCGAGCGGAATCCCCAAACGCTTCGACGACGCCCATTTTTTTCAAAGTCGACGACAGTTCAAGTTTAGTCGAGACGGAAAACTTGGGAACAAACAATTCTATTTCCGTTTCGGAAGTCTCCTCGCGCGCTAAACGAAACTTCTCGTCTGTCAGCGTCGATTCAAAATCACGATATTTCAAGTCGGCGCGAGGAAGATACGCAACAAAAGAAAAACGCGCGTCTTGATAGGGAATTTCAACGTATTGACCGTCGTTCGTTTCCGAATAAAGACAGCGAAGGGTCGTTCGCATCTGAGGCGCGGGCGTTTTATCGCCGTTGACGTCGACAAAATCGCGCTCGGTCGTCGATTCGGGATCGAACGGCTTGGACCACTTTCCGTCGAACGCGACGACGTCGGCAAGAATCGCGCGCGCGTCGATTCGAATTTCGTCCTCGCTAAAAAATTCGGAAATCTGATTTCCCGTTTTTTCCGCGATTATTCGGTTGATTT
This sequence comes from Thermoguttaceae bacterium, assembly GCA_045641205.1. Classification (GTDB taxonomy): domain Bacteria; phylum Planctomycetota; class Planctomycetia; order Pirellulales; family Thermoguttaceae; genus RUG369. The sequence goes on from JAZUGM010000338.1 coordinate 1,149, forward strand.
TGGCGCGCGCGTCGCGCGAAGAAAAATCCTCAAACGAAATGGTATCGATTATCGAAGCGTTGACAAGTCGCGCTAAAAAATCCGTTTGAACTCGCGCGACGTCTTCTTGCAACCATAATCCGCCAAACGTCGCGGTTTCAGGAGCCTCGCGCAACGCGCGATATAACTTCGACGTTTGCTCGAGCCAAACGTCGTCGTTCTCGTCGCGTTGCAACGCCTTGATTATTTCGCGTTTAGTTTTGCCTTCCGCGCCAAGAGCGATCGCGCCTACGACTCGTTCGGCGCTAATCGGCGAAAAAACAAAATTGTCGGTCGGCTTTAACGTTTCCGTCGCTCGGCTAAAAAAACGAAACGCAAAAGAAAGATCGGCGTTTTGCGTCGGCGGCTCCGCTCCGTATGTTCCGCAGACCAACGCCGCCGCTATCGCCATAGCTTGTATGAAGTTGCGATGCAAGCGCATTTCACGTCCTTTGTCTTAATTTCTTCTGTTTCTAGTCTTTTCGTATTTAAAAAGCGTCGCAAACGCGCGCCGCAAAGACGAAACGCGGCGTTTACGCGCGGAACTTACGACTAGTCGATATTTAATTCAACTTCTTTCGTAAAACGCCTTCCGGAGGTTTCGTATTCGACCTCGACCGTCTTTTGACCGGCGCTCTCGGCGGCGTCTACCGCTTCGATAAAGTCGTCCCTACCTTGGATCGTTTTTCCGTTGAACTTAAGCAATTTATCCCCGATATGCAATCCGGCTTTATCAGCGGGCGATCCGTCGACTACATCGACGATCTCGTTTCCTTGCGACTCGCTCAAACCGGCGCCAAACACGGGACCTTTTCGTTTAGGCTTGTCGCCGGCGTCGCTTGGCGCGCTCGCTTGCGATTCTTGCTCGCTAGAAGAGACGCTACGTAAACCGACGAGCGTCAACGTTTGAAGTTCGCCGTTTCTCAAAACGACAAGTTCTTCTTCGTCGGAAACGCTTTTCAACTGATCGACGTAATCCTTTACGACGGCGATTTCACGACCGCCAAAACGACGAATCACATCGCCGACTTCAACCCCGGCTTTTGCGGCGGGCGAATTTTTCTTAACGCCCATAACCTTAGGAGAAGAATTTTCGTTACGCGAAAGTCCAATGCCGGAGAACCCTTGCGCGACGCCGTTCGTACTCGCGCGCGGCTTAGTTCGAATCCCCTTAAGACGAACCGTTATTTTTCGACCGTCTTTCGTTTTGATTCCAAGAACCGCCTCGTCTTGGGACGCGACGACCGCATCGTCGTAATCTTTCGAATCGTAAATCGTTACGCCGTCAAACGTTCCTAGAATATCGCCCGCTTTCAAACCGGCGTCGGCGGCGGGAGAATTGGGCGCGACGGCGGCGATTTTATTGCCACTAGTAATCGCGAGACCGACAAAAGGCTCGTGTTCTTCGATCGCGCGATCCGACGAAGATTCCGTCGCGTCTTCGGCGTCCGACGTCGATTCGTCGGATTCCTGCGGCGTCTTGTCGGGCGGAGTCTTGTTCTCGCGCGGCGCCAAGACGATCGGCGTTCCATTGAGTTCAATTTCTACCGTTTGTTCCTTCCCGTCCTTTTCTTTGTCGTTTTCGTCGTAACGAACAAACGTTATCGTCGTCTCGCGCGGCTCGGAATCGACGATGCGATTATAATCTTGTTCTTTGACCGTCGCGCGTTCGCCGATGCGAACGATAAAGTCGCCGACTTTCAAACCAATTTTTTCGGCGGGCGAACCTTTGGCGATTTGGGTGATCTGCAAGCCGACGGCGCCGTTGCGTTCGGCGACGCGCGCGCCCAATCGCACGGAATCGGGAAGCTCGTAGGCGTGAGGCGTTTGCTTTTCTTGTTCGGTCGGATCTTTCTCAAACACAGGTCTACGTCTCTCGCGAGAAAAATCTTCCGTCTCTTTCGTCCATTCGTCGACGAAACGTCGCCAATCGATCTTAGCCGACGAATCGTCTTTTAATTCGTCGTTGAGGATTTCAAACGTCTTAATCGCGACCGTCGTCGCTACCGACCCGTCGGTGAACGCATAGGAATACTCGCCCGGAACGGAAGACGTCAAATCGACGACTCCGCGCGTCGCGGGATCGACAAACAGCTTTTTAACGACGGGCGAATAATTAGTCAACGCTTTAACGCTTCGAGTTCCTGCAACGCCGTTGGATTCGTCGAAAGCCGTTCCTTCGGGCACGTGACTCATTACGTTGCAACAATCCGTAAAGATCACGACCAAACGCGCGTTCAAAGCGAACAAACGCCTTTTGACGTCGGAACGATAAAGAGCTTGTCCTTTCCCTTCGTCGTTTTTGAGCATCAAATAATGCCCGCCTTTCTCAGGGTCATAAGCGCCGTGCCCAGTATAGTAAAAGAATACGACGTCGTTTTTGCCAATTTTGCCTTCAAGCTGCTTGATCGCCTTAATTGTCGCTTCAGGAGTCGCGTGATCCGGATCGACGCGCGAATATTCAAGCAATTTGTCTGAAACGTTGCGTCGAAAAAAATACTCGACCGTCTCGACGTCGTGTTTTACGCCCTGCAAACCTGCTTTTTCAAAACTACGATAATCGGCGATCGACAACACGAAAACGCGCGGCAAAGACTCGTCTTCCGAATCGTCGCTCGCCGCAGAGTCGAAAGCAAAACTTGCACTCGCTACCGTTAGCGCCAAAAAAGTCAAAAACGCCAAAAAAATCGACGGAAATTGACGCGACAAGAAACGCAAGGCGCGACGCCAAACGTTGAAGTCTAAACGCACGTTGTTCATAATAAACGTTCCCCTCTCTAACGCGTCTTCTCTTATTTTTTGATTTTTAACGTCCACTGCCCGACTTTCGACGTCCCCAACATATAAAAGCAAACGTCTTCCGCATTCTTGGACTCTTTGATTTCGGCGGGCGCTATCGCTTGAAACTTTGCGAAGGAAACGTCTTCGTTGATCGCGTCGGCTATCTCTTCAGCGCGATCCGCGCTTATTTCAGGATTATTTTTACGAATCGTCGCAGAATTTACTCTTTTGCCCGAAAGCGACGCGTCGCAAAGCGACTTCATCGTACCGGCGGCCGCTTCCGTTAATTCCGCAGTCACCACCGCGCGACCGTTGCGAGACTCGACGCTCGTCGCCGCGTTGCGCGTCAATTCGTCGTCGACCCCGAGCCAGTCGGCGCGAACGACTATCAACGACATCATTTCGTCGTTAGAGTCGTCGTCCATTGCAAAAACGACCGGCAAACGCGTCGAACTGCCCGCTTGAAGAACTTTTTTACTGTTTTCGTATTTCTCGGAAGGGTAAACGGTCGTCGAATCGCCGGTCTTCGGATCGACTTGCAACAACGAAACGTAAAGAGGAACCGCCGCTTCAACGTGAACGTAAAAACGTTCTTTAGGACTCCAACGCCTCGCAAGCGGATTGACGAACGTTCCGTCGGCAAGTTCAAACCAAACCTTAACGCCTATTTGCGTCGGCTTGACTTCGGACGATTCGGACGTTCCTTCTTGAGCGTTCTCGGACGACGACTCGGGCAAGGCGGAACCTTCGATGGAAAATTTTGACGTTCCAAGTTCTTTGGTCGGAGTTCCCTCCGATTTCAACGCAACGTCGACCGCTTCAAGCGCGGAACTCGTTAAAAGTAAAAAAGAACGTTGCGCGTCGGAACGTCCAGTCGCGTTTTTCTCAGTCGCACAAACAAACGTCGACGTACAAACTAACGCGCCTAATAACGACGCCAAACAGAAAAATCGAAAATAACGTTTCATTGGTGGAACCCCCGATTAAATTAGGAGACTTTAATCTGCGAAAAAACGTCCTTATAGAATTATATGGTAAAAACAAGAAAAAAAGGCGCCGCCGCGACGAAAAAAAATCCAATTTGAGGAATTTTTTCATCGCGGCGCCTTTGTTTAATTCACACGACCGTTAGAATCGATACGAAAGACCTCCGACCACGTTTTGCGTCGTCGCATGTTTATACCAGACGACGTTGAAATCGCCAGTCGCGGTCAACGTCTTCGCACGGTTCAAATTGACGAAACCGCCGCCGCCGACGCTAAGCGACTCGCCGCCCATCGCGTGCGTTTCCATATCGTCGAAAGCGTAACTTGCCGACCGATACGAAAGACTGGGAGCGTCCTTGCCTCCAAGTTGCACGCCGTAAAACGCTTGCGCGTTCAAACCGGCGTAACCGGCGCTTCCCGTCCAGTTCACGCGCGCCCCCGCGCGAGCCGTGTTGCGATTGTAGTACGTTTTATCGTAAAAGTACGGTTGAGCGAGCCAACGCATATACGCGTCTACGTCGTTGACGCTACCGCCGCTCGTTTGGTCTTCGCCGAAGCCGTAAAGCCACGAATGTTCGGAGTCGACCCCGATCATCGGTCGGAACGTCAGATTCTCGCTTAAATCGATTCGATTAGCCAAATACAACGTGCCGGTCAACGTGTTGCCGGTTCCCTTCGCGTTGAAACGATACAGACCGCCGTCGTTCAAACTGACCGTTCGACTCCAATCCATAGATTGCGTTCCGCCGCCGACGTAAGCCGCAAATTCCCAAAAATCGCCGAAGACCTTCTCGAAGTGTCCCGCAAATTGGAAGTCGTCCATCTCCATACGCGAACCGTAGTTTCCGTAACCTTGGATTTTGCCGCTTGAATAAATTTCAGGAGTCGACAAACCAAAGAAAAGACCGCTCGAAGTCGAACCGTCGATTTGACGCTTCACACCCCCGATAACGCCTTGACGCCTCAAACGATAACCGTTCATCGTAATTCCGTCGTCGTCGTATTCGGAGCCGACGACCGTCGTGTTGGTATAGGCGCCCCAAATCGCGGGATCGCCGCCTCCGTAACTTCCGTTTTGAGCGATCGCGCTTTGTTGATAACCATAATTGCTCTGATCGCCTTGACCGCCGTCGTTATTCGAGTCAGAATAGTCGGGATCGTACGATTGCGCCCGTTTATGTTCCCCCGATATCGCCGAACCGCCAAAGAACGAACTCGTCGGGTTACCGAAATGCCCGTAGGCGTTCAACATCTGGTAACCGCCGAGCGACAAATTGTGGATCGTTTGGCGAACTTTGTTAGGATCCGTTTCGTTATACAACGCGTCGTAGTAATCAAGATCATTTCCAGCCAATCTGTTGGCGTCAATTTTCGCCGCATAATTCCGCTCTTTCTTCGTCATTCCCTGCGCGCTCGCGTAAGAAGCGACCGTTTGAGCGGAACCCTCTATTTTAAAACCGCCGCCGTCGATCTGCGTCGCCGTAGTCGAAACCAGAGGCTTGCCAAACAAATCCGCCAGCTCAGACGAGTTGGAAACGTCTATTTTCGCCCCGTCGATAGTAATCTCAGGCGCGTCGAGCGTAATCGTCATCGTCGCGCTTGGAGACAAATTAGAAACGCTTTCATACCAAACGTAATTGTTCGAACTAAAGTTGATCTCATTGGCGCAAATAGACCCAAGATTGCGCGCTTCTTCATTTAACGCTCTCTCGCTATAATTGCCTTCCGAATCGTAGACGCGCTCTTTGAAAAAAGTATTGAAGAACAGCTTTGCACCCTTTTCTTCACCTTTGTCGCCCGCCTTAAAGTTCACTTGGCTGGCGTAAAGAATTGGCGCGTCGTCCAACGTCGCCGTTCCTATCCTTCCTTCTTTATCCATAATAGCGCTAACGTTAGGGCGCCAAAAAACGAGTTGACCGCTAGTGCCATAGTCGACGATTTCATCGCCTTCTTTTGATCCTAAAGTCTCGCCGTAAACGTTAAAGACGCCAGTGTTCTGCGTAAGATCCGAACTACCGTATTGAAAACTCCTCCTATCGGCGGTCGTTCCCGTTTCAGGAAAGCAGTACAAAGCGAGCGATCCAAGTCTAACTTCGGTATTACCCGTGAATTCAGTTTTGTCGCCGGACATTAAAGCGACGTAAGTCGTTACGTCGTCGCCGGTTTCCGAATAACCGACGGGCGAGAATATCTCGATTTCGCCATTCCCCGCCACTTTCGCGCCGTGTATGTAATCGGATTGATTTCTAGCTTCTTCACGCGTAAACGTAACCACTGTGTCGCGTAAAAAACTCATTTTGAGTAGGGTAGAACGTCCATATTCGTCTTCCGTAATCATATATGGATTACTTATAGTTCCATCGGTTAGGTCATTATAATTACCTAAGACCAATCTTCCGCCGTTGTCAAAATAAGTGGGGGCGTCAATGTTTTCGCAGGTTCCCACCAACAGACCGTTTCCACTTAGTAAGATCGTCGCGCGTTCCCCATCTGCTTTCGACTCAAAAAGAGACGTACCGTATATTAACGCGCTTCCGTTTTCTTTGACCTCTAACGTTCCGCCAGCTCCAATTCCAAAATCTTTTGCTATAAATTCACCGTTTTCAGTAATCGTCAATCCGTTTCTGAAATAGTCGGAGGCACGTTCTATGTGTATACCCTTATCCTTTTCATTAACTTTATATGGATTTTCCGATTTCGAGTAGTACTGACCGACGATCGTAACGTGATCGTTAAAAGTCGCTTGTCCGCCGTTTCTATTATCAAGTGTTCCGCTGATTATCGTTTTACCAGTAACTCGTAATTCGGCATTAGGTATCTCAACCTCATTTCCTGCTTCGTCAACAGTAGTAGGACGTAAGCCGTTTTTTTCATCGCCGCCGTCAATATTGATTGTTCCTGTTAATTTTATGATTCCATTCTCATTAACGCCAGCTTCACTACTTTCTGAATTTAGAGTACAAACGGCTAATTTCAAAAGTTTTGGATCATTTTGACCGTTCGAAAAGATATCGACGTCGTATAAACTTAGGCTCAGTGGATTATTGTTACCCTGAGAAGAATCTGTATGAATTCCTACATTGCCGAAAATTGAAATCTTCCCCTCAGAGTTAAAATTAGTATCTCGAGTAATAACAAAAGAACGTTCACTTCCGCATATTTCGACGATTTTTCCCTTGTCGATCTGGATACCGCCAACAGCATTGTTAAGATCGGTATTAATCGCATAATTGGGGGAATTGAGACCTTCGTAAAAGTCTATTCTACTCTCTGGATACACCACCAATGGCGAATCGGTCAACTTAATTTTAGAGTAATTCTCATCGGAAGATTCTGCACCCAAATTGAGTTTCCCCAAAAAAGTCACAGAACCGTCGTTTATCGTCAAATTGTCTAAATATGACACGCCAATATCATTGGTCAAAATAAGGTCGCCGCCGCCGTCTTTTGTCAAGGAAATTGCCTTGTCATTTCCCATTTCGTCGGAATATCCCAAGGTCTTTCTAAGTACCAAAGGAAGATTGCCAACACTAATTGTTCCACCGTCGTCCCCCCAAGCCCATCCTTTAAAGGGTATATCGGTTCCCAACAATCCCACAATCTCGCTATCATAAACGAAAACGCCTCCGTCAAGCGTAATAGTCTTAGACGGATCGTTATTTGGATTCTGTAAATCGCGCAGGTCGTTGTAGATAGTCAACACGTTGCCGACGCCGACGGTCATATCCGCAGTCGGGTCGAAGACAAGAGGCGTTTGCGCGAAGGCGGCGGAAGTACCCGCAAGCGCGGCGGCAAGGGCGACGACCAGCGTTCCGGCGCGTCTCCTTGCGCTGGAGAAAATAATTCGCCTGAGCCTTTCGAGAACGGCGCGCTGTGAAAACGCGGAGGAAGCGGCGGATTCGGAGACGTTGGCGACTGAGTTTTTGCGAACAATACGAGCGTTCATTTTACGATCCTTCCTTGGATTTTTTTCGTCGAAATATTCTAAAGAAGCATTCGACGAAACGATATTTCAACCCCTTGTCGGAATCAGTTCCGACAATTTCGGGAACCCTTCACCCCCGTATATCGGGGAAGGTCGACACAAATATTTAGAATTGTTTGATTGTTACGTAAAATCGCTAAAACCGTTATTTTTTAACAAAGCGTCGCGTAAGTATTGGCGCGCGCCAATGTTTGCAACGTTTACTCGCTACTAACGTTTCTTTCTTCAAAGGGCAGAAATATTGCTAATTTCCCCAAAAGACAAAAATAAAGGCGTTTCGTTTGCCAACTTTTCAGCAGATTCCCATATTCTCTACAAGCGCTCGCGTGCAACCCCCAACGTATAACAAACACAAAACTTAAAATCAATATGACCGCGCAAGACTTTTTATAAAAAAACGTTTGTCGACAAAAAGAACGCTCGCCTACTTGACTTCTTGTTTCTACACTTGTTAAAATAAAGAGTTAAAGTTTTCGACGGCAAAATATTTGAACTTTTCGAGAAATGCTCGTCGAAGGTTCGTAAAAGACTGCGGCAAAGCGGACTTTTACGTCGCTGGTCAAACCTGAAGGATTCGTCGGATGATCAACCAATATGTTTCAAAACAAACGACGTCGCGCGTTCTTCTCGCCTTTGTCGCGTGGAGCGTTTTTTTTGTCGTTCCTTCGTTTGCCGCTCCCCGACGTTACGCGATGGTCGTCGCCGTTTCAAAATTCGACGCCCACGGCGCGCCGGATCTTCCTTTCGTCGACGTCGATGCGCAAATGATGATCGATCGATTGGAAAGTCTTGGTTTTTCCGTCGACGCGTACTGCGACGAATCGCTCGGCGTAAAAAATTCGCAGTCGCCCACGCGCGAAAACGTTCTTCGCGGTCTAAACGAAACGTTCAAAGCCAAAGTCGGACCGAACGACGTCGCGTTTATATACGTCGGTTCCCACGGCGACGCGATCGACGACAAAACGTACTTGCTGGCAAAGGATTCGAAAGTCAAGACGCAAAACGACGTAACTTCCGTCGTTCCTTCTACGGCGCTTGCGGCGAGCGAGTTGCGCGAGGCGGCAAACAACTTACGCACTAAAAACGTTTTTTTAGCGTTCGACGCGTGCCATTCGGGCGGAACACGCGGCTCGAGCGGAGCCGGGTATCGCGACGTTCTTAACTTCTTGCCTCTAGAAGATGATTTCGACGTCGCGACGTTGGCAAGTTGCTCGGCGAATCAAACGAGCGGCGCGATCTCCAAAGGCGGCAAGGAAATTTCTCATTTCACCTATTGGCTCGTCGAAGGTTTAAAAGGCTATGCGGACGAAGACGGCGACGGGGAAATCACGACCGTCGAATTGTCGAGTTACGTTCAGCGCAACGTAACGTATACTTGCGATCTTCTTATCTCGCGTGCGAAGAACGGAAAATTAAGGTCGGAAACCGTCGAACAATCGCCGTACGTCGTGGCGTCGCCCAACGCCAAGCCGTTCGTGTTTGCAAAAATCAAATCCTCCTCTCTTTTGAATACTGTCGACGACGCGGCGGAACAAGTAGCGACGAGATTGTACGTCTCCGCGAAAAAACAAAAGACGCGTAAATTAAGTCTTATGGTCGACGTTTTCACTAGATCGCGCCAGTTTGCCTCGGAACGCGCTCGCGACGCGGCGGCGGCGTTTCGTAATTCGTTCAACGAAAGGTTCAAAAGGAGCCTCGAGAAGAAATTGAACGACGTGTTGGTCAAAATCGAGTTCGAATCGGACGCGGTTTCGAAAGGGGACGTTCCGACGTTTCGTTGTGAAATTGGTTCTCCCAAAGACGCAAACGCCTCCTATTTCCAATTTTCAGGCAGTTTGTCCGGGCTTAAAACCGCCGACGGCGACGACGCGCCCGAGTGTAAAGTCGTCTCGAAAATCGCCTTCGACGAGGAAGTCGACGCGCGTTTGGGAAACGTCGACGAAGACGACGATCTCGTCGGTTCCGCAAGCGTTTGGATCGAAGTCGTCAAAAACGGAAAAATCGAAAAACGAGTTCCGGAAGAAATAGACGGCGCGTTATGGGTTCCGCTCGACGTCGGCGAAAAGTATCGCATCGCCTATAATTTAACGCGAGTTCCGCAATTCGGAGTCGGCGTTAGAGCCTTAATCGACGGACGTAACTTTCTCACGCAATACGAGTCTTACGTCGTGCCAAAATTTAGCGTGATAGACCCCGCGTCGGAAGAGGAGACGGAAGACGAACAAAAGGGATCGTCGGACGAAACGTTCGCTGAGTCGGAAACGATCGAACAAGCGGAGCCGACCGAAGTCGCGCGTCCTTTGGCGTCCCTTGGCGAAGCGCGATTTTGGGTTGTCGAAAAAATCGGACGTCATACGATTTCAGGATTTTACACGCGAACTATGGACGAAGATCAAGACTCCAACGCGACGCTCGAACCGTTTGTCGTCGCGTCAAACGACGACTTCGCGGATCAAAACGACGACGTCGGATCAATTCTTGTCGCGTTTTATCGATTGACGATCAGTCGTAAGTTCGGACCGAGCAACGTTCAAACGATTCCGACGGAAAAAAAGCCTACGACGTTGACTCGCGTTAACGGACTTGAAATCGAAGAGGGTCAAAAGCCGTACGCTTGTTTTTCGTTGCGCTACGCTTCGTCGGCGTCTTTGGAACGGTTCAAGCAAGACCCAGAGACGTTTTATGAATGCGTTGAAGAAGCCGTCGAGACCGAAGAGATCGAATTTCACTAGAACAAGGTTCCAATTTGACGTTAAACGCGGGTTTCGAGATTTCCGCGAATTTTTAGACGCCGACAAACAAATAGGAGAGTAATATGACGACGATACGTTTGCTTGAACGAATCTTGTTGACGTTTGCGGTCTTACTTGGGGTAAGCGCGTCGACGTGCGCCGACGATTCGGAAAGCCCAAACGCGACGTCGGGCTCGAATCGCTGGGCGATTTTTATCGACGCGTCCAACGATTCTAACGACGAAAACGAGGCGGCGTTCGTTGAATTTCGCGACGCGCTGATCGCATCGGGCGTTCCCGAGGAAAACGCGCTTGTTTATTCCGCTTCGTCGACCGATCCTAAAAAACGACCGACGCGCGAAACGCTCGACGCGCTCCTAACGGCGTTAAAACAGCCCGACAAATTCGTTCTCTTGCCGGGCGAAACGCAAGAAAGACGTCTGCGAAACGAAGAAGGCGTTTGCGAAGTGCAAATCTATTTGACAAGCCTAGGCGTCGCCGACGAATCGACGGGCGAGGCGTTCTTCGCACCGTGCGACGTCGACGAATCCCAAATAGTCGACGCGAAAGACCCTCGTCTTGTGTCGTTAAACGCAATAGAGGATGCGCTTCTTTTTACGGACGACGGACAAGTTCATTTGGAACGCGCCTTTTTCGTCGTCGCCTTGAATTCTCCGAAGGCTGCGACGCGAGGTTCAAACGGGGAAAATTCTCGCGTCTTGAACGGCGTCGACCCGAAACGTATTCCGACTCGCGGAACGAACGACGAAAACGAACGCGTAGCGACAAAATTCGCGTACTTTCGCATTGCGACGAAAAACGCGCGATTCGACGATCGCTTGGTTGGGAGTTTCTATTCGACGTTGCGCGACGGTTTGAAGGGCTCCGCCGACGTCGCGGGCGACCAGAACGGAACGGTTAGCGCCGAAGAGCTGGCGACGTACCTAGAAACGACCGCTCGAATCGCCCAAAGAACCGTCGCCGTTGATCGTAGCGGAAACGTCGAATATCCGCTTTGCGACGCGCAAATTAAGGCGTCGATTCCGACGAAACTTTTCGACGAACTTGCTAACACGTTTACTGATCCAAAATTTGCGAAGGAAAAAAAAGACGCGCAAGCTAGGGCGAAAAAAGCGCGAGGACAAAGTCAAACGTCTCAAGGGACAAATAAAAAAGCCGGAACCGCCTCAAAAAATAGCGCGAGCAAAGCGACAGGAAAAAAACAAACCTCAAAACCGACGAAGGGAGTGGTCGTCAAATGAAAACGAAAAACATATCGTTTCTGCTTACCGTGTTTGTCGCGTTTGGAACGACGGCTTCGTCGTTCGCTCAATACGGTTGGAACGGCTATAGTTCCGTCAAGCAGACGTTAGACACGCAACGTCAAGCGACGCAAGGAGCGACGAAAACGTCTTCGACCAACGCGCGAACAAACGTCGACGCAACGACTTCCATCATACCGCAAACGCGTCTGCTCGCGTTTGGAATCGACAAGTATTCGCCAGAAAAAAACGGTCTAAGCGAGTTGCAAGGTTGCGTCAACGACGCGCAAGCGGTTCAAGAAACGTTCGATTACGCGAACTCGACGTTGTTGACCGACGAAAAGGCGACGAGCGACGGAATTCTCAAAAATCTGAACGAAGCGACCAAAGCAAACTACGGGCGTTTGATCGTGTTTTTCGGTTGTCACGGAATCAACGTTCAAGGTCGAAGTTTCGTTTGTCCGATCGACGCGTTCGCGACGGAAGAAAATTTAAGCGAATTAAACGAGGCGAAGGATGTCGTTGAAAAAGGAAAAGAATTCGGCTTGATTCCGCTCGTCGACATATTGAACGTCTTAAAAGACGCGAAGGCGAAGGAAGTTCTCGTAATTTTCGACGCTTGTCGCAACTCGTCGATTAATGACGACAAGAACGCCGTCGGCGGGGATTTTGCGCGCGAACTGATCGAAATGGGGAAAGGTTCCCAAGGATTTGCGCGTCGAAACGGGGGCGCTTTCGCCGTGCTGACGAGTTGCTCCGTCGGTCAAGAAGCGCTGGAAATCGAAGAGGACGGTCAATTCTACGGCGCGTTTGCGTTTTACTTACTTGAGGGAATATCGAGCGGATTCGCCGACTACGCGGGTCTGGGCGACGGTCGGATTACTCTTGTCGAGGCGTATAATTACGCCTATTCGAAAACGACGACGCGCTCGCAAAAGACTTACGGCGTTTTGACAAAACAAACCCCTGAAAGGTATATGTCGAACGTTACAGAAAAGTTTGTTCTCAAGGAAATTGTCGATTCGACGCCTCCCTCCGAAGAAACCGACTTACAATTTTTAGCGCGAATCGGTAAAATTTTGACGAACGCCCGATGGTCTAAGGAAGACAATAAAGTCGGTCTTAATGCGTTGGATTGCGTTTTGAACAATATTCCGAACGACGTCGCGACGCGTGGAAGTCGCGCCGCCGTTCGTCGTAAACTTGGCGATTACGTCGGCTCCCTCGACGATTATTCCCAAATCGGCGAAAAATTCCAACTTTACGCGACTCAAGACCAGACGACGCAAGATCAAGACGTCGCCTTGAAAAAACTGGATCTTCTCACGATTACAAAAATCGACGGCGATCGTTATTACGTTTCCGAAGTGAACAACGACGCGTCGAAAAAAGGTTGGATCGACGCGAAAAACGCGAGTTGGTCAGTGAAAAACTTAAACGGCTCGAAAGTTGCTTCCGCAACTGCGACGCAAAGAGCTGAAGTTATGCAAAGAAGTAGGATCTCCCCTGGTCCCGATCCAGTGGGACCGTTTGGAAGCGTGCCGGGTCCGTTAAGTCGTTGACAAGTTTCGTTCGTTCCTAAATCGCAACTAGTAATCAGTTGTTTATTAGACGTCCCGTTTGGGCAAATTGTCGGGTAATTGTAACAATGACTTATGAAGATTCCGTGTCAAATTGGCTAACGCGTTTAAGCGACGGCGACGAAAGGGCGATCGAAATTGCTTTTGACCGTTATTTCGATAAATTGAAGCGTTTGGCGACGAGTAAAATGACCGGGCTTAATCAAGCGCAACGCTCCGGCGAAGACGTCGCGCTCAGCGCTTTTCGCAGTTTCTGTTCGGGCGTTAAGAAAGGTTGTCTCGTCGTCGAAAAAGAAAACGACTTATGGGCTCGTCTTTTTCTAGTTGTCACGCGTAAAGTATGCGCCGAGCGACGTCGACAACGCGCAGACAAGCGCGGCGGAGATTCTATCCAAGTCGATCATATCCAATTCGGCGAAAACGGCGAGGAAGAAGACTTGCTTGCAAACGTCGCGGGAAAAGAACCGTCGCCTGAACTCGCCTCCGAAATAGCTTCGCAAGCGGAAGAAATGTTGCGTTTGTTCGGAAATAATCCGAAGCGTCGTCAGATTCTCGAATTGAGATTGTTGGGCTGGAACGATGCGGAAATCGCCAAAAAAATGTCGCTAACCACACGGACGATTCGTTGGCACGTCTTAAAAATAAGCGAACTTTTTGAATTTGTTTCGTCTGTGGAAATCTTGTTTGAAGAGTTGTTTTCTAGGTCGACGCTTGGCGAGGCGGCGAAGACGTCGGGTTTGGAATTCGATACGGCGCAAAGGATCGTCGACGTCGCGGCGGAACTCTGGAAAAAAGAGTTTGGTCAAATTCCAATTTTTCAAGTTGAGCGACAACGGAACTTAGGAAATACGTTCGTTCTTTTGAAAGAACGTATTCGAGGGAGTTGGCTCGACGATTTGTTGAAAGAGCGTCGTTCTTAATCACGTTCATTCTAACGAAGTCCGCTTGGAAACGTAAAAATGGAATCTATACTCGTCGCCTTTGAGTTTTTCCACCCCAAAGAGGTAGAAAACCCTTCGGACTTACGGCGTCGTTTGGAAAATTTCAAGGGAAGGAGTATATTTTGAGTGAATCGTTGGGCGAATCGTCGAACGACGAACGACCGTTCGAATTTGATCAAATAGCGGAAGTCGCGTTTAAATTTGAAAACGAATGGACTCCAGAACGTAATTTCTCGATCGAAGACGCGTTGAATTCGATCGACGTATGCGAATCGGCGCGTCTAGAACTGTTCACGCGACTACTAGAAATCGACCTCGAATTAGGATTTGAAAACAGAGCGGCGACTCCGACGGAAGAGTACGTTCGTCGTTTTCCACAATGGAAAGAAATCGTCGAATCCACGTCGAGCGAAATTGAGAGCGACTTTCAAAACGCCCCCTCCTCGCGACTCGGGGAATACGTCGACAACTATCGACTTGACGAAATCATTGGAGAAGGCGGAACGGGCGTCGTTTACAAAGCGTTTGACTATGTGATTAAACGTCCGGCCGCCGTAAAATTTTTGAAGAAAGCCGACGATCACAACGAGGAACGTCTTAAGTTATTTGAGACTGAACGCGAAGCTATGGGAAAAATTCCGCCGGGTTCGGCTTTCGCTTACGCGTTTTCTAGCGGGGAATATAAAGGCGTCGCCTATTTGGCAATGGAGTTTGTCGAGGGAATAGATTTACAACGCTATTTTCAAAACGACGACGGTCGGCGTAAGAAAGCCGGTTCGCTAGATTGGCGCGAAGCGACGGATTACGTTAGGCAAATCGCCGCAGGATTGGATTCGGCGCACAAGGAGGGCTTTGTACATCGAGACGTCAAACCGGCGAACGCGATGTTGATCGGCAAAGACAAGATCCGCGTTTTAGATTTAGGATTTGCCGGTTTTTACGGTTTAGGAAACGACGAAAGCGAAAACGCTACGGATTCTAAAACCGTCGTCGGAACGCGCGCGTTTATCGCCCCGGAAGCAAAAGACGGAATGACTGCGCTCGACGCAACGTCAGACTTGTATTCTCTCGGCGGAACCTATCTCTTCTTACTAACGGGAATAGCGCCATCGGATTGGTTCGATCCGTTCTCCGACGCCCCGTCTGTTCCGCTTCGCGTTTTTTTGAAAAAAAAAGGCGTCAAATTGCCCTCCAAAGTCGTCGCCGTTCTAACAAGTCTCTTGGAACCCGACCGAGAAAAGCGCGTTCAAACGGCAAGCGACGCGTTAATCGCCTTGGACGCGCTACTCGAGCCCTCGCGCGTCTTTACAAAAACGAACGCGTTAGTCTCCGCCGTCGTTTTACTCCTCGTCGGTCTCAGGTTAGCATATTCCGCCTTTGGATTCGCAGACGAGGCGCGACTGAAAGAGGCGCTAAAAATGGAAAATCAAGGAGAGACGACGCGCGCGTTTGACTTGATGCGCGACCGCGTCCGTCCAGAAAAATTATCCGACGTCAGCCAATTCCAATACTGGAGGCTTCAAACGTGCGGTCTAATTGAAACTGGAAGTTTAGACGATGCGCGCAAGGCGAGTGTGGAAGCGCTTCAAACGTTTGAAGACATTCCAGAATCTAAACGTCCGCCCGAGTGGGAATTTGACGCGCGCGTCTTAGAAGTACAAGCCTTGACGTTGTCGGGTGAAAAAGAACTCGTCAATAATTACGACGTAGCCGCGTCTTTCCTTAAACAAGCCTGCGACAAGGGCACGACGTTTCTTGAAAAACGCGTCAATTTGAACGCAAAGTCAAAAAAAGCGGCGGCGACCGTAACTGCCAACGTTCTTTATTGGCGCGCGCGATCATATTGGGGCTTGGGGCGAGCGAGAGGCGACGTCGACTTCGCGTTGGCCGATTTAAGAGAATGCCTGGAGTACAATCCTGATTATCCCGACGCGCGAAAACTACGCGGCGATCTTTATTACGAAAAAGCGCTACGCGCCGATTCGCCGGAATGCCGAAAGAGCTGGATAGAAAAAGCGGTCGACGAATACCAATCCGCGCTGGAAAGACCCGACGCGACGGACGGAGAAATACGCGAGACGTTATGCCAAATAATCACGGCGTTCGAACTCGTCGACGATCGTCTTTCGGTTCTCAAAGTGTGCAAACAACTTTCTCAACTCAATTCAAAATTGGATTTTGCGGCGTTTCATCGAGGAAAAAATCGTTTGCTCGAAGCTCTTGCGTCTTCGCCGAAAAACGTCGACCGTTCGACAAAAGACGATATTCTAAAAGATTTGCGTCTCGCCGTCGACGAGAGCGATTTGTCCTCCGAAGAGCGCGGCGAAATTTGGTTAGCATACGCTCTTGCCGCACTGAAGTTAGGAGACGTCTCGAAAGAAGATTGCGAACGGAGCGTCGACGCGATCTCGCAAGCGTTGAAAACAAACGCAAAGCAAAGTTTTTTCGTCTTCAACGGAACCGAGTGGAACGTTTTCGGATTACGACGCGCGGCGCTAGAAAAATTACGCGAGTTTTGCGATTCCGAAGACGAACGGCGCGAATTGGACGACAAAATCCGAAACGACGCGAGAAAGGAATTTGAATCCCTGAAACGAGGACGCACGACGATCGTTTCCGAGCCGTTGTTCAAAAACGAAGACGAAAACGTCGACGAATAGGCAAGAACGCGTTCGTCTAAGACGACGTTTCGCGCGTCGACGACGCGCGATTTGCCAAAGGTTCGTTCGTCGTTCGTTATTTCCAAGTTCGATTCATCGTCCAGACGTCGAGCTTCTCGACTCGCGCGCCGGAAACGCTAAGGACGGATGCGTCGTTTTCGTCTTCGGGCACGAAGCATTTCGCAATTTGAGACGCGCCTTCATTCGCGAAAATTTCGAGCGACGTTCGATCAAGAACGAGTCGCAACTTGACGACGCCGTCGACGCTCGACAAAGGCGCTACGACGTCCTCGTATTGCAACGTTTTTTTCGTAAGATTCAGCAGAATCTTTTGTCCGCGCAACGCGACGCAAATATCGCCCGCGTCTTGCAACGCCTTTAACGTCAATTCGACGTCGAGCAAATTATAATCGCTCGATTCGTCCGACGTCGGCGCGTATTCGATCGCGTCTTTCGTCTCGTGTGCCGTCAATTCGAGCTTGTCGCCGCGTAACGTCGTCAATTCCTTGATCGGATAAGTAAAAAGTCTGATTCCCTCGGGCGTCGTTCGCAACGTCAATTCGCGCGGGACGGTAAACTGTTGATTAAACGGCATATCGGGATATTGTCCGCCGTTCATCCACGAGAACTGAATCCTTCGACCGGGCGTGTCGGAATACGTTTGCGCGGCGTAGTCGTTTCCGCCCCATTTGGCGTCGAGCGGCTCCGACTCGCGCTTGAAGGTCGTTCCGTCGAAAGTTCCGATCAGATATTTGCCGTTTCCGCCCCAGAAAACCCATTTGACGTTCTTTTCGTCGCCGTCGACCGGCAAGGGGAAAATATCGGGACATTCGGAACAGCCTAGTTTTTCAATGCGACAAATTTCTTCCCAACTCTTCAAGTCTTTGGACGCGAAAAGCGCGTAGTCTTCGCCGTCAAGATAAAGCGCGACGATCCAGCGCGACGTTTCGTCGTGCCAGAAGATTTTCGGATCGCGATTGCCGCCGATTATATGAGGCAACGTCGGATTGCCCGAATATTTGACGAACGTCTTGCCGTCGTCGAGCGAATAAGCAAACGCTTGCGAGGCGGGCTCGCCGTAACGCATACTCGGTCCGTTGTACGTGTACATCAAAACAAGCGGAGCCAAGCCGTTCGGATCGGTTTGGAACCCGGTCGTATTGTTGAAGTCGACGGCGCCGCTACCCGAGAAAATCGTTCCGAGCCTGTCGGGGTAGAGCGCGTCCCCTTCGTCGATCCAATGCAACAAATCGGGACTCGTCGCGTGCCCCCAAGTCATATTGCCCCAGTTGACGCCAAAAGGATTGTGTTGATAGAAAAGATGGTAACGACCGTTGTAATAGACCAAGCCGTTCGGATCGTTCGTCCAGCCGACGCGCGGGGAGAAATGGAATTGCGGTCGATATTTTTCGTCGTAATTATTGGCGCCGTCGTAGACTTTGTCGGAAAAGCGCAAAGGCGAAAATTCGAGTTCGTCGTCGGCTTTTTCGACGATAAACTTCATTTTTTGCCCGCGCCAAGGGCGTAGGTCGACGCAAGCGTCAAAATCGGCGGTTCCTTTGGCGTCGGAAGCAAGCGCCAGTCCTGCGGTAAATTCGCGCTCGATTCGCCCGTCGACCTCGACGCGAACCCAATAGGAAGGCGCGTCCTTTTTAATGGTAAAATACAAGTAATCGCCTTCGACGACGCATTCGCGAACATTCGCGATTCCGGCGCGTTTTTTATTGCTCAACGTAATTTCGTCGACGTTAATATGCCCCCAGCCGCCCGTCTCGGAATCGACGATGCGGAACCGCGCCTTCTTGCCCGACAAATCGGAAACGTCCCAAGTTTCCCAATCGAGCGCCTCGGATCCGCCGGGATTGAGATTTGGACCGCGCGCGACGCGAACGACCGCGCCGTCGACGAGCAATTCAAACCGGGTTCCGCTATGACCGCCTCCGCCGATCAAAAAATTGACGAAAGGACGCGTCAATTCGACTTCCGGCGACGTCATAACGCCCGTCGAAGGATCGCCGCCGACGTAACTATTGACGAGTCCGGCGCCTTTGTGCCCGGAAACTTCCATTTGACCGGGCAAAGTTCCCTTAGCAGGCGCGGCGCCAAACGCGTTTCCTTCGACGCTCCAATCGGCGTAATCGTCTCCGTCAAAATTTGCCACGAGGACGTCCCCTTCGGCGCCGCTAACGCGATCGTTCAACGCGACGCTCGCAAAACATAGAACGCTCGCAAAACATAGAACGCCCGGCGCCGTCGACGCCGCGATTTTGGTCAATATCCTTCGCATACGAATCCCTTTATTCCTAGATTGACAAATTAATCGTCGCGACGGAACCAACGAAACCGACGCGCTAGTTAAAATATAACCCAGTAAGGGACGCGTTTCAAGAGAAAAGAAAAAAAATTGCGTTTTTCCGCTGTCGGTTGCAGAAATTTAAACGTCAACGACGTTCAAACCCAACAAGATAAGATTCAATGATTTTGTAGTGGGCGTCGATCGCGTCGACGCCCAGTTGAAAATCTCCGTCGCGCAACGCGGCGTAAATATCGCGGTGCGCCTTGCGCAATTTCAGTCGATCGTCTTGAGAGTACTTGGAAAGCTCACCCTTAATTTGCATCGAATAGACGGAAAGGAGTCCTTCCGACAACATCGCTAACAACTTGTTTTGAGCCGAACGAATAATTTCGTTATGGAACGCGGCGTCGTATTCAACCCTGTCAAGATCGTTCGCCTCGTTGTTTTCCAAGCAGATCAAAGCCCTTTCCACCGCTTGGAGGCTCGCGTCGCCAAACAAAGAAAAAGCGCGCGTAAACGCCTCGACTTCCAACGTGCGGCGTAGGCGCGCAATCTCTAAAAAATCGATCGAACCGACTAGGAGCGCCATCGCAAAAGCGTCGGCAAAAGATTTGGAAAAATTGCCCGTTAAACAAACGGTCGAAGTCGCGCTCTTCTCAACGACGCCCAAAGTTTCCAACGTGCGCAAGGCGTCGCGCGCCGCCTCGAGACTGATATGAAGTTCTTCGGCGATCGCGTCTTCAGGGGGTAATTCGCCGCCGATCGCCAATTTTTTCGCGGCAAGAGACGCTTCGACGTATTCGACGACTTTTGAATAAGAACGTTTAACGCTTTCGTTTTCCATAAAAGACGCTCTCGGTATAAACGTTTGCGGGTTAAACGAAAAAATTACGCGTTCTCGTCTTCCACAACGGAATAACGAGAAGGAATCGGCAAACCGAAAGTCTTATATTCGCCTAGGAATTGGTCGAAATCGACGTAATGGATCGTCTTGAATCCAAACTCGGCGGCGCCGCGCGCGTTTTCCTCTAAATCGTCGATAAACAAAACTTCGTCGGCTTTTAAATCGGGAAGTTCCTTACGCGCGTCCTGTAAGGCGATCTCGTAAATTTCAGGAAACGGCTTCAACGCCTTTTTTTCAAAACTGGCGATTTTATGCTCGGGAAAGCAATCCCAAATCCTTGGAAAAGCGTTTTCCAGATATTTCCAGTGCCCCTCGTTCGTATTCGACAAGATTCCACGCGGGAAATTTGTTTTTGCCAACTTGCGAATGATCGGCAAAATAGGATCGTTCGCCCAAAAAACTTCGTTCACGGCGTCGATCATCGGCTCCGTTTCAACGTTCGTTCCCAAAGCGTTGCGAAAACGATTGAAAAATTCTTCCTCTGAAATTTCGCCAATTTCATAGGAACGATAGTTTTGATTGTTAAAAAACGCTTCTTGGACGTCGCTTTCTTCGGCGTTTACGACTTGCGCAAGCTGACCGACGATTCGGCGGATGCTAAAGTGCAACAACACGTTGCCAAGATCAAAATAAACAAATCGAACTGACATAACAAATCGGCCTCGTCTTGTCGTCAATTATTTCACGGTTCTAGTAGGTCGGATTGTCGAAACGCGCCGACAAGAACCGAGACGCGCGACGATAATGCAAAGGACAAAGTTGACAAACAACGCGTCGCGCGCGTAGGCGATTGTATTGAAAACAAAAGTTTTTGGAAAGACCGATTGAAAAAAAGCGTCAAAAAATCGACAAAAAAATGCAAATCGACAACCTTTCCTTGTAACGACGTCTGCCAAATTGACCTCGATTTATCAACAAATTGACGAAAAGTCCCCGATCTTATCGCCAAACGTTTAGGGAAAATTTCGACAAAGCGTCAAAAAAAGCCCGTAAAATACATATGATCGGTAAAAAACGCCGATCAACTTATTATTTCTATAAAAAACGCGAAAAGTCAGTCTTTGGCGCCACGTTTGCTTTTTTGTGGTCGGTTCCGCGATTCGACGCCGGACGCGAGCGTTTTAGTCGCTCGTCGTCGCGACGATCGTTGTTTTCAATAAAACCCATACAGGACGACGCGCGACAAACGCGTCGAGCCGCGATTCAAGAATAATTTTGTAGGAGTTTAACAATGGCTAAGAAAAAGTGCGACGCCGCGACCGAAACGAAATGTTGTTGCGGTATGAAACTTCAACCTCTCGGCGACCGCGTCGTCGTTCGTCGCGACGAAACTGAAGAACGCACGGCCGGCGGGCTCTACCTCCCCGAAACCGCGAAAAACAAACCCGCGCGAGGCGTCGTCGTCAGCGTCGGAGACGGTCGCGTCTTGGACGACGGATCCCGTAGCAAGTTCCAAGTCGCCGAAGGCGATCGCGTTCTTTTCCTCTCTTACGCCGGCGAAGATTTCAAATTCGGCGAAGACGAATTCCTCCTTATGCGCGAAAGCGATATCCTCGCGATTATCAAGTAGTTTGCGCGCATTAGTTCGCATCTATTAGTTCGCATCTATTAGTTCGCGTTTATTAGGTCGATTCCCCAAAAAAATTAAGAGTATTCGAATATAAAGGACATAGTTATGGCGAAAATGATCGCTTTCAATCAAGAAGCTCGAGAAGCTCTTCGTCGCGGCGTTTCCAAATTGGCGCGCACGGTTAAAGTCACGCTCGGCCCTCGCGGTCGCAACGTCATCATTCAAAAGAGTTTCGGCTCTCCGCTCGTCACCAAGGACGGCGTGACTGTCGCTAAAGAAGTCGATCTCGAAGACGCCTACGAAAATATGGGCGCTAAAATGGTTCGCGAAGTCGCTTCGAAGACGAGCGACGTCGTGGGCGACGGCACCACGACCGCGACCGTTATGGCGGAAGCGATTTTCAACGAAGGTATGAAGGCGGTCGTCGCCGGCGTCAATCCGTTGCATATGAAGAGCGGTATGGACAAAGCGGTCGCGGACGTCGTCGCCGAGCTTCAAAAGATGGCGATTCCCGTCAAGGAAAGCAAGCAAAGCATCGCGCAAGTCGGTTCGATTTCCGCGAATAACGACGCCGAGATCGGCGGTCTGTTGGCGGATGCGATGGAAAAGGTCGGCAAAGACGGCGTTATCACCGTCGACGAAGGCAAGTCGCTCAAGACGGAAGTCGAGTGGGTCGAAGGCATGCAGTTTGACCGCGGCTATCTGTCCCCTTATTTCGTCACCGATCCTCAGAAGATGGAATGCGTTTTGGAAAATCCTTACGTTCTCCTCTTCGAAAAGAAAATCTCGAACATTAAAGACTTCATTCCCGTCTTGGAAGCGGTCGTCAACAGCGGTCGTCCGCTCTTCATCGTCGCGGAAGACGTCGACGGCGAAGCGCTCGCGACGCTCGTCATCAACCGTCTGCGCGGCTCGATGAAGATTTGCGCCGTCAAAGCGCCCGGTTACGGCGATCGTCGTAAGGCGATGTTGGAAGATATTGGCATTTTGACCGGCGGCGAAGTCCTCTTCGAAAGCCTTGGTCGCTCGCCCGAAACGCTCACGCTCGCCGATCTTGGAACCGCCAAGAGCATCGTCGTCTCGAAAGATACGACCACGATCGTCGAAGGCGGCGGAAAAGCGGAAGAAATCAAAGCGCGCATCGCCCAACTGCGTCGTGAAATCGAAGTTTCGACCAGCGACTACGACAAGGAAAAGATGGAAGAACGCCTTGCCAAATTGGCGGGCGGAGTCGCCAAAATCAACGTCGGCGCCGCGACGGAAGCCGAAATGAAGGAAAAGAAAGCGCGCGTCGAAGACGCGTTGCACGCGACTCGCGCGGCCGTTGAAGAAGGCGTTTTGCCCGGCGGCGGCGTCGCGCTTCTTCGCGCCTCCTCCAGCGTCAAGGCTTGCGAATGTATGGAAGACGACGAACGCGTCGGCTACAACATCGTTATTCGCGCCTGTAGCGCTCCGATTATGCAAATCGCCGACAACGCCGGAAAAGACGGCGGAGTCGTTGCGGAAAAAGTTCGCGAAGGCAAAGGCGCTTTCGGTTACAACGCGCTTACCGGCGTCTATGAAGACCTCGTTGAGGCGGGCGTCATCGACCCCGCGAAGGTCACGCGTTCCGCGCTTCAAAACGCCGCGAGCGTCGCCTCGATGATGTTGACCAGCGACGCGCTGATCGCCGATATGCCCAAAGAGGAAAAAGCCGCGCCCGCCGCGCCGGATATGGGCGGAATGTATTGAAAATAACGCAACGCTTGGCGCGTAAGTAGTTTATAAGTAGTTTAACGGAGAAGCGCGAACGATTCTAACGAGTCGTTCGCGTTTTTTTTGTAGCCGCCAAATCAACGACCGAGGAACTTGTAAAGGACGTTTCGAAATTATACTCCTCGCCTTTGAAATTTTCCACTCCTGAAAGGCGGAAGTCCCTTTAAATCGTAAGCGTTCACGGAAAACGCGCGCGGTAAGCCGCCGCATATAATGCGGCGGTTGAGTTTGAGCAATAAAACGCCGGATCAAACGCGAGCGCGAAAGCGCTTTTCTGAATCTGAAATCGGTCGTTTTTCGGGAAATCTACGCCAACCGCCGCATTAAATGCGGCGGCTTACCGTGAACGCTTACAAAACCGACGACTTCAGAACAAAGTAACCGTATGTTACAATTCAAATTCGCGCCTTTACTTCGGCGCATTAAATTGAACGTGCAATATTGCAACGTCGCCTTGTTCCAACCCAACCGCCGAATTTCATTCGGCGGCTTTCCGTGAACGCTTACTTTAAATCAGCGTCTGTTGGGCGACAAAGTCTGGAAAACTTCAGGGGCAAGGAGTATAAAAAAGCGGGGTAAGCGTTCACGGAAAAACGGCGCTATTTTGAATCATTGCGAAGGCGGCGCTTTGCGCGGTTTTTGTGTACGACGACGATTTGGATCGCGTTTCTTCGCGGGGGGAAGCGCAAGAAGCCTTGACTCTTGCGACGTAGGGCGTTATAATGCCGACGCGTTCTCTCGACGACGTTGCATTATATCGCGAGGGGCTTAGCGCAGTCGCCTTTGAGCGACGCAACGGTCGGTCTTTTTTCGCTTTCGGAGTTCGCGCGATGCGATTAAAAAGTTTAACCCTCGATAATTTTCGTTGTTTCGAACGTTTGGAGTTGGTTTTCCCTAGTCGCGACGAATATTCCGAAAACGCTCCGCCTGACGATACGCCGTCCAAAATGATCGACTCCGGAACTACCGTATTGGTCGCGCGAAACGGCGAGGGAAAAACGGCGGTTTTAGACGCCGTCGCCTATTTGTTGGGCGTCGCTCTTTCTCATTTTCCAGACGTACCGTCGCCTGAAGTTAAAGAAACAGATTTTCGCTTGGCGTGGATTAAAGAGCCGTCTCTTTTTCCTTCCGAGTGGACGCCTTCTTTGAAGCCGCCTTATATGCGAATAGCCGCGACCGCAGTCGACGGAAACGACAAGTTTGGCTGGGACGTTACGCTTGAACGCGACGATTCGCCGACGACGCAAGCGGAAATTCCTGAAGGTCGCGGAAACAAGGAGATTTTCGCTTGGGGCGACGGCGTCATAGATCGAATCAACGCGCATAAAGCGCCCGACAAACTTTTTCCTGTTTTTGCCTATTACAAAACGTCGAGGGCGCTTGTGAGAAAGCCGGAACGTCGTCGGAATTTTCGCAAAGCGTTTGATCGATACGACGGCTATCGCGGCGCTCTTAAAGGTCGGCTTGATTACAAAAAGACGTTCGAATGGATCGATTACTTGGAAGACAAACGACGACGCGCTCGGGAGAAACTACGAAATTTCGATTACGACTTGTTAGAATATAAAACGTTGCAACTTGCCATAGAAAAGACGCTTCCCGGTTTCAAAAACTTGCGAACGATCGTAAGTCCCCTTGACTTGATCGTCGATTACGAAGACGACGCCCAATTTAAAACTTGCCGCTTGGAATCCCAATTAAGCGACGGATATAAAATCGTTCTAACTCTTGTGTTAGACCTCGTGTCAAGAGTACTGGAACTCAATTCCGATTTGCTCAATATGACGCCGGAACGAATTTTGGCGGTCCCGGGAATCGTTCTTATCGACGAAATCGACTTGCATTTGCATCCGTCTTGGCAACAACGAGTAATGATCGACTTGCAAAACGCGTTTCCGAACGTGCAGTTTATCGTTTCGACGCATAGTCCTCAAGTCGTTTCGTCGCTTCCAAGGGAAGTTCTTTGCGTCTTAGAACGCGGCGAAATTATTCCTGTCGACGGACAAACGCGCGGAGTCGAAAGCCAACAAATTCTTAGTCGAATTTTTGGCGCTTCGCCCACTCCAAGCGACGATTTTTTTGTTCGCGCTTTAGAAAGATACGCAAGTCTCGAGGCGGAAGGTCAAGCCGATTCGCCCGAAGGACGCGCGACGTATAAACTTCTGGCGGAACATTTTGGAACGGATTATCCGCCGCTCCAGCACATAGAAATCCACAGAATTTTCGTTTCAGGCGACGGGGAGAATTATGCACAGATTTAATCGAGGCGATTCTCCCGTAAATTTCAAACGAATCGCGCGCGAATGTAAAGATTGGGATAAAATCGATCAAGACGATCGCCGTAGGATTCGAGACGCGCTTTATGATCGTCAGCAAAAATACTGCGCGTATTGCGAATGTCCAATAGAGTCCGCAGATAAGGAACGCGCGCATATTGAGCATTTGGAACGGCGCAAAGACGTTCCTCAAAAAACGTTCGATTGGAACAATCTGTTTCTATCCTGTACGCGTTCCAAGTCGTGCGGAAAATACAAGGACGATCCAAAGAATGGAATTAAGTTTAACGTCGCCGACGTTATCGACCCGTCGAAAGAAAATCCGCTCGATTACTATGCCTTTGCGAAAAACGGAAGGATCGTTCCGCGTTCCGACGAGAACGCAACCCCTGAAAAAAAACGAAAAGTCGAGGAAACTGTTCGGATTTTTAATCTTAACAGTTCGAAGCTATTGGAAATCCGAAAAAACGCGTTAAGAAATATTGACTGCCTTTTTATTCAATTAGGAAGAAGTCCTTCTAAGGAGGAAATTGAAAAGTTTCTGAATAATCAGAGCGAAAAAACCCTTTGTATTTCCGTCTATTATGATTATTTTGGATTTCGTTCGGCGTATGAGGAACGATTTGCCCCGAACAGATAATCCGTCGCGTTAGAAAACAAACCGCGCAACGCGTTCTAATACGCGCGTTGCGCGTCCTTTTTTAAGACGCGATGCTTAACGGCGTCAAACGCGCGACGGAACGACGTTCGTCTTCCTCCGCCGCGCGCCTATGCGCTAAACGCCTAATCGTCTATGCCGAGTACCTCGCCCTTGAACTCGTAGCGGTACTTATTTCCGTTCAAACGGAACTGCGGGTAGGGTTGCGCGCCCCACGAGTCGTCTCCTCCGACGCCTTGCTGTTGGAAGTCGACGTTAAGAAAGACGCGGTTGCGTTGCGGAACTTGCCAGTTGTGTTCGACCGATTCCAGATCGCGATCCAAAACCCTCTTAACGGAGAAATTGAGCGTCGCTTGCTCGTTTTCGTTCGATTTTACGCCGTTGGCGTCCAACGCCGTAAGACGGAGTTTTACGAGGTCTTCGCCGTTCTTATAGTAAACCGTTACAAAACGGCAGTCGGAACGATTGCCGAACTCGCCGGGCTCGGAATAGAGACTAACTTCTTGATCGACTGAAGTTTTGTACAGTCCGATCGGCGAGCCGTCTTTTCGATCCCAGTAGTTTTCTTTCGGTCCGCGTCCGTAATATTCGACGGTCAAATCGTCTCCCAACATACTTATCGGACCCTGAAAATATCCGCCGATTCGAGGCATATCGGGCGCGTTGGCGCCTTTTTCCACTTCGACGGCGAGCCTAAACGCCATATCTCCGACGACGATGCGTTCTTTCACGCTTCCGTCGGTATTCTTGAACTTACCGACGCGCTCGTAAGTCGGACAGCCGTCGACTTGCTCGACTTCGTGAACCTCGCCCCATTCGATTTCGTCCCCGGCGTTGCGCCAAACGCTTTGACGAGTCGGCGCTTTGTTGCCGCGATCATTGTCGCTCGGGGCGCGCCAGAAGTTCAAACGGTAGGTTTCGAGGAGGGATTGAACCTCGTCGACGGTAACTTTTTCCTTCGGCGCCCGAAGCGCTGCGTCTTGGGCGACATAGACGGGCAGACGGAATTGATCGGTTCGCAACACGGAGCCTTTTTCGATCAGGGCTTCGCCTGAGGCGGAGAGAACGTCGACGTTCAGAATATATTCGGCGCCCGGCTTCGCTTCCAGTTTGTCTTTTGCGGCAAAGTCGACGGCAAAAGTCGCTTCTTGACCAGGCGCGGCGTTTTCGAAGTCGACGCCCGGCTTGAAGGTCTGCGATTTGATCGCGACGCCGTTTTCAAGCAACGAAACGCGCAATTCGACGTCGGAAAGATCGCGGAACGAGTAATCGTTCTTCACGACGTATTTCGTGAAATTGTCGTCCGATTCGTCGCGCGCGATCAGGACGTTCGCGTAGTTGTATTTAACTTCTTCGCAACCGGGGTGAAGCGCGCGGTCAGGACCAACTAACCCGTTCATACAGAAATTCTGGTCGGAAGGAACGTCGACGGGCCCGAAATTGCCGCCGTAACCGTAATAAACGTCGTCGGTCGGTTCGATTTTCGCTTCGTCAAAGTCGACGAACAATTCAAGTCCTTCCTTGTTTTCGCGCTCGTAATAATTTTGCGCGACTTCTTCGGCGGGCAACGCGCGACTATAAACGCGAGCGGAGCCGAGCAACGCGCCCGCAAGACGATTCGTGTGGTACGAATTGCGCCCCAGTTCGAACGGATAGGGGGACTCGGCGATCGCTTCGTCGCAGTCGGCGCGCGCGACTTCTTGACCGTCGATATAGACGATCAGCTCTTTCGTCGTATAGACGCCCGCGACGTCGTGCCAATTCTTCAGCCAATTATCGACTTTGCCGGTCGCGGAAATCCAGCGTTCGCCGTTGTAGATATAGAGTTGGACGGCGCCGTTTTGTTGTTTCAGCGCGAATTGATAATCGGACTTGCCGACGTAGGTTCCTTCGTCTCCGCTATAAGGGAAGACGCGCGCTTCAAGCGTGAAAGGAACTTTTCCGACAAAATTCAATTTGCCGATTTTTTTCGCATATAACGCATAGGCGGCTCCAAAGTCCGCAGGGGCTTTATCGTCGAAAGCGGGATCGCCGATAATCGCGTAACCTTTCAACCCCAACTCGCTTTTACGCGGGGAAGTCTTGCATCCGGTGAAAATTTGACCGATTTCGTCTTTGGAACCGATAACGCCTGCGATTTTGACGGAGTATTTGTTCGGCGACTGATCTTCGACCGACTGTTTCGGAACGCGCATCGCAATTCCTTGATCAACCCAGTCCCAAATACAACCGCCTTGCAGATGCTTATATTTTCTAATCGCGTCCCAGTAGAGCGTGAAATTACCCGTGCTGTTGCCCATTGCGTGCGCGTATTCGCATTGAATGAGAGGACGCTTGCCCTCGGTCTTTTGCGCCTCTTTCTTCGCGTAGTCGATTATGCCGGGAACCGACATATACATTGGGCAGAAAATATCGGTGTTGGCGTCGTATTGCGCGCGTTCGTATTGAACGGGGCGCGTCGGATCAAATTCCTTGAGCCATTTATACGTGGCGAAGAAGTTGGAACCGTTGCCCGCTTCGTTGCCGAGGGACCAAATAATGATCGACGGATGGTTTCTGTCGCGATACGCCATACGTTGCGTGCGGTTCATATGGGCGGCGAGCCACTCGGGCGGATTCGCCAAGGACTCCTTGCCGTATCCCATGCCGTGCGATTCGATGTTCGCCTCGTCGATAAGATAGATTCCATATTTGTCGCAAAGGTCGTACCAGCGCGGATCGTCGGGATAATGGCAAGTTCTGACGGTGTTGATATTCAACGATTTCATAATCGTTATGTCTTGAAGCATGCCTTCGGTCGTCAACGCGTGCCCGGTGAACGGGTGATGTTCGTGTCGGTCGACGCCCTTAACGAGAATCGCCTTGTTGTTGACGAGTAATTCGCCGTCTTTAATTTCAACTTTGCGGAACCCGATATTGAAGGAAGCTTCGCAAGTCGATTCGTAATCTTTGTCGTAAACGACCAACTTGGCGGGATAGAGCCACGGCGTTTCGGCGGACCAGAGATAAGGCGACTTCACGGGAACTTCAAAAGTCAACGTCGTTTGTTCATTCGCTTTGATCGTGAATTCGCGATCCGCGCCCGTATTGGGCGCCGCGCCGCCGATATTGACGTCGCCAAGATTGACGTTTTTCGGATTGAGCGCGTCGACGGTAAGAACGGCGGTTCCAGACTGCTCTTGGCGCGTGTTGTTTTGCAACGTGATTTCAACGCGCGCAACGGCGTCTTTCAGCTCGGCGTCGTTAAAATCGGTCGTAACTTTCGAATCGACGACGGCGACGGCGGGCTGGACGTAGTAATAAACGGAACGAAAGATTCCGCTAAGACGGAAGAAGTCTTGGTCTTCTAGGAACGAACCGTCGCTTCGACGATAGCATTTGACCGCGATAATATTTTTATTCGGTCGAACCGCCTTCGTTATGTCGAATTCAACGAACGTGCGCGCGTCTTTGCCCATGCCGACTTCTTGTCCGTTGACGTAGACGTAATAACAAGATTCGGCGCCGTCAAAGTGAAGGACGATCTTTTTGTCGCGCGAGACGTCGGCGGGATCGACGTTAAATTCGCGACGATAGAGCGCCGTCCAGTTGTCTTCGTCGGGCACGTAAGGGGGCGTCCACGGCTGAGCCCACGGATAAGGAATATTCGTATAGACGGGGTAGCCGTAGCCGAGCGTTTGATAGTTCGACGGAACTTGAATCGTATCCCAGTCGAAATCGGCAAAATCTTCCGCTTCAAAATTGAAGGGGACGTCGTTGGGCGACGGCGCGAGCTGGAATTTCCAATCGCCGTCGAGCGACTTCTTAGGATACGCCGTCGCCGCAAAAATCGACTTTGGCGCTAAATTATTTATGCCGACGACTTCAGGATTTAGTCTGTCGGGAATCTTTTTCTCCTGCGCTTGCGCAAACGCGCCGAAAGCGATCGACAGCGCGAACGCAAGCGACGACGTCCAAAGACGGGAACTTGCCGATAACATCTGTGTCTCCAAAAGTTAGGGGAATATCAAGGAAACGTCGAAACGCGAAGGAACGGATCGTCCCGACTACAACTCGCCTTTAAGGAATTTTTCGAGGTCGATTACGTCGTCGTCGACAGGCGCGTCTTCTTCCCGCGCTTTTTCAACGTTGGCGTTTTTTTCTTGCGCGAAGTTTTGCGAAGGGGAGACGGAAGTCTTGTTTACCGGCGTCAATTCGAGTTCTTCCGGCTCGTCGCGCTTCTCGTTTTCCGGTACAAGGCCAAGTTCGCTCGAATCGAGCTTCTCGAAATCTCCGAGCGCGTCAAGCGCGCGTTGGCGCAACTTCGCGCGGGACTCTTTCACGTCGGTCGGGACGTCGCTAGGGGCAAAGTCGCCGTTTGGAGAACTACCGACGTTTATAGAATCGACAAATTTTTCGACTTTAAAAGAAAGTCTGCCAATCATAAACGACGCTCCGAACGGGATAGGAACGCCGCGTCCTATTCGCGCGTTCTTAAAGAACGTGCCGTTGAGCGAGCCTAAGTCGCGAACTAAAACCCGACCGTCTTCGTCGTAAATTTCGCAGTGCTGACGACTAATCAACGGATGAAGTATCGCGACGTCGCTCTGTTTGCCGCGTCCAATAACGCACGGAGTTGAAATCGCGCGCGAAAAGTATTCCTTCTCGCCGTTATAAATAGTCAACTTGACTTTCATTGGAACCTTCGCCTCGTTTCTTTGCGCTCGAGTAATTAAAAACGTTGCGTCGACGTAACGTCAAGGTTGGCGTTCTAAGCTACTCGTTGTTTTATAATTTTTAATATAACGGCTTTTCAAGGAAAAATCAAGAACCCGAAGGCTTTCTTGACAATTTCTTCAAAAAAAATTCAATTCGTTATTATCGGCTTGAGAAACGTTTGGATTGTCGAATAGCGTAAAGGAAAACGGAATCTGAAGTTTAACAAAAGCGTCGCGATTCTACTTTTTTAGTCGTCGCGTCAACGCCTCGCGAAATTCTTTATTTGCTTCGTCGCGTTCGACAAATCGAATCGGCGCCGTCGGAACGTCTTGCAATAGCGCGACTTTTCCGGCGTCGTCGATCGGTTCGGAACGATAGACTTCGCGTCCCGCGCCGTCCTTTTCGCGAAATAATTCGGGCGTGTAAACGCAATAGACGAGCGTGTCTTCGCCGATTTTGCGCCTTGCGAGCTTTTTAAGAACGACGTCCGTCGTTCCGCCCGGCTTAATTTTCGACGCGTCGCCGCTCCAATACGCCAAGAGAACGTCGGCGTTCTCGCAAAGATAATCGCCTAACAACACGTAAGTTTCGTAATGAGAAACGCCGTTCGGATTAGGAACCGTTCTGATCGCGTCGCAACGATCGAGCGTTTCTTCGAACGCGCGTCGTTCCGAGATTTCACCCGGCGCGGCGTCGAGCGAAAAATCTTTGGCATATTCTTGACGCGGCGTCGGGAAGACTCCGACGACCGCGAATTTGCCGATAGGCGCGGCGTCTCTTGCCGCGATCGCAAAACGCGCGGCGATCGAGTCGGCGCCGATCGCAAGACCCGATAGAAATTCGACGTCGGCGTCAGTTTCGGAAAGTATTTCAAAAAAAGCGCGCGTCGTTTGGTAAATTTCACGCAACGCCTTGGGCGCGATATGCCGTCGCCCCGTTACTCCGACGCGCAAAAGTCTTTCGTATGATTCAATTTCACGAGTCAATTTCGGCTCCTTATCGATAAAAACCTCGCAAATCGTCGGATTCGCGAGGTTTGAATTATTTACGGCGTTGGACGGATCACGCGTCTTTCAGGGACTCGTCGACTATTTGACGCGCCTCGGCGAGAATCTGCGCCAAATGCTCCGCGCTTCGGAACGATTCGCCGTATATTTTATACTGCATTTCCGTGCCGGAGGGACGCGCCGCAAACCAGCCGAACTCCGTCGCGATTTTCAGACCGCCAATTTCGGCGTTGTTACCCGGCGCGCGAGTCAGGCGCGCGACGATCTTATCGCCCGCCAACGTCTCCGACTTGACTTGTTCGGGCGAGGTCTTTTTTAACGCCTCTTTAATTGCGAGCGTGGCGGGCGCTTGAACGCGATCGTAGTAGGGCGTTCCAAATTGCGCGGTCAATTCTTGGTAACGGACGCCCGGATCTTTTCCTGTTTTCGCCAGCATTTCCGCCGCGAGAAGATTCATTACGGGACCGTCTTTGTCGGTCGTCCAAGGCGTTCCGTCGAAACGCAGGAACGTCGCGCCCGCGCTTTCTTCGCCCCCGAAACAGATTGTTCCGTCGAATAAACCGGGCACAAACCACTTGAAGCCGACGGGCGTTTCGAATAGTCGGCGTCCAAGAGACGCGACGACGCGGTCGATAATACCGCTCGAAACGAGCGTTTTGCCAATCCCGAGCGTCGACGGCCACGTCGGACGATTGCGAATCAAATAATCGACGGCGACGGCGAGATAATGATTAGGATTCATCAATCCGACGCTAGGACAGACGATTCCATGGCGATCAGAATCGGGATCGTTTGCAAAAGCGATATCGAACTTGTCTTTAAGCGCGACGAGCCCGTTCATCGCGTAAGGACTTGAACAGTCCATACGAATCTTGTCGTCGTAATCGATCGTCATAAAAGAGAAGGTCGGATCGATCTTGTCGTTGACGACCGTAATGTCCAGCCCGTATTTTTCGGCGATAGGCTTCCAATATCCGACCGCCGCGCCTCCTAACGGGTCGACCCCGATTCGAATCTTTGCCTCGCGAATCGCGTCCATATCGACGACGTTGCGCAGATCGTCGACGTAATCTTCCACGTAGTCGATTTCGTCGGTCGTCGGCGCGGCTAACGCTTGTTCGTAGGGAACGAATTTAACGTCGCGATTTCCGTTTTCCAAATACGCGTTGGCGCGCGATTCGATCCAGCTTGTAACGTCGGCGTCGGCGCCTCCGCCGTTCGTCGTGTTGTATTTAATCCCGCCGTCCGTCGGGGGATTGTGGGACGGGGTGATAATTACGCCGTCGGAATAATTGGCGCCGTTCTTTCGATTTGCCGCGAGAATCGCGCGCGAGACGGCGGGCGTCGGCGTCACGCCGTTTTGCGCTTGAACGCGCGTCGCGACTCCGTTTGCCGCCAAGACGCCGAGCGCGGTCTTTTGCGCCGCGTCGGAAAGCGCGTGCGTGTCTTTGCCAAGCCACAAAACCTCGGGCGCGCCCTGTTTCGACAGGCGCCTCCAGTCGACGACCGCTTGAATAATCGCTTTGATATGCGCTTCGTTGAACGAGGATTCCTGCGCTTTGCCGCGGTGTCCGCCGGTTCCAAATCGCACGCGCTGTTCGGCGATTTCGGGATTCGGTCGTTTTTCAAAGTAATCGCGTTCCAACGCGGCGACGTCGATTAAATCCGACGCTTCCGCGCGACGACCCGCTCGTTCTGAAATCATTTCGTGTTCCTTTGTCTTTTAACGCGTTTCTTACGCAAGACGGCGCCGAGTCGACGCGCGTCGCGTTTATAATTCGATATATTCGTATGTTTCTTGATTCGACGTAACGGAATCGATTTTTTTCTTCGCAACCTGAATCGCTCGTTCGGAAGAATCGATTCCAATCCAACGACGTCCTAATAATTGAGCCGCTTTCAACGTCGAACCTGAACCGCAAAACGCGTCCAATACGACGCTTTCTTTATTGGACGACGTTGAAACGATCAATTTTAGCATCTCCAGATTTTTTTCCGTAGGGTAACTTGGATACGGAGGATCCTTAAAATTCCAGAGGTCTTGCACGCGTTTGCCTTGGCGTTCGTCGGCGTAGATTTTTTTTCGAGGATTCCCCGTCGACGATAGCTCGATCAAACCTTGCTTGTCCCATTCTTCAAGCGTCGCTATATCGGCGCGCCAATGGCGTCCCTTAGGCGGAGCCTTCCCCTTGAAAGGGAGACTTGTGGCGCCTTTTTTCGTTTCGCCGGGCGCGTGCAAAGGAACCGTCGTATAGGAACGACCGTAGACGTCGGTCTTGGGAAAAAGCCTTTTAATTTCTTCGGGCGAATATTTTTGTTTAGGTTCGTGCCAAATGAAATTAGAAGTTTTCGTATAGAAAAAAATCTGATCGAGGATGTTTCCGTAACCCGCTCTTGGAAAATTTTTGGGATTGCATTTAACTCGAACGATACAATTTCGATAATTCTCGGCGCCGAAAACCTCCTCTAGAACGGCGTTGACCCGATATCCGACTTTAAAATCGTGATGAACGTAAATCGAACCCCGATCCGAGAGCAATTCGTATAGCAACGCTAAACGCTCGCGCATAAAGTCAAGATATTCTTTGCCGACGAGTCGGTCGGAATAGGCAAGCGTTCCCTCCCGTTGGCGACTAATCGTCGACGAACGTTCTTCCGTACAAAAGAACAGGTTTCCCGTCGCGTAAGGGGGATCGACGTAGACTAGATCGATCTTATTTCTAAGATTGCGTTCGTTCAACAAGTATTCTAACCCGACAAGATTGTCGGCTTTCATAAGAATATTATTCATTAACATTCGCTGGAGTCGGCGCCAATTTTGTCGTCAAAGAAACGAGGGAAACAAACCCGAAATAAAATCAAACCCTTTTTTTATTGATTTTGTTTTAATCGATTTTACCGTCGCGTTTTCAAAACGCGAAATTAACGACGCCCGTTTCGTCGCTGTTTTCCCTGATATTCAAATTTAAACGTCGATTCCAATTCTTCGTCCAGTTCGAACACGGCGTCGAAATCTTCGCGCGCGTCGTAGGGCGTCTTGGACATTAACCCGACGTCGATCATATTATAAACTGCGTCGCCAAGATCGCTTGTCGAATAGATTCCCATTTGCTCAAGAACCGTTTTCGCCATTAGACCGTAAGACTGAACCGCTAAGGCGACTGCAATGCGACACAGTTGTTCGCCCGTAATATGACGACCGTCCGAATCTTCGACAATTTCGCCGTCGAGCGTTTCGGTCGGCGCCTCTTCGCCAATGTTGAGTTTTTGGGCGCAAGAAAGCACGTCGTTGACGAAGTCGTAGGTCTTCTTCGAAAAACGAGAATCGCGTTCGAGTAACGTCGATAGAGCTTTGTCTACGTCTATTTCTTGTTCGTTTGACATTTTATTCGAGTCGATCGACGTTCTTTGGCTTTCGTCGCGCCGACGTTAAGGGTGAAGCCGACTCGCGCTAGGTCGAGTCGGTCGAAAACAAGCGCGCGACGCGTTAGACTCGTTGCGATTTGGCGCCGTCTAAAACGATCGTCGTGCCCGTCAATTTTTTGGTCGTGTATTCGTATCGAGCGAAAATCATACGTCCGGCGCTCGTTTGTAGAACGCTCGTGACCGTTACGACGACGCGTTCCGCCATATGCGGACGCCCTTGGTCGACGACGACCATCGTTCCGTCGTCCAAGTACGCGACGCCTTGCCCGATTTCTTCGCCCGACTTCACAATGTCGACTTCAAAACGCTCGCCGGGCAAGAAGACCGGCTTGAGCGAGTTGGCGAGGTCGTTCAAATTGATCACCGTAACACCTTGTAATTTGGCGACTTTGTTCAAATTATAATCGTTGGTGACCAACTTGCCTTCAAGATGTTTCGCCAACGCGACTAACTTGAGGTCGACCGGCTGATTTTCGTATTCGGGCAATTCGGAATCGTCGATTTGAAGATCGACCCCCTGCATATTTTGAAGACGACTCAAAATATCGAGCCCTCGTCGACCTCTCGTTCGTCGACTACGGTCTGAACTGTCGGCGATATGTTGCAATTCGACGATCGCAAATCGCGGCATCAAGAGCGGACTATCGACGATCTTGGTTTCCATAACGTCCGCGATTCGACCGTCGATAACGACGCTAGTGTCGAGAATCAACGGCTTAATTCCCTTGACGTTGCGTTGGAATTCGACGTAGGGAATAATAAATCTAAAATCGTTGCGCGTTTGTAGCAGGAAACTGACTCCGCAATAGCAAAAGATCAGCAACAAAGTCGCCATCACGCCCTGGCGCAACGAATCGACCGACTCGCCGGATTCGCCGACGGGCGCGGAAAAGAACGGTTCGAGCGCCAGTCCCATAAGGTAAGTTGTCACCAAGCCGATGAGCAGTCCGAAATAACCGGCGGAAATCCACTCGATTTTCTTTTTCGGAAACGCCATATCGAGTCCGATGACGACGAGCGACAAAATTACCAACAAGAAGAAAGTCGTCAAACCGGCGACTCCGGAGCCCGTTGCGCCGCCTCGGACGATCGCAACGCCAATTCCGCTCGACGCCAACACGAAAACGCTTCGTAAAATCAACAAGGGCACTCCCGACCTCCTCAACTCGTTCGTTAAACAACGCGCCGCAACCTCCGGCGCTTTACTCAAAACGCGCAACAAGGACTAGGCGCGTTCGGTCGACGACGCTAACGTCGCTTTCCTTTCTCTCTATAATTACGCCCTAGATTATACCGAAACAAACGGCGAAAACTAGGGGAAGAATATTTTTTTCTCCACGAAAAAACACGAATAACGACAATTATTGCGCGGCGTTCCTTATTCGCAGAACAGTTAAACGATTTTAAGCAAAGAAACGACCGATTTAAAAAGAACGCCTTCGATCAAAAGGCGAAACGGGGTCGCCCCCCCTTGCGTTTGAATCGACCCGCGATATTATGTTATCGAGTTGGAGCGGAGGTTTGATCGCCGAAGTCTCGCTCGAACTTTAGAGGCGTCCATATCGGTTTTTTTGCGCGAGCGAAATTTCTTTCGGGCGGAGTTTAACGTATATAAACATTAACGTATACAAACAATAGCCTACAGAGCGTTCAAAACGAAGAGTCGTCGTCGAGGAGGCGTCGCAGATATTATGGCAAAACGATATTTCACAAGCGAAGCGGTCGGAATGGGACATCCCGACAAGCTGGCAGACCGAATTTCCGACAGCGTCTTAGACGCGTGCTTGGCGCAAGATTCGGCTAGTCGCGTCGCGTGCGAAACGCTGGTTACCACCGGCGTCGCCGTCGTCGCGGGCGAAATTACCACTAACGCGCGACTGGACTATCAACAAGTCGTTCGCGGCGCGATCGAACGCGTCGGATATACCGACGACGAATACGGCATTAACGCGAAGACGTGCGCCGTAATGATCGCGCTTGATCGCCAAAGTCCCGACATCGCGCAGGGCGTCGATTCAACTGATTCTAAGGACGTCGGCGCCGGCGAC
Organism: Thermoguttaceae bacterium; assembly: GCA_045641205.1. Lineage (GTDB taxonomy): Bacteria > Planctomycetota > Planctomycetia > Pirellulales > Thermoguttaceae > RUG369. The sequence continues at coordinate 38,732 of JAZUGM010000338.1, forward strand.
CAAGGTTTGATGTTTGGATACGCGTGCAATCAAACGCCCGAACTTATGCCGTTGCCGATCGCGTTGTCGCACCGCATTACAAATCGCCTGTCCGATTTGCGTTTCAACAAGGCGGTCGATTGGCTCCGACCTGATTCAAAGAGTCAAGTCACCGTCGAATACGACGGCGACAAACCCGTTCGAATCGACGCCGTAGTCGTTTCGACTCAGCACGAGCCGACCGTCGATCAAGCGGCGATTCGTGAATGGATTATCCCGAATTGTATTCTTCCTTGCCTTCCGCAGGAGCTGGTCGACGACAAAATCAAGTACTACGTCAATCCGACGGGTAAATTTGTGGTCGGCGGTCCTCATGGAGACTGCGGGCTGACCGGACGTAAGATCATCGTCGACACTTACGGCGGTTGGGCGCGTCACGGCGGCGGCGCTTTTTCGGGTAAAGACCCGACGAAAGTCGACCGTAGCGCGGCGTATATGGCGCGTTATATCGCCAAGAACGTCGTCGCCGCAGGACTGGCGGATTCTTGCGAAGTTCAACTAGCCTATGCGATCGGCGTTCCCGAGCCGATTAGCGTTCTCGTCGATCTTGGCGGGACGGGCAAAGTCGACGAGCAAAAAGTATCCGACGCCGTGCGCGAGATTTTCCCGCTCACGCCTCGCGGTTTGGTCGACGCCTTGAATCTCCGACGTCCTATTTATGAAAAAACTTCGTTTGGCGGGCACTTCGGACGCGCCGGAGATTCGTTCGATTGGGAGAAAAACGTCGGCGTCGTTTTGGACGACGACGCGTACTTCACTTGGGAAAAGACCGACAAAGCGCAAGAATTGGCGAAATTGCTGTAGTTCGTTAAAAGTCGCGTTTTGTTAAAGTATTTTCAATTTCGCAATTATAAAGGCTAATTTAAATGCAAATGAATCGTCACGAATTTCTGAAAGCCGTCGCGCTCGCCGGTTTCACGACGACGTTGAGCGTTCTTGATCCTATCGCTTTGCTTGCCCAAGAAGGCGCGAACGCCGACGGTAAAAAAGTCGATTTGATCGCTTTGCTCGGAGGCGAGCCCGCCCCGATGTTTGAAAAGGGAATCGCCGCCCTTGGCGGTATGGAAAAATTCGTCAAGAAGGGCGACAAAGTTACGATCAAGCCGAATATCGGTTGGGACAAAGCCCCCGAATTGGCCGCGAATACCAATCCCGAATTGGTCGTCGCGATCATCAACGCCTGTAAAGACGCGGGCGCGAAGGAAATCGTCGTTTTTGACAACACCTGCGACAACTGGCGCAAGTGCTACGAATCGAGCGGAATCGAAGCCGCCGCGAAAAAAGCGGGCGCGATCGTTATGCCCGCCAATGAAAAGAAATACTATCGCGAAGTCAAATTGCCTAAAGCCAAGGCGCTTCATTCCGCTATGGTTCACCAAGCGATTCTCGATTGCGACTGCTGGATTAACGTCCCCGTTCTCAAAAATCACGGCGGCGCCAAAATGACCGTCGCGATGAAGAATTTGATGGGAATCGTCTTGGATCGTCAAGCGTTCCATCAGAAAGGACTCGATCAAAGCATCGCCGACATTGCGACGATCGACAAGCCCGCTTGCCTCAATATCGTCGACGCGTATCGTATTATGAAGACGAACGGTCCGCGCGGTCGAAACGAAGGCGACGTCGCTCAGCCGAAAGCGTTGTTTATGTCGACCGACCCGGTCGCCGTCGACTACGCCGCGATCAAATTCTTCGATCAATTCCAAAAAATGCCGGTCGATTCGGTGCAATACCTTGCGCTGGGCGCCGCGCTGGGAGTCGGTACGAACGATTTGACGAAAGTCAACGCGCAACGCGTCAAGATGAACTGAATATGACGCTTTTTGACGCCGTCTGTTTTGACGCCGCTTGTTTTATCGCCGTCTGAATCTAAGGTCGTCGGGAATCGTTTCCCGACGATTTTCTTTATATGTTCTCTCGATGCGTTTTGACGCGTCATAAGCGTCGAAAGCGCTTTTTCAAAAAGAATGATCTCAAATGAAACATAGAGTTCTTCGACTTGCTCGAGTCGTGGTCGCCGCGTGCGTCTTCCTTGCTTTGACGGCGTTCTTCCTCGACTTCAACGACAAAATCTCGCCGAACGTCGTTTGGCTTGCAAAATTCCAATTTATACCCGCTCTTTTGGCGGGAAGTTTCTTTATTTTTATGGCGCTTGTCTTAGCGACGTTGGCGTTTGGGCGCGTTTATTGTTCGATCATTTGTCCATTGGGAATTTTCCAAGACGTTATTTCTTGGATCGGGCGAATCGCGCGCAACGTTGCCGCTTGGGATCAACGTTTCACGCAAACTCTTGAAATTTGGGGAATTAGTTTTTCTAAACGCGTCAAAGAGGACGAACGTGCGCAGGACGCGGAAGAGAAAAAGCCCGTCAAAAAGGCGCCGCCTAAAAAAATCGTTACGGGCAGAAATTATAAATTCCGACCGAATCATTGGATTTTGCGCGTCGTATGCTTGGTTCTTGCGATCCTTTCCACGTTCCTAGGCGGTTGTTACTTCGGTCTGATCGAGCCTTACGGAATCTTCGGACGAGTGATCGTCAACGTTTTTAAGCCCGTCTATGTCTTCGTCAACAATATTCTCTATTGGATCAGTTCGACCTTTTTCAATAGTTACTCTTTCTATTACGTCGACTTACGCCCTGAAAGTATCGGCGCGTTAACGGTCGGCGTACTTTCGTTCGTCGTTCTTTGTCTCTTTGCGGGCGCTTTTGGTCGACTTTACTGCAATACGATTTGCCCCGTTGGAACGATTTTAGGGTTCCTTTCCAAATTCGCGTTCTTCAAGACGCGCATCAACGCCGAAAAGTGCGTCGGTTGCGGACTTTGCGCCAAGGCTTGCAAGAGTTCTTGCATCGACGTCAAGCGTAAAACGGTCGATGCGACGCGTTGCGTCGTCTGTTTCGACTGCTTCAGCGCGTGTCGTAAGAACGCGATTTCTTACGGCAAAGGACTTCCGAAAATCGCCCCGAACGATCCGGCGGCGCAAAATAGCGGCGTCCAATTGGACGAAGCGACGAAGCGCGAAAAAGAACGCGCGCAACGCGAAGCGAAGGGATTTGATCGAAGCAAGCGTAATTTTATCGCCCTAACCGCGCTGACGGCGACTGCGGTCGCAACGCGCGCGACGCTAGGAGGAACGCAAGAGAAAACAAGCGCGTCGGAAACCGCGCCCGCGTCGGAAACGCCGATTTCGAAAGAGTCGAAGAAAGCCAAGCCGGACGATTACGGACTTACGCCTTATACGCGCGAACATACGCTCACGCCGCCGGGTTCCAAGTCGTATCGTCGTTTTCACGCGAAGTGCGTCGGCTGTCATCTTTGCGTCGCGAAATGTCCTCAGCGAATTCTCAAGCCCTCGGGTTTTGAAAACGGACTTGGCGGATTTATGCAGCCGCGCGTCGATTTTACGCACGGGTTCTGCAATTACGACTGCACGGTCTGCGGCGACGTTTGTCCGACGGGCGCGATTCTGCCCCTTGTTCAAGAAGAAAAACACCTCGTCCAAATGGGACGCGTCGTTTTCATCAAGGAAAACTGCATCGTTTACGCGCAAGAGACTTCGTGCGGCGCTTGTTCGGAACATTGCCCGACCCAAGCGTTGCGTATGGTTCCTTACGGCGACACGGGGCTGACGATTCCGGAAACTAATACGGATATTTGCGTCGGTTGCGGCGCTTGCGAGTATATCTGCCCCGCAAGACCGTTCCGCGCCGTCTATATCGAAGGGAACCCGGAGCATCTTCAAGCGAAGCCGATCGAAAAAGCCGAGACGCAGGAAGTCGAAAACGTCGATTTCGGATTCTAAGCGAATTTGGCGGACGCCGCGCGTCGAAATTGCGCGGCGTCTTTTGGCGCCAAGAAGCGCTGATTTCAAAAAGCGAAACGAACGCAGATTAGCGCGTCGAGTCGCGCGTTTGTTGATCGGCGCTTGTCTTGTTTCAAGCGAAAAAGTAGCGGTCGTTTTGAATATGTAAACAAAGCGCCGGTAAAAATCGTTTTTTTTCTTTAAGTAGGCGTTATTTCTTGCCTTTCTTTCCTACGCGTCGTATAATTGTTTCTGGACTCGCAAACAACGTTTTGAACGCTTGCGAGGTCTGCGTTTTTTTGAGACGGATTACAAATCCAACGCCCTTTTGGGCGTCGTCTATTCGGTTTATTTTTAATTGGCAGGGAGTAGGACTTCAATGAACATCGACAAACGTTTTCGTCTTCGCGCGCCCGCCTTCGCGCGATTTCTCGTTTTTAGCTTGGCGTTGCCGTTAGGACTTGCTTTGATTTTTGCGTCGGGTTGCTCGTCGAAACAGGACGTTCCCGCCGACGCCGGAACGTCTGAGGCAAAAGAGGTTGAGATCGACGCCGCCGCTTTCGCGCAAACGGAACCCGGCGCGCGCGCGACGTTTAAGTTCAACGGGGTTGAATTCGCGCTTCGTTATTGTCCGGCGGGCTCCTACACGATGGGCAGTCCTGCGTCCGAAGCCGGGCGCAGGGACGTCGAGGAACAACGCGACGTTACGATTAGCGACGGCTTCTGGATTTGCGAGACGGAGACGACGCAGGAACAATGGGACGCGGTCGGAGTCGAACGAGAGGAAACGATCGAGGACAGTTTCGACAAATTTAATCGCGGCAACGAAAAAGAGGAAGAGAAAGGCGCGCATTTTAAAGGACCGAAACTTCCCGTTGAAATGGTCTTCCTAAGCGAATGCCAAGATTTTGCCAAGAAACTTAACGAACTTGGCGCCGCGCCCGAAGGCTGGAGTTTCGATTTGCCGACAGAAGAACAATGGGAATACGCTTGTCGCGCGGGCACGACGGGAGCCGATTACGGCGTTCCGACCGCCGACGCCGCTTGGTTTGTCGACAACAGCGGCAAAAAAACGCACGACGTCGGTACGAAAGAGCCGAATAAGTGGGGAATCTACGATATGCTGGGCAACGTTTGGGAATGGACGAAGCCGCAGTTCAAAGACGGTAAAAGGACGATCGTTGATCGCGGCGGCAGTTTCGGCGCTCAAGCGGCGGCTTGTCGACCCGCGTTTCGTCATATGGCGACTCTAATGCTCGCGCAGTACTCGCTTGGCTTCCGTTGCGCTCTAGTCCCAAGCGCCTCGGTTTCAAGCGCCGGTTTGGAACAGGCTCCGTGAGCCGCGCGTCGCGAGAAACGCGGCGTATTGCGGAACATACGACAAACGTAATCGTTCACGGTAAGCCGCCGCATATAATGCGGCGGTTAGGTTGGAACGAATCAACGCCGCTATATTTACATTCGAATAAAAACGTCGTTGTCGTCGCGAAAATTTTATTGTAAGTGTTCACGGAAAAGCCTCGCGGACAAACCGTTGCGCAAGCGGCGCGCGATAAGCCGCCCGGCTTTAGACAGGCGGACGGCGCTTCGCTTGACGTTGTGCCAAGAAACTTTGCGCGTTTTCCGTGAACGCTTACCGACAAACTAGCGCGCGACTTAGGTTAAGTTCCTATTGTCGCGCGTTTTTTTCGTCGAAAAGATCGTCGCGGCGTCGGGAGGAGTCGCGTTTCGACGCGTCGCTTACTTGTCCCAACGTTTGACGTCGTTATATTCTTCGTCGGCGTCCTCATAGACGGCGTAGAAAATAATCGACGCGTTTTCGGGCGTCGCTTTGACGGCGGCTTGGAATTGTTCGTCGTCAAGTTCGGTCAACTTGGCGGAATCGGTCCAGACGCTTCCGTTGTTTTCGTCGTTCAGCCAGCCCGCGACTAGGATTTGTCCGAGTTTCGGCTGGACTTTTACCCAAAGATCGGCGTTCTTCGCCGCGTCCGAAAGGACGCAAAGCGTCGGCGCCAAAGTCAGATTGTCGGCGCCGATTTGGTCGAGCAATTCGACTGCGGAATCGAGCGTAGCGCCCGGCGCGCCCCAGCCCGCGCGCGTTCCGACTTTCAACTGAACGCCGACGTTGCATTTGGCGGCAAAGGCGCAAATTTCGCGCAAGACGCCTACGACGTCTTTATGAACCGCGTCGTTCGAATAGTTGTTCTCCGGCGCGCGATGCGTTCTCAAAAGAACCGATTCGGCGCCTAAAATCGACGCCTTTTCGATCGTCGAACGAATCGAATTTATCGAACGCTCGTAGGCTTCCGCATCGTTATGAATAAGACGCAGATCGGGGTAGAGATTGATCCCGGAAGTCAAATCGACGACAATTCGCAGTTTTTGGCGCTTGAGCCAACCCGCTTCTTTTTCGAGTTGTTCGATCGAACGCGCTTCAAAATAGGCGCGGTCGACGACTAACCCGTCCCAATGTTGGAAGAAAGTCGGGCGCGCGAGAATAAATTCTTTCAGGGGCGTTTGAATCTCTTTTGAAGTTCGAATCGCGAGGAATCGATCTTTCGGCGGCTCGCGCCAGACGGTTTTTTCAAGCGACTCGATTTTTTCGTCTTTCAATTCGACGGCGAAAATTCGCACGGCGCCCCCGGCGATCGTCGCGTCCGAATTGACGCCGACGTTCAGTTTGCCTTCCATTCCGTGCGGGTAAAAACCTAGCGTGGAACGTTCGCTTTCGTCGGTCGGCAGTTCGCGAATCGACGCGATTTCTCCGATTTTCGACTCGATTTTGAATGGCTTTTCCGTCCAATCGTTGTTGAAGACGCCGACCGTGTATAAATTGGCGCCCTTGCGACAGACGACGGACGCCAAGCCGTCGCCGACTTTAAACAAAGTCGCGCGTTCAAGTTCGTTTTCAAAGGCTTTTTTTGCGAAGTTGAGAAGCGGGTAAGGATTGGGAAGGGGCTGTTCCACTTTGTTGGCGACGGCGCCTTCAAAGGCGCGTTTTGTCGAAAGGCCGAAAGGCGAAGCGAGAACGACGGCGACGCCTTCGCCATACGGGACTTCGGCGACTAGCGGCGTTTTGTCCGCGCGAGCTAGGATCGTCGCGGATTCGGGCAAGACGAGCGTCTTCGCTTCGAACGGGCGCGTTTCGACCGTTTGCGTTCCGTCGTTCCAATCGATTTGCGTCGATTCGGCGTCGAATTTAGTCGTTTTAGTCGCAACTTGCACGACGTCGGCAAATCCGCCGAATTTTTCGAGCAGGTCGGCGGTCAAGACGAGTCGTCCGCCCGCTTCGACATAGGAAACTAGTTTGTCGTATAATTCGGCGCTTGGCGTAAGTTCGCCCGCGACAAAGATCGTCGCGTATTCTTTCAGCAGTTCAAAAGGCGCGTCGGAAAGGAGCGCGTCGACGCAATCGCCGTAGGGCGTCGGAGATATAAAACCGCGCTCGTCAAGGAAATAGGACGAGTCTTGGTAACCGGGATACGCAAGGTCGAACAGATTGTTCGTGAGATAGTCGCCGGGCGCGTAGGGAATATTGCCCCAAACGCGATAGGAATCGCCCGTATAAAGATGGCGCGGGAAGGACCACCCGCAGTTGAAATCGCACAGGAACGCGACCGGCCTCGCTTGAACGCCCGGATCGCCGTTTTCGTCTAACCAGCGTTTAGCCGACTGTTGAATCTTGCCGATCGGTCCAAGCTCTTCGCCGACAAACCAGCCGCTTTCGAAACCGACGGCGGCGCAATTATAGAGCAAGTGCGAGTACATTAGACGCTTGAGAAGCGCGAGCGTCGTGCCTTCCGTCGCTTTGTCTGGATACGACTTCCAGCTAAAACGGTTGTAAATCGAGGCGTTGCCGAACCATAGAACGCCGTACTGCTTGCCCGCGCCGCGAATCCACGAGTAATAAATTTGACCGTTGGGCAACCCCTGCGCCGTTTCCGCGCCGATGAGCGTATAGGTTCCCTCTTTAAGGAAATAGTGCCCGAAATTGAGCGAAACGAGCGTCGCGAGTCGATTTCCAAGCTGGTCGCCCATTCGTTCGAAATGACGCTGGAAATTGAGATATTGCGCAAATCGATCAGAACTTATCGGCGTAGCGAACGGTCCGTAGCCTCCGACGTAGCGACCGTCTTGTTCTCCGACGTCCATACCGAGCCAGCGGGCGCCTAATTTGTCTTCTAAGAGCTTAAATTGAGCGGGATCCGCTTTAAATTCCGTCCAGTCGCCCGACTCGCGCGGTCCGCTGCCGGGTACGAAGCCCCAGAAGTCGAAAAGATAAAGGTCGCGCTTGTTGATTTCGTCGGCAAGCTCGCCAAGATTTTTGAAGAAGATCGTTCCGGCGTGCGGCCAAATTACGCGTCCAAGATCGGCTTCTTGATATCGATCCAGCGTCTTGCCGAAATCTTGCCCGACGTCGTCTTTGGAGGGGAAGGAGCGCAACGCGATAAACTGCGTTTTGTCGTCGAAAGTCGCCCAAGTCGGCGGAGCCGCGTAATATCGCGCGACGTCGGGCCGGTCGGCGGGATCGAATCTTTCGGAATATAATTTCAAGGACGAGGCGTTCGGTTCGGCGGCGACGGCGAAAGCGCCGACGACCGCGACTAAAAACGCCGCTATCAGAGGGGAGTGTTTCATTTTGTCGTCTTTCGTTTTTTTGAATCTAAGTGAAACGAGCGCGTAAAATCCCACGTTTTACGCGCTCGCTTGTCGAGAACGTTCTTACGAACGACGCTTGTTAGAATCGAACGAGATAAACCGCCGAACCTTCCGTTTTAAACGTAAGCTCGCCGTTCGAATATGCTTGCTCGATTTCCGCAAAGGAGGTTTCGCCGTCTATTTTGGCGATTTTGACGGTTCCAGACTCAGGAACGCCCTTGAGCGCGATCTTAATTTCGGCGCCTTTTCCGTCGTTAAAGATCGAAACTAAGAGCCGCTTTGTTTCGCCCGAGGCGTCGACGCCGCCGAGCAACGAGATCGTTTCGCCTGCGTCGGTCGTTTTCACGCGTTCGGGCGTTTCCGCGACGAGTTCGCCAAAGACGCGGAGCGAATAATAGACGGGTCTAGGCTCGCCTGTAACGTCGAAACAGCCCCAAGTGTTGCATTTTTCCAGCTCGTAGGCGTAATAATTGCCCATATCGAGCGGACCGTCTTGCCAACGCGTCATTACGAAATCGTTAAACGCGGCGGAAATATAACCGTTCATCGAGTCGGGCGCGGTCGTGACGCGTCGTTGCGCTTCATAATCGCGGTCGTTTCCGTAAAGATTGCCCCAGCCTTGCGGGAGATAATGCCATTCGTTCAAATGCAATTCCGTCTTCTCGTATCCTCTTTCGTCGAGGAATTTGCGGACGGCGTAGGGCGTGTCGATCAACGCGCGGTAATCGTCGGTATAGCAGTGCCACGAGAAGAAATCGAGCGGCGCGTCGGCTTCGTCGCAGAATTCGAGTAGACGTCCGATTTTTTCGTAGTTCGCCCAGCAGAGCGCGGGACCGCCGATCTTAATATTCGGAAATTCGGCGCGCAGGCGCTTGGCGACGATCACATAGAAAGAACAATAGGAGTCCCAGTCGGGATCGTCCCACATCGACGGCACGCCGTCCGGCTCGTTCCAAATTTCCCAGTAGGGCAGATTCCAATGGAACCCGTCGTTCCAGCCTTCGTTGTAGTGGCGGACGATTCCAGCGCAAATTTCGGCGTACTGTTCCGGGTTTTCCGGGCGTTTCGCGAAATATTTATTCGCGGAATGTTCGATGCTCGTTCCAAGACGATAGATTGGAACCGCGCCTCCCTTGAGAATTTTCGCGATATAATCGTCGGTCGGCGCGAAGAAATAATTGTCGGGGTCTTTCGGATCGGCCTTTAAATTGCCGAAAATCTGATGCACGTCGACAAGCCGTATGCCTTGATTGTCGAGCGGGACGTCGTGAAGGCGAACCGTCGAGATTTTACAGGCTTCGGCAAGGTCTTGGCGGTCGACTTGCGTCGTGAAATAGAAGTTCGTCCACAAATTGACGCCGTTGAGCGGCTTAATTTGCCCGACTTTTTGACTGAAATCGACCGAATAGGGCGTCGCGTCGTCCCCTTGCGCGTAGGATGCGAAGGAAAGAAGCGCGACGACCGCCAGCGTTAAGAATTTTTTCATTAGGCTTTGCTCCGTTTGACGTCCGATTATTTCCATAAGTCGTTAATGATGCGCAAGGTTTCTTCAACGAGTTGTTGACCGCCGACAGGACTGACGAAATCGCTTTGAATCACCGCGCTGTATCCGCCGCCCGCGATCGCCTCGGCGGTCGGCAAATAACAGCCGTCTCCGTCGGCAAGTTCGACCACGACCGTCGCGACCGCCGGACTTCGCGCCTTAATACGCATGCCGTAAGCGGTGAATAGTTCGAACTGGTTCGTCGCGATCGCGACGTCGCCCAAACGAATCACGTGAACGAAGCTGGGATAAGTTCCGATTCCGTTTTTATGTTGGTCTTCGTAGCGTTTGACGACGTTTCCGTGCCAGCCCGTTCCCATAAAGGCGCCTTCCGCTTGGGACTTGTTCGGATTGGCGTTTAACGCGTCGACGACTTTTTGCGTTTCGGCTTTGGCTTGCTCGTATTCTTCGTCGGTTACTTCGCGCATTTCTAGGGGAAGCGTCTCGAAAACGTGCGACAATTTGACGTCGGATTGTTTGTCTTTGACGACGGCGGCGTATGTGTCCGCGATCGTTTTGTCGATTTTCCACGCGGCCGCTTCAAGTTCCGTCTGACCGCGCAACGCGCGCATACGCGCCAAGGCTTCGCGACGATACATCGGGTGCGGGGAATTGTCGCCCGCCGCGCCGTTCGTGCCGACGACGACGAGTTGTTTTCCGAATCGCTCTTGGAGCTTGGCGCGAGTCGGAGCCCAGAAGTCGGCGTTCAACGTACTGAGATGTTCGACGATTTGCGCGGTGCAAGCAACGTTGATAAAGAGCCCGATCAAGTCGCCTTCCTTGTTCCAGAAATAGAGCGAACTCATATCGGGATCGATCGGGTTTTCGTAATGCGAAAAATTCGGCGTGTTCGTTTCGCCGTACATTTTCGCGGTTCCGTCAAAATAGACGGCGCGTCGGCTTTCGCCCAAGACGATCGGATCGATTCCCCACGAGAAATCGGCTGGAACTTGGTTTTGCCACGCTTTGACGATCGTTTTCGCGAGACGCCCGGAAAGGTCTTGAATCGTGTCTTCGTAAGGCTCGACGGAACCGTCGGTCGGAAGTTCCGCTTGAGGCTCGAGCGTCGGCGCCGTGTGCGAGTGAATCGCGAACATTACGATTTTTTCCGGGTTAATCGACGCGTCTTCCGCGACGACTTTTTCGCGAACGAGTCGCGCGAATCGAGAAGGAACGTGAACGACGTCGACGGAAACGAGAATCGCGGCGTCGACAAGTTTGTCCTCGTCGTAAGCGGCGACCGCGATCGCGTTGCACGTGATCGGCGTGTCGGCGCCTTGAGAAGGACGATATTCGAACTGCCCCCAGAGAGGAACCGATTTCGAAGGCGTGAGATCGCCGACCGCCGTTCCGACTTTAAGTTGCGACGCGTCGACGCTTGCGCCCAACGCGACGAAAACGGCGACCGTAGCGACGATCGCTAACAAACGAGACGTAAAAACTCGCATTGCTTCTCCTCAAATTATTGGGAAAACCCTATATGTTTGGCGCGTTTGCGCCGAAATTTTTTACCGAGTATATCAGAAAGAAAGGTCGGCGTCAAAAAATTTGTGGAAGATTGACGCCGTTTTTTTTGAGATTCTTTGATTTTGACTTTGCTTTTTTGAATTCGTCCGCGCGTTAGAACCGAATAAGATAAACCGCCGAGCTTTCCGTTTTGATCGTCAACTCGCCGTTGGAATAATCTTGTTCGATTTCGGCAAAGGAGGCTTCTTTGTCGATCTTGGAAATTTTGACGGTTCCTTCCGCAGGAACGCCTTTGAGTGCGATCGTAATTTCGGCGCCTTCGCCGTCGTTAAAGATCGAGACTAAGAGTCTTTTCGCTTCGCCCGAAGCGTCGATTCCGCCGAGCAGGGAGATTGTTTCGCCGGGGTCGGTCGTTTTCACGCGTTCGGGCGCTTCCGTTGCGAGTTCGCCGAAAACGCGAAGAGAATAATAGGTCGGCCTAGGCTCGCCCGTAATATCGAAACAGCCCCAAACGTTGCATTTTTCCAGTTCGTAGGCGTAATAATTGCCCATATCGAGCGGACCGTCTTGCCAGCGCGTCATTACGAAATCGTTGACGGCGGCGGAAATATAGCCGTTCATCGACTCGGGCGCGGTTGAAAATTGACGTTGCGCTTCGTAATCTCGATCATTCCCGTAAAAATTACCGTCGTTTCGTGGCAGATAATGCCATTCGTTCAGGTGCAGTTCCGTGTCTTTATACCCCAGTTCGTCGAGGCATTCGCGCACGGCGTAGGGCGTGTCGATCAACGCGCGGTAACCGGGCGCGTAGCTGTGCCACGAGACGAAGTCGAGCGGCGCGTCGGCTTCTTTGCAGAATTTGACCAGTCGCTTGATATAATCGAGATTCGCCCAGCAGAGCGCGGGACCGCCGATTTTAATGTCGGGGAACTCGGCGCGAAGGCGCTTCGCGACGATCACGTAGAAGGAGCAGTAGGAATCCCAGTTTGGATCGTCCCACATCGTCGGAGGCGTTCCTTCCGGCTCGTTCCAAATTTCCCAGTAGGGCAGGTTCCAATGGAACCCGTCGTTCCAGCCTTCGTTGTAGTGTCGGACGATTCCGGCGCAAATTTCGGCGTACTGTTCCGGGTTTTCCGGGCGTTTCGCGAAATATTTCCGTTCGGTATGCTCGATACTCGTGCCCAAGCGATAGATCGGCGTGGCGCCTCCCTTGAGAATTTTTTTGATATAGTCGTCGGTCGCCGCGAAGAAATAATTGTCGGGATTTTTCGGATCGGCTTTTAAATTGCTGAAAATCTGATGCACGTCGACGAGGCGCATACCTTGATTGTCGAGCGGGACGTCGTGCAGACGAACCGTCGAAATTTTACAGGCTTCGGCGAGGTCTTGACGGTCGACGGAATTTTCAAAATAGAAGTTCGTCCATAAGTTGACGCCGTTGAGCGGCTTGATTTTTCCGACTTTTTGACCGAAATCGACCGAATAGGGCGTCGCGTCGTTTCCTTGCGCGTAGGACGCGAAGGAAAGAAGCGCGACGATCACTGGCGTTATGAGCTTCTTCATTGATTATTCCTTTATTACTTCCAGAGTTCGTTAATGAGGCGCAAGGATTCTTCGACGAGTCGTTGCCCGCCTTCTGGTCCGACGTAGTTGCTTTGAACGATCGCGCTGTATCCGCCGCCCTTGGCCGCTTCGGCGGTCGCCAAATAGGAGCCGTCGCCGTCGGCAAGTTCGACGACGATCGTGGAGATCGCCGGACTGCGCGCTTTGATCCGCATGCCGTAAGCGGTGAACAGTTCGAATTGATTCGTCACGATCGCGACGTCGCCCAATCGGATTGCGTGAACGGAACTCGGAAAGGTTCCGACTCCGTTTTGCTTTTGATCTTCGTAATTTTTGACGACTTTGCCGTGCCAGCCGAGCGCCGAAGCGACGTCCGCTTGAGACTTGTTAGGATCGGCTTTTAGCGAGTCTTCGAGCTTTTTCACTTCCGCCTTGGCTTTCTCGTATTCTTCGACGGTAATCGCGCGTCGTTCGAGCGGTAGCGTTTCGACGAGGTGCGTCAATTTGACGTCGGTTTGCTTGTCGTTGACGACGGCGGCGTAAGTATCGGCGATTACGGAGTCGATTTTCCACGCGGCGGCTTCAAGTTCCGTTTGTCCGCGCAACGCGCGCATACGCGCCAAGGCTTCTTTTCGATACATTGGATGCGGGGAGTTGTCGCCCGCCGCGCCGTTTGTGCCGACGACGACGAGCTGTTTTCCGAACCGCTCTTGAAGCAAGTCGCGAGTCGGCGCCCAGTAGTCGGCGTTCAAAAACATACGATTTTCAACGATTTGCGCCGTACAAGCGACGTTGATAAACAGCCCGATCAAGGCGCCTTCCTTATTCCAGAAAAAGAGCGAGTTCATATCGGGGTCGATCGGGTTTTCGAGACGAGAGAAATTTGGCGTGTTCGTCGCTCCGTACATTTGCGCGGTTCCGTCGAAATAGACGGCGCGACGGCTTTCGCCCAAGACGATCGGATCGACGCCCCACGAAAAGTCGGCGGGTACTTGGTTTTGCCACGCTTTGACGATGATTTTCGCAAGACGTCCGGAAAGGTCTTGAATCGTTTCTTCGTAGGGCTGGACGGAATCGTCGTTCGCCGCGTCCGTTTTGACGACGAGCGTCGGCGCCGTGTGCGAGTGAACGGCGAACATTACGATTTTTTCCGGGTTAATCGACGCGTCTTCCGCGACGGCTTTTTCGCGGACAAGTTGCGCAAATCGCGCCGGAACGCGCACGACGTCGACTGAAACGAGAATCGCGTAGTCGTCGAGCTTCTCGCCGTCGTAATTCGCGACGGCGATCGCGTTGCCCGTGATCGCCGTTTCGACGCCTTGCGACGGGCGATATTCAAATTGTCCGGCAAGCGGAACCGACATCGTAGGCGTGAGGTCGCCGGACGCGACTCCGACCTTAAGTTGCGACGCGTCGACGCTCGCGCCAAACGTGACGAAGGATGCCAGCGTCGCTATGATCATTAATGTGCGGGAAATAAGAAAACGCATTTTTTCTCCTTGGGGTTGGGGAAAAGGAAACGTACTCGGCGCGTATGTGCCCCGACTTTTCTCGAGTATATCAGAGAGAAAACGCGGCGTCAAAAATTTTTTGAAAAATATCGACGTGTTTTGTCGAGTTTTTGCCGTTGTCTGCGCGACTGTTTTGAACGCGCCGCGTCGGAATTTTTGAAGAAAACGCGGTTTTTTCTTGATTTTCTCTCTTCTTGAGCGTACAATCTTACTACGGTTCGCGCTTTTGCTGTTTTTTGCGCGTTCAAGAGTAATTTTTAGCGTGCGAGGTCGTTTATGCGTAAAATAATCGGCGTTTTTTCCGCGTTGCTTCTTTGCTTGAGCTTCGCGTTTTTTAGCGGCTCCGTCTTGGCGCAGACGGACGCCTCGAGGTTCGACGCGTCGTCAAACGTCGGACTTGCGGAAGGATTTGAAACGCCTCCGCCCGGATTTGGCGAGGTTCCCTTCTGGTGGTGGACGGGCGAGAAACTGAACGTCGAACGCCTCCGTTGGCAACTCGACGAACTCGCGAAAAAGGGTATTTCCGGAGTTCAAGTCAATTACGCGCATCAAGACGTGACGAACGAGAAACAACCGAATTGGCTGACGTATCCCAACGAACCCGAGATTTTGATCGACGAATGGTTCGACGTTTTCGAGCAAGTCGCGGCGCGTTGTCGCGAATTGAATATGGGCGTCGGACTGAGCGGTTACACGCTCGATTTTCAGCATTCGCCGGGCAATTTGTTTGATCGATTGATCTATTCGGACGAAGAGACGCAAAGCCGAACGCTTTACGTCGCGTTGAAAACGTTCGTCGGGAAGGGCAAGCGTCTGGCGGACGTCGTTTTGCCGAATCTCGAATCGCCGGACGCGACGATACAAATAGTTTTATATCCTCTCGAATCCGACGGCACGCTGAATTCCGTAGATTACGTCGCGCTCGGATCCGATCCCGTGGCGTTAAAGACCTCGCAAGAGGTTGCGCGCGTCGATTCGCAACTTTGGGTTTACGGCGCGCGACGTATCCCGCATACGCTCAACCCGTTGCATCCCGACTCGGGCAAAAAGGTCGTCGAACGATTTTTCGAACCGTTTCAAACTCGCGCTTTAGCGTCTCTTGACGGCAAGGACGACGGCAAATCGACGCTCGGACTGAACTATTTTTTCCAAGACGAATTGCAACTTGGAACGGGCGAGACGATCTGGACGGACGACCTCGCGGAACAATTTGAATCGCGCAAAGGTTATTCGTATTGGACGGCGATTCCCGCGATGTTTGACGGAAACGTCGGCAAAAAAGCGGAGAAATACCGACTCGATTATATGGACGTCCGCGTCAGACTCGCCGAAGAGCGCTATTTTATCCCGTGTTTCAAGTGGAACGCCGACCGAGGGCGAATATACGCTTGCGACGCTATGAGTCGCGGAAAATCGCCCGGCGAATTTTGCGATTATTTCAGCGCGACGAGGTGGTATACCGCGCCGGGGCACGACACGCCCGGAGGAAACGCCGATTTCATTAAAAACAAAGTTTCGTCGTCGATCGCGCATTTTTACGGGCGACCGCGCGTTTGGCTTGAAGGCTATCATAGTTTCGGCTGGGGCGCCTCGCCCGAAAGATTGCTTTTCGCAACGAACGAGAATTATCTATTTGGCGCGAATCTCCTCAATTTGCACGGACTTTATTACACGACTTACGGCGGTTATTGGGAATGGGCGCCCCCTTGCTACCATTTTCGCCAGCCCTATTGGGAAACGTTCGGCTCGTTTTTGAAGTATTTCGAACGTCTTTCCTTTGCGTTGACTCGCGGCGTCGAACAAACCGACGTCGTCGTTCTCTATCCCGTTTCGGCGTATCAGTCTCGTTTGAACGCGGATCGCGCCCGAAACGTCGCTTTTGAGGCGGCGTCGCGCGTTTTTGCGACGGGACGCGACGTCCTCTTTATCGACGACGATTCGATCGCGCGCGCGGAAATAAAAGACGGCAAACTTTGCGTCGCGGGCGGCGCGCATTCGGTTCTCGTTTTGCCTTCGAGCCAAGGGATACGCTGGACGACGCTCGCGAAAGCGCTGGAGCTTTTCCGCGCGGGCGGAACGGTCGTCGCGCTCGACGCCCTGCCGATCGCGTCGGACCGCGACGGACGAGACGATCCCGAATTAAACGCCGTCGTTCGCGAGATTTTCGGAGTCGACGCCTCCGAATTTGAAGCGAGCGGCGCGTCTAACGCGACGAATCGCAACGAACGAGGCGGCGTCGGCGTTTTACTTACCGGGCGCGACCAACGCGCGAAGAATATGAAGACGGGTTCCGACGGCGCCGTTTCTTACGTTCGCGAGTATCCGGGCGGATTCGCCGGGCGTTGGGTTTGGTTCCCCGAGCCGAAAAAAGAGGTCTATTTCAAATTGCGCGTCGACTCCTTAGGCGCGGAGCCGCGCGAATACGACGCGCGGTTCTTCTGCGACAACGAGGGCGTGCTTTTCGTCAATGGGCGCAAAATTTGCTCCGGCGTCGATTATAACGTCGGCTGGAGCGGCAAATTAACGTTGCGCGACGGAGACGTGATTACGATCGACGCGGTAGACGCCGATGCGCCGCGTCGAGGTTCCGCCGGTATGTTCTTCGCGCTCGTCGACAAGGGCGAGACGATCGCGACCGCCGAAGATTTCCGCTGTTCCTTAGACGGCGCCAAAAACGAGAATTGGCGAACCGACTCCGACGATTTCGACAAGTTGACGCAAGTCGACGTCGGAAACGTCCACGTTTTGCATCGTACCGGCGTCAATACGGAGCTGGAAGGAACCGCCGCGCCCGGCGCTAGCGACGCGCGGCTTTGGGCGTCCTTCGAAGCGGCGTTGCGCGAGGTTCCGCTCGAAGTTTTCGACGCCAAGACCGGCGCCCCGTGCGGAATAATGAAACGCGCGACGAAAGACGCCGATATTTATTTCGTTATGCGAGGCAAGAAGGGCTCGAATTTGAGTTTTCGCGCGCAAGGCAAAGTCGAATTGTTCGACGCGTGGAGCGGAGAACGCCGCGAAGTTCTCGACGCCTATCGTTCCGAGGACGGAACGACGACGTTTTGTTGGTCTTACGAACCGCAAGAGGCGGGACTGGTCGTCTTTTGGAAAAACGAACGCCCGAGCGTCGACAAGACCTCCTTTGAAACGAACGTCGACGCGCTCGAATCGCTCGAAGTCGACTCCCAAGGCGCTTGCGTCGCGCGAGGATACGCCGCCCAAAAAGGGGACGCGCCCGAGGAAAAGACGTTGCGCTTTACGACCGCCGACGGAACGACGCGCGAACTTAAAGGCGTCGCGGATCGTCCGAAGTCGACCGTCGCGCTAGACGGCGACTGGCGTTTCGAATTACTGCCGACGCTTGATAATCGTTGGGGCGATTTCCGACTCCCAATTTCCGACGAAAAGATCGGCGCGGAGGCGCAACGGTTCCAAGTCGACGGCGCGGACGAGCGGCTTAACGATTTCGGACGCAAATTCTGGTTGATCGGTCCTTTCCCGCAAGACGTCGATTATTCGCGACTCGACGCCCTTTTAACGCGCGTGAAGAAGGTCGATCCTTCGAAGCCCGTCGAATTTGACGGAAAGTCCTATTCGTGGCGTCCCTATTCCTTCTCGTGGCGCTGGGGAATCGAAGGGAATCCCGGTCGTGAAGGGTATCACGGATTGAAAGAGCATATCGATTCGCGGTTTATCGGGCTGGGCAAGAGCACGGAGGCGCATAACGAGACCGTTTTCGCGCCGGAAGAAGAGGGTTGCGTTTATTATCTATGGTCGACCGTCGGCGTTAAGCGCGTGAAATCGCGCGATGCGTCGGCGAAGATCGTCGACGTCTTCGTCGGGGGCGACCGTCCCAGTTGGCTCTTCGTCGACGGCAAGTCTTTTGATTTCGGCAAAGGCGAATCGTTGGTCGTCGCGCCCGAAGGGGAGCGTTCGACGGTTCTTTTGCGTTACAATTCCGCCGGGCGCCGTTCGTGCTGTTTCGTCGCGCGCTCAACGCAAGGCGGCGAGGCGTCAAAATTGGTCGTCCTCGACGGAAACGATTCCGGCGCTTTCAACGGCTTGTCGACCGGGTTGCGCGAAGAGACGCCCGATTTTCTCGACGCGTCGACGCGAACGCCTCTGTCGACGATCTGGTTCGACGCGCCCGGCGTTCTCGATTACGACGCGCTGGCGGGCGAGGCGCCTGTCCAGCGTCTTTCTTTCGTCGCGCCGCCCGGCTTGAAGGGACTTGCGATTCCGTCGCGAGGCGTTGTGCGTTCGATTACGATCAACGGAAAAGAGGCGCAAGGGAAGCGGGCGACAACGCTTGTCGCCGGAAAAGACTTCTGGCAAGGCAAGCGATCGAGCGCTGAAAACGCCGACTTTAGCGACGCGTCCTCCTTTTCGACGCGAGCCGTGCGCTGGACGACGCTCGATTTGAGCGAAACGGTCGACCGAGCGTCGGAAGTTTGCGTCGAAATCGAATCGACGCCCGGTTTTTACGACGGCGCCCTTTGCCCGGAACCGATCCGCTTGAATTGCGGCGTTGGAACGACGACGTTGGGCGACTGGAACGACCGGGGCGTTTTGGAGAATTACGCTGGCGGCGCGAAATATTCCAAAACGTTCAAACTGCCCGAAAATTACAAGCCGGGCGACCGCGTTACGTTGAACTTAGGAAACGTCGGCGTGAGTTGTCGCGTCGTTCTTAACGGCGAAACGGTCGGCGATTTGCCCGCGCCCCCTTGGAAAATCGACGTCGGAAGATTCGTCAAGCCGGGTGAAAATTCGCTCGACGTCTACGTTTATACTTCGGCGGCGAATTTTTATTTGAATATTCCGTCGCGATACAAGGGACGTTCCGCTTCCGGCTTGATCGGAACGGTTGAAGTCGAAGTTGAACCGAGCGTCGTTTTACGCGAGTAGCCCGAACGGCGCCGGACTCGGCGCGGATTTTAAATAGAAGTCGAACCAAGACCACCCGCGCGAAAGCGCGGGCGCGACAAGCCGCTCGTTACATACGAGCGGACGGAGTCGGAACCAAAAAACGTGGATTTAAAATTAGACGAAGCGTAATAATTCTTGTAACATAATGTTCTCCTGTAAAGACCGCGCCATTTTAGAACGTTTCGCATAAAATGGATTCTTAGCAAATTCCTCGTAAATCGTAAGCGCCTCTGAAACAAATTTCTTGGAGTCTGCGAATTTCTCAAGAGAATAACAAAAAAGCGCCATATTAAACAACGTGTCTGCAAGAACCGGCTTATATGCGCCTGGGTTTTCTTTAGCCAACGCGCGATATGAGGTCAATGCTTCTTTATATTCTTTTTCCGCGTCGTCCATCCGATTCGTGT
>JAZUGM010000339.1:0-4672 GCA_045641205.1 Thermoguttaceae bacterium
AATTCGGATACGTCGTCATTCCGATCGTCATTTCGGAAAACGTCGACCCGGAAGAAGCTCTCGACGACAACGAACGCTACAAGGTCGTCTGGCAGACGTTGCAGGCGATTCGATCTCACGACGACCGATTCCGCGTCCTAATCAATCAGCTTCAAGTCGGGGAAAAATCGAGCAAACTTCACGTTCAAGTCATTGGCGAAGGAGGAGGAACCGACGGAGGCTCCGCGCAAACGACGATCCAAACCGACGGAGACAAAAAGAACGAAAAGACTTCAAAAGGAAAGGAAAAAGCGCAAGAATCGAGCCGATATTTTCCCGGATTCTTTGATTCCGTACACCCGATCGAAAAAGCGATTCGCGCGCGAGTCGTCAAAAAATGCGGAGATCGCAACTATTTAGACCAGTGGGCGCGCGACGTCGCGAAAATTACCGCCGGACGAATCGACGGAATACGCGCAAGACTCGAAAATCCGACTTCCGAACAAGAAGCGGCGTTTAATTCGCTTCTTGCCGCGCTCCGGCGCGAGATCAATCCGAACGTCGACAAAGAACAGGCGCTCGATATGGTCGCGCAACATCTTACGACCTTGCCCGTCTTCGACGCCCTCTTTTCGGACGCCGCGTTTTCGCGAAACAACCCGGTCGCAAAGCGAATACAAGCGACGGTCGACGCGTTTAATTTGAGTTTGACGCCGGAAGAGCAGGAACAAGAGCGGCGTTTTCAAGAGGACGTTCGCGCGCAAATCGACGGAATTCGCACCGCGCGGGGTCGGCAAGCCGTTATTCATAAGCTCTACGAGCAGTTTTTTAGCGTCGCGTTGCCGAAAATGGCGGAGAAATTGGGCGTCGTCTACACGCCGCCGGAGGTCGTCGACTATATTTTGCGGTCGGTCGATTACGTTTTACAACAAGAATTTGGGCGGCGCCTCACGAACAAAGACGTGCATATTCTCGACCCGTTCGCCGGGACGGGCGCGTTTATTTCTCGTTTGCTTGAATCCGGGCTAATCGATCAAAACGACCTTCAGCGCAAATATCGCGAGGAACTTCACGCCAACGAAATTATGCCCCTTGCGTATTATATCGCCGCCGTCAATATTGAAGAGGCGTATTGCGCCGCGTTTGGCGATAACGTCGAATACGAGCCGTTCCCCGGCGTCGTTTTGACCGATACTTTTCAGACGACGGAGACGTCGCCCGAGCCGATTTATAAACTCGCTTGCGACAATCCGACTAACGGCAAGCGGCTTAAAAAACAGCGGCATACGACGATTCAAGTGATTGTTGGGAACCCGCCTTATTCCGTCGGACAGAAGAGTGTAAACGATAATAATCAGAACGAAAAATACCCGAAACTTGATGCGCGTATTGCCGAAACCTACGCCGCAAAATCGAGCGCTATACAAAAAAAGAGTCTTTACGATTCTTATATCAAGGCTTTTCGTTGGGCTTCAGATCGTATTTCGACGCAAGGCGTCGTCGCCTTTGTTTCCAATGGCGCTTATATCGATAATAACGCAATGGAAGGGTTTAGAAAATCGCTTGTCGACGAATTCGCTTCGATTTACGTTTTCAATTTGCGGGGAAATCAACGAACGCAAGGGGAATTGTCCCGAAAAGAGGGCGGCAAAATTTTTGGTTCGGGTTCCCGCACGCCTGTTGCGATTACGATTCTTGTAAAAAAGCCGCATATCGGCGGAGCTAAAATCTTTTATCGCGATATTGGCGATTATCTTTCGCGCGAACAGAAACTTGGGATTATTAGCGAGTTTGGGAGCGTTGAGAAGACCACGTGGGCGGAAATTACGCCTAATGAACTTGGGGATTGGATTAACCAGCGAAGCGGGGATTTTGGGAAGTTAATTCCGCTTGACAATAAAGATTCAAAAAATGTTACGTTCAAATTTTTTGGATTCCGCTCTTGTGGCGTATTAACAGCGCGTGATGCTTGGGTTTATCACTTTTCAAAAAAAGGTTTGATAGACAATGTTTCTCGAATGATTGAATTCTATAATAGTCAAGTAGAAGATTTTTCTATACAAACAGAAAAATTAGATGCAGGTGATTTTGTTTGTCAGGATCACAAAAAAATTAGCTGGTCATACAGTTTACTTAAAAGTTTGAAGAATGGTAAACGTTTCGAGGAAGAGGTTATAAATTCGCTACGCGTAGGGACATATAGACCTTTCTGTAAAGAAAATTTATTTTTCAATAAGTTGTTTAATGAAAGACCATCTCAGATTTCGATTCTTTTTCCAACGCCATCTACCGAAAATTTGGTAATTTGTATGCCAGCTGTGGGAACGAAGGGTTTTTCGGTAATTGTTACTAATCAAATTCCAGATTTGGAAATCGAACGTGGAAGTTTATGTTTTCCACGTTATTATTACGAGCCGCTTGAAAATACAACACTCCTACCGTCGGAAGAGCAAGTAATAATAGACGGTTACGTCCAACGCCACGCGATCACGGACGGCATATTTAAAAAGGCGCGTGAGCTTTACGGAGAAAAAGTCGACAAAGACGATATTTTCTTCTACGTTTACGGGGCGTTGCACTCTGAAAGTTATCGAAGAAAATACGAAAGCGAGTTGAAAAAAGAACTTGCGCGTTTGCCTTTGCCTTCGTCGGGCGTATTTTGGCAATGTTCGGCGATCGGTCGAGAATTGGCGGACGTTCATTTGAATTATGAAACGGGCAAGTCGACGATCGGGGATCGCGAGGGCAAGCCTTTTAAGAAATTGTCGCCTGTTTCTTTACGTATCGCCCAGACGGCGCCGGAGGACTTGTCTGAAGCTCAACTTTATCGCGTTGACAAGAAGATGCGCTTGGGAACGACGACGGAGCGTCAAGAGGACGGAACGACGCGCAAGGTATTCGACGGGACGTTAAAATACAACGATTATTTAAAGATTCACGGAATGCCTTTGGAGAGCTTTAAATACGTCGTGAACGGTCGCTCGCCTTTGGAATGGCTTGTCGAAAGGTATTATTACAAGGAGGACAAGGCGTCGGGCATAGTGGACGATCCGAACGAATGGAGCGACGATCCGCGTTATATTTTCGATTTGATTCCGAGGTTGGTTGCGGTTTCGTTAAGGACTTTGGAATTGACAAGTCAACTGCCGGATTTAGAATAAACGTTGGAGCGGCTCCCGCCTATCGGCGGGGGTTCCGCTTCGGCGTTTTTTTTGAAATCAACGTTTTGCGGTCCGACTCCGTCCGCCGGTATATAACCGGCGGCTTCCACGCCCGCCTAACGGCGGGGTTCCGCTCCAAACTTTATCCATAAACGTTTACGAATAAACAAAACGACCGGCGATTAAGACGCCAAAGCGTTAATCGACGTTCCTTCTTTCAAAAAATCTCAGGGAACCGCGACGTTCCCTTGCGTTATCAATGCTTACGCGAAATAGTTTGCGCCAAATCGCCCCAATTCGTCCGACTGCGAATAGAACGCTTGCGCAACCCCCAACGCGTCCTACTCTTCTTCGAACAGATCAAAATCAGAATCTTCGAACACGTTGTTAATCAGCTCGGCGTCTGTTAGCGACAATTCGTCAGGAATTTCACTAATTTGCATATTCTGGCGTAACGCCGAAGCCGCCGCGACGGACTGATATTCATAAGCTCCAATATCGATCGCGGAACCGACGAAACGCGATTTGCCCGCGATATCGGTCGAATCGTCTGTCAAACCGGCGTCGTAAGCGCTTTGATCGTCGCCCTTGTCGATCGCGAGCGAATTGTCAAGCAAACTAAGATCAAGAGAATCGAGATTCAACAAAACGCCGTATTCGTCAAACTCGGGCGCGCATACGAACGAAGGATCGTCGTCAATAACATTGTTCTTGCTCGATTCGGAAAGTTCGCCCGAAAGATTGCCGCCATAGTTCGAAGACAAAATCGAGTTCGCCGCAGTGAAAACGCCGGTTGTGGAAACGTCGATCGAGTAGACGTAAACTCCGCCGCCGTCCTTTGTCGCCGAATTGCCGGCGATCGTCAAGTTCGTCACTGTAGCAAGACCGTTTTTGTAGACGTAAACTCCGCCGCCCTTTGTCGCCGAGTTACCGAAGAACGTCGAGTTCGTCGCCGACGCCACGCCGCCAGTGTAGACGTAAACTCCGCCGCCGTAGTCCGCCAAATTGCCGACAAATATCGAGTCTGTCGCGGTAAAAGAACCGTTTCGGTAAACGAACGCTCCGGCGCCGTGAGACGCCGAATTATTTGAGAACGTCGCGTTCGTCGCCGCAAAAGTTCCGATAACCTCAACTCCGCCGCCGTAGTCCGCCGAATTACCGTCGAACGTCGTATTCGTCGCGATAAAAGAACTGTTCTTATAGACGTAAACTCCGCCGCCCATCGACGCCGAATTATTTAAGAACTTCGCGTTCGTCGCTATAAAGTAACCGTAGACGTAAACGCCGCCGCCGTATGAAGTCGACTCGCCTGTGCCCAAATTGCCGGAGATCGTCGAGCCCGTCGCCGTAAAAACGCCGTTCGGATAAACGTAGACCCCGCCGCCCCCATTTGCCGAATTGTTGTCAATAAGCGTGTTCGTCGCCGTAAAGGTTCCGGCGCCGAGATAGACTCCGCCGCCGTCTTCCGTCGCCAAATTGCAAGAAATCGTGGAGTCCTTCGAAGTAAACTCGCCGCCGTTATAGACGTAAAC
>JAZUGM010000340.1:0-4571 GCA_045641205.1 Thermoguttaceae bacterium
CTCGCGTTTTGAAGGAGACGGACGCGACCGCCGTAAAAATCGAGGGGGGGGCGGAACGCGCGTCGACCGTGCGCGCGGTCGTCGAGGCGGGAATCCCGGTCGTCGGTCATTGCGGTCTGGCGCCGCAGAGCGTCAAAGCGCTCGGCGGATACAAAGTTCAGCGCGACGTCGATCAGTTGCTTGAAGACGCCCTTGCTATTCAAGAGGCGGGCGCGTTTGCGATCGTTCTCGAGTGCGTCCAGCGCGAATACGCGACGGAAGTAACGCAAAAATTACGCGTTCCGACGATCGGAATCGGCTCGGGCGCCGGTTGCGACGGTCAAGTGCTTGTGTTTCACGATCTGTTCAATTACGCGAACAAAGAGCCCGAAGAGACGCCTAAACACGCGCGCGTCTATTGCGATTTGCACAAACTGATCGACAAAGGGTTCCGCGATTACGTCGCCGACGTCAAATCGGGCGCTTTTCCTGGGGACGCCGAGTCCTTTGGCGCTAAAAAATAACGGATTTTTGCGCGCGCGTCTCTTGGACAAGACGTCGATTCGATTAGAAAAAGGGATTTTTCAATGTCGTTAAGATTCATACACGCCGCCGATTTGCACGTCGATTCGCCGATGAAGGGCTTGCGTTCGAACGATCCGAAAATTGCGGAAAAAGTGCAACGCGCGACTCGCGACGCCTTTCGTTCTCTTGTCGACTACGCTCTTGAAAAGGAAGTTGCGTTCGTCGTGATCGCCGGCGATATTTTCGACGGCGCTTGGG
Source organism: Thermoguttaceae bacterium (assembly GCA_045641205.1). Taxonomy (GTDB): domain Bacteria; phylum Planctomycetota; class Planctomycetia; order Pirellulales; family Thermoguttaceae; genus RUG369. The sequence goes on from JAZUGM010000340.1 coordinate 763, forward strand.
ACGATCGCAACACGGGCTTGTGGACGATCCGACAGTTGCAACGTCTTGAGCGACAAGGCGTTCTCGTTTTCGCGGTTTTGGGAAATCACGACGCCAAAAATAAGATTCTCAAAAATCTTTCTTTTCCTAAGAACGCGAGGTTTTTTGAGTCTAAAAAGCCCGAACGAGCCGTCTTTCCCGACGATTTTGCGAGCGCTTTTCCTCAATGCGTCGCGCGCGCGGACGGCGAACGCGTCGCCTTGACGGGGCGTAGTTACGCCAACGAAAAGGAACCTAAGAATATCGCGCGAGATTATCCAAAACGCGAGCCGAACGCTTTTAACGTCGGCGTCTTGCACACCGCGCTTGGCGGGAGGGACGCCGAACTCGACAATTACGCGCCGACCGACCTCGGGACGTTGGAAGAGAAAGAGTACGATTATTGGGCGCTGGGGCACGTTCATCAGCGCAGAACGATCAAAGAACGCGATCCTTGGATCGGATATAGCGGCGTTTTACAGGCTCGTCATATCAACGAGCCGGGCGCCAAAGGTTTTTATCTTGTGGAAATTGACGACGGCGAACTGATCGCGCCTCGTTTTGTTCCTTGCGACGTCTTGCGCTGGAAACGTTTGTCGCTCGATTTGAACGGACTCGATTCTTTAGACGCGTTACGCGAACGATTCCGCGACGCCGTCGACAATTTGCTCGACGAAGCGCAGGGACGCGAAGTCGCCGTCCGCGTCGAACTTGGCGGACGGACGAAACTGTGTTCCGAATTGCGTCAAGCGCGCGACGAATTGCGCTTGCGCGATTTGTTTGGAGAGTGGGCGTCCGACAAACCCGAATTGATTCTCGAGGAAGTGCGTTTGGACGCGAAGCCGATCGACGCGAGCGAGACGGGCGTCCTTGCCGACGTCGCGAAGCGTTTTAACGAAAAGGATCGTTACTACGCCGAGAAAATCGACGCCTTGGAACGAGGCGAGCTTCTTGAAAATTGGGACGTCTATCGGGACGTCGAAGCGCTCGACGATCTAAAAAAAGCGTTGAGCGCTTTTTTGTCCGAATTACGCGACGACGAAAACGGCGCGAGCGTCGATTTTAACGATCCCGCGACGTTGCGACGTTGGAACGCGGAAGCGCTCGAAATTTTAATCGGAGAATTCGACAAGGAGGTTTGAATGCGCGTCGATAGAATAATTGTCGATTCTTACGGAGAGAAGTCGGGCGAGCTGGATTTTTCGCAAGGGAATTTTCGCCTGATTTACGGACGCAACGAGGCGGGCAAGTCGACTCTGTTGAATTTTATTCGCGACGTTCTTTTCGGCTTGCCCGGCGGAAATCGTAACGCGCTATTTGGCGGCGAGATAGTCGGCGGTTCGATCGAATTTAGACTTAAGGACGGTCGTTCGGGCAAAGTTTCGCAAAAGTGGTCTCGCGTCGGTAAGAAGTCGGAAGACGTTTTTTACGCGTCGGTACGCAATCCGCAAACGGGCGTCGACGACGTTTTGGAACGCGAGGCTTTTCAAGCGCTTCTTGGAGGCGCGGATCGCAATCTTTTCGCGCGTTATTTTGGATTTACCTATCAAGATTTAGTCGACGGGAGCGCGTTGCTGGACAAGGGAAGCCTTGATCGTCTCGTTTACGGTATGATTCTTGGCGGCGCCGACCGACTCGAAAGGGCGCAAAAGACGACTTCAAAGCGTTGCGAAGACCTTTTTCTTCCGCGCGGTCAACGAAAGACGATCAACGAAGCGATCAAACGTCTCCAAGAGGCGAAAAAGGCGCGCTCCGCCGAGTTCGGGACGAGCGCGTACAAAAAAGCGCTCGACGAACGAGACGAAGCGGCGACGCGCGTCGCCGAATTGAAAACACGTTGCGAGGAAGCGCGCGGGAATTTGCGACGTTGCCAAACGCTTGACGACGCGCGCGAGGTTTTCGAGGCGTTTTGCGCGCGTCAAGTCTCCTACGACGCGTTTTTAGCGCAAACGCGTTTCGCGAGAGAAAGACTGTCGTCGTTCGACGAAACGCAGGAAGACGACTACGCGCGTTTGAAGCAACGTCGCGACGACTTGGACGACGATTTGCCCGGTCTGGAAAGCGAGACGAAGACGCTTGAAGAAGAAGTACGACGACTTGAAGCGTCGCGCTCTTCGATCGTCGAGTACGACGCGCAAATTGTCGATCTAAGCAAACAAGTCGAATTAATTGGCAAGACGCGCGACGATTTGCCGAAGCTCGAACGCGACTTGACGCGCGATAAAAAACTTTTGCTTGACGAGTTGCAAACGCTTGGTTTTTTGAAATCCGATCTTACGGACGAGAAAGTCGACGAGACGATTAAATTGCGACGCGCGCCGATTCTTGCAAGCGTTTTCGACGAGATAGCCGACTTGGCGGACGACGAAGAACGACTTGAAGGGAAAATCGACGAATTAAACCGAAAAATCGGCGACGCGCGCCTCGATTTGGAACGCAGAACGCAGGACGAAGAAAACGCGCGTCGGGACTTCGTTGAAGAATTCGGAGAGGAAACGCGCGAGGAAGGCGCTAGAGAACTTGAGGAAATCGACGCAAATTTTGCGGTTTTAAAGAAGGACGTCGCGAATCTGGAGGAGAGGAGAAGGGAACTTGACGACTTGCGTCGTTCTAACGACGAAACTTCGCGCGCGCTTGTCGTGCGCGTTTGCGGAACCGACGTCAACGACGAGGAATTTCAAGAAGTCGTTCGGTCTTTCGGCGCCGAGAACGTCGCGGCGCCGCTCGACGCGGAATTCGGCGCCATTGAAAACGAAGACGCGACGACGACGGAGGAAATCGTCGGATTACAAAAAGATTCGGCGCGTCTCGGCAAAGAATTAGCCGCGCTTGAGTCGGAAATTCAGAGCGTTCCAAGCGACGTCGTTTCCTTCGACGAGTTGAGCAAACGACGCGACGAACGGCGCGTCCTTTGGGGATCGTTTAAAAACGACTTGTTGGCTCGAAAGAATTTTGAGCCTTCGGAACTGGAAAGAAACGTCGACGCGCTGGAACGTCTCACGCGCGAAGTCGACGAATTGGCGGATCGTCGATACGAATATGCGGAACTTTCGGGAAAATTGGAAGAACAACGCCGAAAATATCGCGAAACGTTCGCCCAAAAAACGAGCGTCGACGAAGAACTGAATCGGCGATTAGCCAAGCGCGAATCGTTGCAAAATCGCGCGAACGAGCTTTGGAATCGCGTCGGACTTGGGCGTTGCGTCGCGCTTTCGATAAACGCCGGACGCGAATGGCTTAACCAGTGGAAGAGTTGGCGCGACGAACGCGCGGAGATATTGCGAAAAAGCGCGGCTTGGGAAGCCGATAGAAACGACGTCGTCGAACGGTTGCGCGAGGCGTTCGACGTCGCTTCCTGTTGGGTCGAGTCGGAAGCGTTTGAGATCGATTCGCTCGACAAGGCGGTTTGCGTCGTCGAAAAGACGTTGAAAAACGCCAAGAGGCGACTTAAAGCGTATCGCGAGATCGAAGGAAAAATCAAAGCGCAACGCGACGAAAGAGTAGCGACGGAACAAAGAATCGCGGCTAACGAACGCGCGTTGACGCAAACGTTCGAGGCGCGAAAAATTTTGGAGTCGCGACTCGACGATTTTTGTCGACGTCGCGGTTACGAATACGACGCCGCGACGAAGAAGCCTTGCGCGCGATTGAACGAGACGTTGCAACAGTTGCGCGCGTGGCAAGCAAAATACGACGAATACGACGAACAATGCGAAAAAATCCAAGACGAGAAGAAACGAATCGAGGATTTTGAAGCTCGAGTCGACGCGTTGAGAGTCAAACTTCAAGAG
>JAZUGM010000341.1:0-2954 GCA_045641205.1 Thermoguttaceae bacterium
TATTCAAAAGTCGCCTGTATTTTACGTTGATCGGCGCTAAAATCAGGAAAGGGAAGTCGGCTTTTTTATACGTCCTAGTTTTTTGGATAGGGAACGACAGATGGAGACGACGATCAAATCAGACGACGCGTTTTTATCAAAACGGAAAATCGACTCTAAGAGCGATAGTCTTACCGTGATGCGTTTAATTAAAGACTATTTGGAAGACGGGTCGTATTTGTGGGAAACGTCGGAAAAGGGCGTAATCGATCTTGCGCGAGAAAGAAAACGAAAGTTTGAAGAACTGCTCGAGAAACTGCGTCTGAATCTTCCGCCCGAGACTGCAAGCGAGGCTTTTCGACTGGCGCTTGAAGTAGAGAAATTTCAAATCAAGGTCGAGGAAGACGTTAAAGAGCAACTAAGAAAGCAGCGCAAACGCGCGTTTAAAGTCGGCGTAGAGAACGTTGTTATATTTCTTGGTTTTCTGGGCTTTTGGGCGCTCGTCGCGGCTTTGGCGATTTCTTTATGGCAAAATTTTGCATAAGTTTGTCTTTGCGACGTCGTTTATATTCCGTTTTGGAGCGAGCAAAGGGGTTTAGGTAAAATGGGATTTTTCCAAAAGAAAAACGCTCAAGGGGAACGAAAAATACAAAAGCGTCATATTGTTGAACGGAGACCGAACAATAAAGGAGGATACGAGGTCAAAGTCGACTTAAATCGGATGTTGACGTTAGACGAGCTTATTGACGTCCACAAGGCAAATATCAAGACCGTTAAAGAACAAGCGCGACTTCTCGGGTTTACTTTGGAGTAAGGCAATGTCCAATACGAGCAACGACGTTCCTTCGAAGATCGGAATTGAAACGATCGCGTCGTTCGAAAACGAACGTTTGTCCGACGCCGAGATTATTCGCGCTATTGTCGAATATGTTAATGCGATCGTCGATTCTCCGATAGAGGACGAAGCAACGCGCGCAAAAGCGACGACGCGTTTTTTGTTTAGCCTTACTGAAAAGGGCGTCGCGCGGGAGGCTGAGAAACAAGCGGAAGAATTAGTCGTCGTATTTTTGAAGTTACGCGAGAAAATTCTTTTAAGCGTTCAAGAAGAAAAGCGTTTGCGATCAAACGCCTCCAGCCTTAAATGGATTCGAATAGGAACGCTGGCGTGTATCGTTATGATCATCGTCGGCGGTTTGTATCGTTTGTTCACGGGAACTGCGACTTTTGCGATCATTTCTCTTTGTTTTTTGCTATTTCTAATGGCGATTTTTTTGTATATGTTTTTAACGGGCGACAAGAGTCCGATCCATCTAGTGAACGCTTTGCCTTGGTCTGTGAAAAACGCGTCGGATAGCGACGTTTCAGAGTCGAATACTCGCGACGGCGAATAAGCGATCATTCGCGGTAAACGTTCCCTGAACGTATGGTTATTTCCTGTTTTTTTGCGAGGGTGCTAGAATGTCGTTTTCCTTCCTAAAAGTCGCCCAAAGAGTTTGGCGTTTTAATCGGCGCGTTCAAATTTTTGCCGCGCTATTGTTCTTAATCGTTGGAACCGCGTCTTTTTTGCGCGCTTCTGACGATCCTCGTTCGCTCTTCCTTTCGGAAGATTTTTTCGACGTTTTTTACGACGCGCCCGAGAGCGTCGACTTGCTTGATTTCGGCGCCGACGGGAAAGAGATCGCGGCGCCGTTCGGTTCCGATCTTTTCGCGTCTCGCGCGATTCTCGATTTGCCGCTCCACGCCGACTGTTCCAAGTTCGGCTTTTTTGAAGTTACGGTCGACGTCGAGAATATTAACGCCGTCGGATTCGCGACGCTCTATTTTCATAGCGGTCGCGGGTGGTATAGCGTTACGGGCGAATCGCGTCAAGGCGCCGACGGACTTTGGCGGTTCCAGTTCGATTCCAAGGAGTACCGAACGGAAGACGAGCCCGAGGGATGGGATAAAGTCGACGCGGTTCGTTTTGCGTTTTGGCGCGGCGCCGACGTCGATTCGAAGATCGTTTTTCGTTCGTTTCGCGCGGCGTCTTTGGACTACGTTATTCTTGACGTCGACGACGACGGCGGCGAAAACGGCGCGATTTTCAGCGCGTTCGCTCGTTTTCTCGATCGTAGCGGACTTGCCGCCGAACGCCTAGACGCGAGCGTCGTAACTAGCGAGTCGTTGAAGCGCTATAGCGCCGTGTTTTTGCCGATCGCCGGTAAGATTAAGCCGCAGACGGTCGACGCGTTGTGCGATTACGTCGACGAAGGCGGATTTGTCTTCTGTTTTTACAACGTGCCCGAAAAATTGCTGGCGAAGTTGGGCGTCAAGGTTCTCGGTTACGTTCGTTGTTCCGACGCCGGACTTGAACTCGAAGGAATGAAGTTCGACTCCGCGTTTGTCGAATCTTGCGCTAAAAAAGGCTTCGAAATTCCGAAAACGCTTCTCCAGAATTCTTGGAACATATTCAAAGTCGCTCCCATTGCCGACTGGAATTCCGAACGCGTTTCGCCCGTTTTAGGCGACTCGAAAGCGCGCGTCGTCGCGACTTGGCTTGAAAAGGGCGGCAACGCGACCGAATATCCCGCGTTGATCGCCGGTTCTAACGGGCTTTATTGCTCCCACGTCTTCTTACATTCCGATTTTGAAGCGGAAAAGACGCTTATTAAAGCGTTTGTTCCTGCCGCGAATCCTCGCGTTTCGCGAAGTTTCGCGCGCGCTGAATGGATCGCCTGTTTCAACGTCGGATTGGAGCCGGGCGTCGACGTCGCGAATTGGCGCGTCGAGACGTTAAAAGACGTCGAGGCGCGTCTCAAACAAAAAGGTTGGAAGTTGGAAGACGCCGCGCGATTTATGGACAAGAGCGCGATCGATTCGAAAGATTGGAAATACGCCGATTTCGCGCGATTTGCAAAGGACGTCGCGTCGATTCGCGAAGAACGCGTTAGAGAGTATTGCGCGAGCCTGCCGACTCGAGAAAACGAAGGTCGTCT
>JAZUGM010000342.1:0-16593 GCA_045641205.1 Thermoguttaceae bacterium
CGCGTAGGATTCCGACAGGCGTCCCAAACTTGCGCGCGCCATTGCCGCGACCATCACGTACAAGAAATCCTCTTTGCTTAACTTATCCTCCAAAAACATTCGCGTTAAATTAACGCTAACGGGCTTGTATCGAACCTGCGACTCCTGAAATTCCTCGACTTGCAACAATTCGGGCAAAGGAAAGCAACTTTCCCAAGAAGGCGTTTCAAAATCGGGATCCGCGCCCGTGTAAAATACGACGACAAGCGGCTGACAGAGAACGTCGCCGCTTTTCAATGCGCGCAGTTGGTTTGCGACGTCAAGCGATAAATATCTCAACGTCTGCGCGACCGTCTTGCGATCGATCGACGCGCCGCTTTGCGCCTTATGCTCCGCTATCAAACGCAAGGCGGCGTAAACCGCGCTATTCTTAAACGGCACAAGAAAAATAAAGTCGGCGATATGCTTTTTAAGCGTTTCGTCGTAAAATATCGTCGAATGAATCTCAATCTTACTAGGATCGCTAAAATCGAGGACGTCGCGAATTTTCTCCGGCAAGTACGCGTTTAAAAAGCGCGCGACAAATTTGCCGTCGTCCAGCATAGCGTGAATATAGTCGTCGTGCGCCGACGGACGTCTTTCGTTCGATTGATCCGAATTTTCCGAATCCTCGCGGCGTTCTTGTTCTTTTTTTGCGTCTATCGGGTTCGTCATATTCCATTTATTCCTTATGCGTGGTCGTATGTCGCTTCTCTTCGCGTCGACGCGAGGCGACTTCTTGCGTATTGTAATTTCAAACAAAGCGCGAATCAAGCGTTTTTCTCGAAATTCGAACGTTAAAACGCAAAAAAAACGCCTTTTTTTCTAGCGACTTGCAACGCGACTTTGAAACTGTTATAATGTAGGAAAGTCGGCGAAGTCGACTCGTGAAACGTTCGCAATTCGGATGTTTTGTCAGCAACAATGTCGAAGGAAATCAAGATGAAATTTATGAACGCCTTTCTCGCAACGGCTTTGGCGGTTCTTGCCGTCGCAAACGCGGCGCCTATTAACGCCGCCGACGGCTCGAATTTAGTTCCGACTAAACTTCGTTGCGAATATCTGACCAATCCTCTTGGAATCGACGCTTCCGCGCCAAGATTGAGTTGGATTCTGGAAACGACCGACAAAGACGCGATCGGACAAGCGCAGACGGCGTACCGCGTGCGCGTCGACGCTTCTGAACAGGATGCGAAGGCAAACAAGGGAACCGTCTGGGATTCCGGCTGGGTCGAATCGAACGCGACGGCGCAAATCGTTTACGACGGCGCTAAATTAAAGTCCGACGCCTCCTACTATTGGACCGTCCAAATCAAAGATCAAGACGGCGCGCTTTCGACGGCTTCCGACGTCGCGACTTGGACGACGGGACTTTTCGATCAAGCCGAATGGACGGCGAAGTGGATCGGAACCGGGTTCCTGCCCGAGGGCGAAACCGATCTCGCAAAAACGAGCGGTCGCGACCCGAAAACGGGGCTTTATAACAACCCTTGGCTTCGTAAAACGTTCGATTTGGAAAAGAAGCCGACGCGCGCGGCGATCTTTGTCGCTAGTTGCGGCTACCACGAACTCTACGTCAACGGGCAAAAAGTAGACGAAGCGTCCGTCCTCGCGCCGAACGTTTCCGACCACAAATATCGCGCGCGTTATATCGCCTACGAAATCGCGCCCTTTTTGAAGCCGGGTAAAAACGTCGTCGCCTTCTGGCTGGGAGGCGGCTGGGGAGTCTATTCGGAATACGCGACTGCGGATCGTCCGCTTACCCCGATCGTCTTGGCGCAAACCGATATTCAATTCGAAGACGGTTCGAAAACGCGACTGGTCACCGACAAGTCTTGGAAAGTCGGCGTCAGTCCCGACTACCTTTGCGGCGCTTGGATATTCGGCAATTTCGGCGGAGAACATTACGACGCCAATCTTGAACAAAACGATTGGAATCAAGTCGAATTCGATGATTCCGCGTGGAAAAACGCGACTGAATTCGCGCCTAATCTTGAACTCAGCGCGCAAGCGACCCCGATCAACGTCCTTACCGCCCCGATTAAGCCGATCGCGATCGAAAAGAAAGACGGCGGCGTTTGGCGCGTCGACATGGGCGTCAACTTCGCCGGCTGGACTCGCGTCAAAATGAAGGGCAAGCCGGGCTCGACCGTTCGCTTCGAATACTCCGAACGCGCGCAAGAAACGAAAACGTTCAATCTTTTCAGTTCCTATACGTTCGACGAAACGGGCGAAGGCGTCTTCCAAAATCGCTTCAATTACAGTTCCGGTCGTTGGATCACGATTTACGGTCTGGAAAACGAACCGTCTCTTGACGATATTACCGGGTGGAACGTTCGCACGAATTACGAAGTCGCCGCCGAATGCGAAACTTCAGACGATTTGCAAAACTGGATCTACAACACGGGACGTTGGACGTTCGAAAATCTTTCCGTCGGCGGTTACGTCGTCGACTGTCCGCAACGCGAACGTATGGGATACGGCGGAGACGCGCACGCGACGTCAGAATCCGGAATGTACAATTACTCGCTCGAAGCCTTCTATTACAAGTGGCTCCAAGACTGGCGCGATTGCCAAAAAGATTTCGCCGACGGCTGGCTGCCCAACACGGCGCCGACCTACTGGGGCGGCGGCGGTCCTTCTTGGGGCGGCATTGTCATTACGTTGCCCTATACGTATTATCTCCAGTACGGCGATACGAGAATTCTCGAAGAAAACTTCGAAATGATCGAAAAATGGCTCGGCTTCCTTGAATCGAACGTCAAAGACGGGCTTCTTCAAAGATACGGAGACGAATGGAAGTTCTTGGGCGATTGGCTCTGGCCCGGCGCCCCGGACGGTCCGAACTCCCACACCCCGCAAGCGTTGTGCTTGAACGACTGCTATCTCGTCTTCAATTTGAAGACGGCCGCAAAAATCGCAAGAATTATCGGGCGAAACGACCGCGCCGAGGAATGGGAACGACTCGCGGAAGTTTCCCGAAAGGCGATCAACGCCAAATATTTCAAGCAAGACGAAGGTTCCTACTTCGACGACGCGCAAGCGGTCTTGGCGCTTGCTTTGCTTGCCGAACTCCCCCCGAACGCCGAAGAAACTAAACGCGTTGAAAAACGACTTGAAGACGCGATTCTCGTCGACGCCAAAGGTCATATCGGCGCCGGTATCACGGGCGGCGGGCTCCTCTTCCGCTACTTGCGTCAAATCAACCGCAACGACTTGATCTACTCCACGACCAAACAAACGGAATATCCGGGCTGGGGCTTTATGCGCGAACACGACGCCACGACCTACTGGGAAGCGTGGGAACTTGACCGTCCCGGTCATTCGCTCCTGCACAGCTCCTACTTGTATCCCGTCGCATGGTACGTCTCCGGCGTCCTTGGCGTCCAGCGCGATCCTGAAGTCGTCGGCTTCAAAAAGTTTGTCGTTAGACCGCCGCTTGCTAAGGAAACCGATTTGACTTACGCCAAGGGCGTCTATCGTTCCATTGTCGGCGAAATCAAATCCGCGTGGGAAAAGAAAGATTCCGGCTTCGAACTCTCCGTCGTTGTCCCGCCCAACGCATCCGCGACCGTTTACGCGCCTAAAACCGACGCCAACGGAAAATACGTCGCCCCGCAAGGCGCGACTTTAATTTCCGAAGACGACGTTCAGGCGGTCTTCGCGGTTCCTTCCGGAACGTTCTTCTTCCAAGAAAAGAAGTAAAAAGGCGTAGTAAAAAGACGTTGTAAGTTTTTGAAAAACGTTCTCGCGCCGTATGTTTAAAAACAGACATACGGCGCGTTTAACGTAAGTTGCTTGCTTTTTATGGTTTTAATTTTAATTCTTTTTATTACGTTTACTTTGTTTTCCTATTTCACAGAATCGTTAATATTAAAAAATCGTCTCTTAAGGCGTCTGGACGTTTTGTTCTTTTGGGGTAGAATTGCATCGGGCAAGCGTAGGCAGGTTTTAACTTTAACGTCGTTCGTCTCGCATTGGCGTCAAAAGAAAGCGGCATACGCGACGGAGGAGTCTTTCGAAACGGCAAACAAACGGGAAAGGGTCGACTATGGAAAACGCGCTTTCACAAGATTCGGAAAAGAAGGATCGTTCTAGTAGTTCCGGCAAAATTCCCTTCTGGAAAAGAAGACGGTTCGTACTGGCGCGTTCGTTTTTAGTCAATCTTCTTATTTTTGTTGCGACGTACTATATGGCGTTTGTCGTCAAAGGGGACAGCTTTGTTCTGAGAAGTTCGTCCTTGGCGATCTTTCGGCAGACGATTTGTTGGGTCGTCGCAATCAAGTTGATCGTGTTGTTTGCGAGTCGTACTTTTCGTAGCGTCAGTTATTACGGGTCAATGTCGGAATTGCGCTCGATTATCGTCAATTCCACGTTTGCGTTCGCGTCGCTTGTTCTCTTTTTTCCTTTATGCGATTACTTCGGATTTCATATAGCGCAACAGAGGTTGAGCGTTCTCTTTGTTGATTTAGTATTGACAGTACTGATAAGAGGCGGATTGCGAATCTGTTATCGGCTCTTCTTCGACACGGTTAATCGTATGCGCGAATCGGACGACGAGCCTGTTCTGTTCCTTGGCGCAAACGAAATCTGCGTCCATACCGCGAACACGCTTAACAGTCGCCGTAATTCAGGTTATCGCGTCGTTGGTTTTGTTACCTTGCATAAAGAAAAAGTCGGGTTGACCGGCGCTTCTTTGCCGATCATCGGACATATCGACGACGTCGTAAAACTGGCAAAAGAACAAAACGTCAAAACGGTTCTATGCGTGGCGGGCGTGTTGACCGGCGCGGCGTTCAGAAAAATTTACACCGAATGCGACAAAAACGGAATCGTTGTAAAAGTCGTGCCTCAAGTCGAGTTCCTGCCGGATACGAAACTTCCCATCCACGAAATCGACGTCAACGACCTTCTGGGACGCGATCCGATCAAGTTGGACGACCAAAAAATTCGCGAATTAATTTCCAATAGGCGCGTGTTGGTAACAGGCGCCGGCGGGAGTATCGGTTCGGAGATTTGCCGACAGTTGTCGCGTTTCGAGCCAAAAGAGTTGTTTCTGTTAGGTCGAGGAGAAAACCGTATTTTCTTCTTGGAGCGCGAATTGAGGAAAAACTTCCCTGAAATTAAGTTTACGCCCGTTATCGCAAATATCACGGACGCGCCCCGAATTGATTTGGTATTTTCGCAAATAAAGCCGGAAATCGTCTTCCACGCCGCCGCGCATAAGCACGTCCCGTTGATGGAAGCGAACGTTCCGGAAGCGGTGCGCAACAATATTTACGGCTCCAAAGTCGTCGCAGACGCCGCCGACAAATACGGCGCTAAGAAATTTGTGATGATTTCGACGGACAAAGCGGTCAATCCGTCGAGCGTAATGGGCTGTTCAAAGCAAATGGCGGAACGGTACGTCAACGCGCTCGCGCAACGTTCCCAAACGAAATTTATCGTAACTCGTTTTGGAAACGTTCTAGGTTCCGCCGGTAGCGTCGTTCCGATCTTTAAAGAACAAATTCGAAACGGCGGTCCGATCACCATTACCGATAAAAGAATGACGCGGTTTTTTATGACGATTCCAGAAGCCGCGCAACTTGTTTTAGACGCGGCGGCGTTCGGAAACGGCGGGGAAATTTTCGTCTTGGATATGGGCGAGCCGGTCAAAATTATGGATCTTGCCAAAGACCTAATTAGGCTGTCGGGTTTGCCGGAAAAGGCCGTCGAGATACAAGAAGTCGGACTTCGACCGGGCGAAAAACTCTATGAAGAGTTGTATTTCGAATCGGAAAAAGCGATTCCGACGACGCAGAAGAAAGTTTTTGCCGCGCAACATAGGCAGTTTGAACTTGACTTAGTACAAGCGCAACTCGACGAACTCCTCTCAATGGCGAACGAGCCGCACGAAAAAATCCGCGAAAAAATGAGGGAATTTGTTCCAGAGTTCAAACCGACGTTCGGTTCAAAGAAGTAGAGAGAATCGATTTTCCTCGCATAAAAAACGATCTTATAAAAAACGACCGTATATCGGTCGTTTTTTTACGCCGTTATCCCGAGAGAAAAAATCGTAATCGTTCACGGAAAACGAATCGGTAAGCCGCCGCATATAATGCGGCGGTTGACGTAGATTTCCCGAAAAAGGACCGTTTCAGATTCAGAAAAGAACTTTCGCGCTCGCGTTTGATCCGGCGTTTTATTGCCCAAACTGTAAACGTTCACGGTAAGCCGCCGAATGAAATTCGGCGGTTGGGTTGGAACAAGGCGACTCCGCAATATTGTACGTTCAATTTAAAGCGCCGAAGGAAAAGCGCGAATTTGGATTATACGGCTACTTTGTTCTGAAGTCGTCGGTTTTTGGGTAATTCCAACCGCCGCATTATATGCGGCGGCTTACCGCGCGCGTTTTCCGTGAACGCTTACAAAAAATCAAATCGCCCAATAGAGCGAGAAAAAGTGAAGGATGCTCCCGCCCATTACGAAGAGATGCCAAATCGAATGCATCCAACGTATTTTTTTCAAGGAGAAAAAAATACAGCCGACGGTATAGGAAACGCCGCCGTATAAGAGCATATTCCAGGAAATTGAAGGCAACGTCGCGTAAAGACGCGGCGAAACCAACAGCACAAACCAGCCCATCGACAAATAGAGCGCGAATGTAAAATTACGCGCGCGCGCCCCGTAGACCGAATACGCGACGACGCCGATCGTCGCCAAAGCCCAGATCGTGCCGAAGAGCCACCAGCCTTGATTCCCGTAAAGAGGACCAAGACAATACGCCGTGTAAGAACCGGCGATCAAAATAAATATTGCCGAGTGATCGAGTATTGCAAAAACGCGTTTCGTCGTCGACGGAACAAAAGAATGATACAAGGTCGACATTAAGTACAGCAACACCAAAGACGACCCAAAAATCGCGTAACCGACGACGTAACCGGCGCATCGTCCCTCGGGCGCGCAACTTGCCGCGCGCACAATCAACAAAACCAACGCCGCGATCGAGAGACAGGCGCCGACGCCGTGCGTTACCGCGTTGGCTATCTCCTCGCCCAACGTATACAAAGGACGCGAAGGAGCCGATAGTTTGACGCTACTGCTTGCGTTCATCTCTTGAATCTCCTATATTCAAAATAAACGTCCTCGACAAGCGCGTTTTGCGCAAATCGACCCGCATTAATTATAAGCGCGAACTTTCGAGACGTCAAACCTCAAATAAAAACTTCGTAAGCGTTCGCGGAAAAGCGTTGCGCCAAACAAATTTTTGTAATCGTTCAAGGGAAGTCGCCGAATGAAATTCGGAGATTGGAATTATCCAAAAAACGTAAGCGTTCACGGAAAACGCGCGCGGTAAGCCGCCGCATATAATGCGGCGGTTGAGTTTGAGCAATAAAACGCCGGATCAAACGCGAGCGCGAATGTTCTTTTCTGAATCTGAAATTGGTCCTTTTTCGGTAAATCTCCGTCAACCCCGGCATTAAATCCGGCGTCTTACCGTGAACGTTTACAAACTTCTCAATCTTTGTCAATCGACGATTTGTAAAAAGACCCGAAATCTTGACAATTTGTGTTCGTCGAAGTTTAAAACATATCGATTCGTTGTTTTAAACGTTATTATAACAAACGAATAATCATAGTTTAACTATTTTAACAAAAACAATTCATAAAAAACGACCAAATAACGTTGTTTTTCTACGTTGCGATTGTAGTAAAAATATTTTCGACTATAATAGCTTCAAGGCAAGTAGGGAATCCCTTTTTTGCACGATATGCGAATAGATCGCAATGATAAAATAATAATCGGTCGTTCGTTGTACGACTATTGACGCGATATTAGAGGTTGTTATGAGTTATCGTCTAACGTGCGAGTGCGGTCGGTCTTATCCGATCGAACCTCGTCAATCCGGACAGACGCTCCAGTGCGAATGTGGGAAAACGTTGCAAATCCCCACAATGCTGAAGATGAAGCGTCTTCCCATTTGGGAAGAATCTGGGGAGTCTGCCGACGGAGCGTCCGCGTCTCCTGCAAAATCGGCAGATTCTGCGTCTTCAAAAACTCGCGACGTCGCTTCGGTTAATAAACAGGCGATTAATGAACAGCCGGGCGATAAACAGTCGGCAATAAAATCCGATAATTCCGCGTCTCAAAATCGTTCCGCCAAGTTGTCGTCCAAACGTTTCGGTCTGCTTGTCGTCTTCGGTTTTATTTTCGTCGTCAGCGTGTTTTTCTTCTGTCGAAACGTTCCTACGCCCAATCCGCGCGCCGTTTTCTATAAACAAACAACCTTTTCGCTCGACGACGGAAGAAAAATCAAGCGCGATTCGACTCCGATTACCGAATCCGACTTCTATTTCTATTACTTCACCGATTTTAGCGCGCCCAATAGACCGACTTACCCCGTCTCGGACGATTTGATCGACGCGATGGTTCCTTTTATCGCCTATCAATATTTCAATTACGTCCGCGACCTCAAATTGAGCGACAATTTTTATGAAAATTACGACGCGATTAAAACCCGGCGCGTCTTGAGCCTCTGCGGATTTGGAATTGTCGCGTTAATCTCGCTTGCGGTCGCTCTTTACGCTATATTTGCTAAAGAGTCGGTCAAGCAGGTGGGAACTATGCGCGGTTCCGATTGGCGCTGAAATATGCTAAACGTTTTTATTAATCCTTTATTCGTCGATGGAGATAATAAAATGACGACAAAAACGCCCCGAACTCGAACGTCCAAAGCAAAAAAGTCTGCGGCGCCCGCTGATTCCGAAAAAACGACGACGGAAGCCTCCGCTCCCGTCAAGCGTAAGGCCGGGCGTCCCAAAGGCACGGGCAAGTACGGCGAAAAAACGAAGTCCGTTCGTCTTCCCCTTTCTTTGCTTGGTCGAGTAGAATCCTTTGTCGAATGTCGCGGAATGGTCTTTCCTTTTTACGACAGCCGCGTTCAGGCGGGTTTCCCTTCCCCCGCCGAAGACGTTCCTTGCGATACGCTCGACGTTTCCACGCTCCTCGTTCCTCATCCCGCGTCGACTTTCTTTGTCAAAGTCATCGGCGAGTCGATGCACGACGCGGGCGTCTTTCCCGACGATATTCTCATTGTAGATCGTAGTTTGACGCCGGAAAACGGCGACGTCGTTGTCGCGGTTCTCGACGGAGAATTCACGGTCAAACGTCTTTTCAAAACGAAAAATCGCATCGAGTTGCGTCCTGAAAACAAACGATTCGCGCCTATCAAAATAGCGTCCGAATCAGAATTGCAAATTTGGGGCGTCGTTAAAAAGGTCATTCACAACGTCTGACAAATTGAGTTTTTCTTGACTTTGTACCCTCGCTTCAATTCCTCGGCGCCGAATTTTACAAGCGTTTGGCGCCGTCTTTTCGGACGCGATTCCGCTTGCATTCGCGACGCTTTTACGCGACTAAGCGAAATTTGGAACGCGAGGGACGCAAAAGCAGTCGATTCTTTTCGTTTTTGGCGCGCCGTTCGTCAGACGGCTTCAAACGCGGCGCCTCGTTCTGTCGCTCCGCAAGATCGTTTGACGACGTTCGGAGGTTCTTTTGCCTCGTTCGGCGCGCAAGTTGCCGACGTTTCCTCTTTTATTTTGCAAACGTACCTTGCGCAAACGATTCTAGCGTTGGCGGAAGGCGCGTTTGAATTGACGCCGACCGAGACGTTCCGATTATTTGGCGCGACGCCCTTTGATTGGGGCGAGTCGATTCGTCCCTTCTTGAACGTCGACCATACGACGATTAAACGTTTAGGTTTAGGTTTAGATCGTTTCGTAGTCGGCGCGGATTTATTTGGCGAAACCTACGCGTCGCTCTTTTCAAACGATTCTCGAAGTTCCCTTGGCGAATTCTACACGCCCCCGGCGATCGCAGAGTATTTGCGTCGGCGCGCCTTGGAATTCAAAGGGGTCGGCGCCGAATCGAACGTTCTTCCCACCATTCTTGATCCGACTTGCGGTTCCGGCGTCTTTCTCACCGCGTCGCTGAAAGGTATGTTCGCAAGCGACGTCGACGCCGTAGACGCCTTAGAAGCTCTTTCGGGTTACGATCTTTCCCCCTTTGCCGTCCTGACCTCGCGCGCCAATCTTCTTTTTGCGGCGACGTCGCGCGCGCCGGAATATGATCGTCCGCAAGAAGCGCGTCGAATTATGCGTCGTCGACAAGAAAAAAAACCGAACGAATCGATCTTACCCGTCTATTTGTTCGACGCGTTACGAAATTGCGTCCCACGCGCGGACGAATCCGCGACGCCGCTCGACTATTTCGATTCTCGACGGTGGGCTAAACAAGGCGCGAATCGCCGTTTCGAAATTGCGCTTGGCAATCCGCCGTGGATTTCTTGGGACAAATTGAACGACGAATACCGCGAGGCGACAAAGGACTACTGGCTTCGATACGGTCTTTTTACGTTGTCGGGTAAAGAAGCGCGTTACGGCGGCGGAAAAAAAGAACTAGCGGGTTTAATGTTGCGCGCCGTCGTCGATCTGCGCCTCGTCTCGGGCGGAATACTAGCGTTCGTTCTGCCTAAAACCCTCTTTCAGACGCAAAAGTCGGGAGACGGCTTTCGGCGTTTCGGAGCGTCGCAAAACGACGATTCAACTTCGCGCATCGAACCTTTTTGCGCGTTGGCGATCGACGATTTTTCGGAACTGAAGCCGTTTCGCGGAGTCGCTAGCAAAGCCTCGGCGCTTTACGCGCGCAAGGGCGAAAAAACGCGTTATCCAATTTCGGTTCGATTGTGGCGTCCTAGAAACAAGGGTCGACGATTCGTCGACGAAACGTTTGAAACGCGTTCGTTTGACGAAGGCGTCGCGCATCCTTTGGGTAACAAACTAGGCGCGCCTCTCGTCTTTGAATTCGCAAACGAACCGTCCCAAACGCCCAAACTTTCGTTGGAAGTTCTTGAAAGTTCGCGCCGATTCGATCAAGAAAGGGATCGTTGCTACGCGCTCGTCGAACGTCTTTTTAAAGAGACGGAAAATCAAGAGATCGTAAGAGGACGAAGCTACGTCGCCCAATTAGGAGCGAACGCGGCGGGAGGAAGCGGCGTTTTCTGGTTCCAAGATCGGGAATCGCTCGACGCGCCGCTCGTCGCAATTCGAAATCTTGGCGACGTTGGTCGACGCAAAGTCGAAACGTTCGAAGCGACGCTTGAATCGGCGCTTCTCTTCCCGCTCTTGCGTTGGCGCGACGTCGACGAATTCGTCGCGCGTCCCGCTTCCGTTTTGGCGTTAATTCCACAAGACCCAAAGACAAGGCGAGGATACGAACTCGAACGTATGCGACGCGATTTCCCAAACGCGTTGGAGTATTTGACCCGTTTTGAAACGTTTTTACGCGAACGCGCCGCATATAAACGTTACCAAAGCGGAGCGCCCTTCTGGTCCTTGTACAACATTGACGAATCGACCTTTGCGCGATATAAGGTCGTGTGGCGCAGAATGGATTCGACGTTGCGCGCCGCCGTCGTCCAATGGGATCAAAAACGAGCGCGTCCGATAATTCCGCAAGAAACGCTCTCGTTGATCGCCGTCGAGTCGTTGGAAGAAGCGGATTACTTGGCGGCGGTTTTGAACTCTGCGCCCGCGCGAAAACGAATCGAAGCGGTAAGCGTCGCAAGTTCCAAGGGTTTCGGCTCGCCGAGTATTCTTAACGCGGTTCCAATTCCGCGCTTCGATCCAAGCGACGAAACACTCCTCGAACTTGCGAACTACGGTCGAACGCGGCGCCTTAATAACGGCGCGTCCTTCGACGACGCGCCGGTCGAACGTTAAATTTTACTCGACGTCGCGTCCCCAAACTTCGAATTCGCGGACGCCGTTGTTATCGAGCGGAAACGATTCGACAAAATCGATCGCTTCAACGAACGACGAACGAATCTTCGGAATCGTAAACTCTTGCGGTTCTTCCGTTAAACGCAGTTTGATCGGAACCGTCGTTCCATCGGCAAATTTAAGCGCGGCTGAACTCCAGGTCTTTTGTTGATTCGCCGCCAGCTTCAACGACAAAACGACTTTTTCAATTTCGACGTCCCGTCCGAACTCGACACGGAAGAAAAGGTCGGTTCGTTTCGCCGGACGCCAATACTCGTCGCCGTCTCGTTCGCCGTCGATCGCGTTGTTTGGCGAAAATTCCGGACGATAACGGAACCAAGAATTGGATTCGACGCGCGGATAACTCCTTACCGAACAAGTAAAAGCGTCCGGGTTGAACGCCAAGTTACGAACGGGATTGCCCTTGACGCAACTTCCTCCGCGCGAATCCTTTCCTTCGGCGATTCCGAAAATAGGAACTGTCTGGGAAAGACGGTCGAACGCCTCGACAAACGCCTTTTGTTCGTTCCGTCCGCCAAGTTCGGACGCGGGAAAATCGGTCGGCGCGAACGTTTCTCCTGCTTGCGCGCGTCGATATTTGTCTAACGAAGCGACTTCCAATTCCGCTTGACGCAAACGTTTCGCTTCAAAATACAGATAAATTTGGCGCATCTTGTCGCGATAGACATACCAAGGCGTCAAGCCGGAATGAACGTTATGAACAAGTCGATCCCAGTCGTTCAACTCGAGCCACGAACCGGTAAAGGGAACGTTAAGATCGATCCAACAAGCGACGGTTTCTTTCTCCTTCGCCGTCAGTTGGACGCCGTAATGCGACGGTTCCAAATAATTCATCAACGGACTAGAAGTCGATCCATACGAATAGGGCGGGAGCATGCCGCAAACCGACGAGACGTGCAACCAGTTGATTATTCCGTCTCCGGCGTATTCAGAAGACGCGTACCCGGTTCTGTTCGGATTGGGGACGTTTTCCGCCTTTCCGCCGAAATAGGACAAATACGCCGCGTCGTAGCTTGCATTCGCAACGTCGGTCTGCAAGCCGTCCGGAATCTTTGCGTTGTAGCCAAAATCTGTCAAATTAATATAAGACTCGCTAAACTTACGTCCGGGCGTTCCTTGCGTCGTTTTGCCGCCGTAAGGACGCAACATAATGCGCCATTTCGTTCGATCATAAATCTCCGCGTTCGTTATTGGTCGTTCGTCGCCTAACAAACTCAGCGGAACGTCCGCTTTTTCCGGGTTTTTCGAGCCCGCGTGACAACAAACGCAATGTTCGTCCCAAATCGGCTGAACTTCGCGCGTATAACTGAACCCTGCGGGCACGTCGTCGGCTTGCGGCGCGTTCGGTCCAAGATAAGCAATCGCCGCCTTTTCCTCGTCGGTTAGAAAACGATCCATTTCTTGAATCGGCTCGTCGCCCGGCTCGAAAAACGGCTTGATTTTTTGCGGAGCCTTTCCGGCGGCGATCGACGCGTTCGCGCCGGAAGACGCGTCGGCGTTGATCGACTCGTTTTTATCCTCGTGACAGCCGACGCAAGCGAACGTCTCGCCGGGAAGAACCATCGTCCAACTGCGCATATTTTGGATCATTCGCCCTTGCGCGTCCAAAAGTTGGAAGAAAATCGGAACGCGCGAAGGACATTCGAAATAACAGCTTCCGTCTTCTTCGACGTCGACCGTGCCCAAGACGTGCTTAACGTCGTAACTTCCGTTGTTAATGGCGCAAGGACTCGTCGCGTGTCCGCCCCAAGGATGCAATCCCAGCGCGACCGTTCCTTTAGCGCGATAATCAAGCGCGACGACGCGTAGCTTCTTAATCGCGCCCCGTTCGACGCCTTGGATCGCCGCTCCGTAATAAACGTCCTGAACGTAGAACAAGCCGGAATTTTTACTTTCGTCGACCTGCGACATACGCGTTTTTGGCGCTTCGCGCGCGCATATGGGAACGGCTTGACACGCGGAAACCGCCGGGTCGAAAGCAAGAAGCTCGCGTCGACCGTCGCGCGCGAACCAATATAGTCCAAAAGGTTGTCCGCCTTGTTTGCCGTCCTTAATTCCTTTCAGCCCTCGAATAGGTCCTCCTTCGGGAAGATACCCGACAAGTAAATTATTTTCGTCTAGGGGCGTCGGATACTGAAATTGCTCGCCGGCCGTGCCGTGAATAATATCGCCGCTCGTTCCCTGCCCTTCCATATACTCGACGGGTTTTTCAGGCGCAAGATAAGAAACGCCTTCTCCTGCGTTCGTTCCTTGCGAACGATCGATTTCGATTAACTTGCCTCGCTGGTCGATATGATGCGCGCCGGAAATAGCAAAGACTTTCGTCGAATCGGGTACGGCGCGCGCGTGCAGAATCGCCGACGGATATTGCGAGTTATTTCCGTAATATTCCGTTTGATTCGTACCGTCGGCGTTCATTACAAAGAGACTGTGCAAATACCCGGCATGACGATCAGAATATTCCCAGCGCGTGTAAATTACGCGTCCGTCGTTCGTAATGTGAGGAAAAACAGTATGACCGTGATCGACGCCAAGACGTCGAATAAAACGACCTTCCGCGTCGCAAGTATAAAGGTTGCAAACGCTTGACCACCAACACGGCGCGGAAAAATTACAACGAGTCGACGTAAAAATCAAATCGCCGTTCGGCAACCAATCGGGCTCCATATCGGCGACGCCGTCGCCAAACGTAATTTGCTTGACGTCGCGCGTTTCAAGATTCATCTTATACAAATGAAAGTCGTCGTCGACGTCGTTTTTACGCATCGAAAACGCAAGCGTTTTACCGTCCCACGAGACGGCGGGATCGCGAACGATTCCTTCTGGACAGTCGAGTAGTAGTTCGCTGGACGCGTCGCCGTTTTCCGCGATTCGCAAAATACGCAGTTGCGCGCCCATACGATAATCGGCGCCCTTTTCGCGAAAAATCGCATCGGTCAGATGGTCGGTCATTGCAAACATCGCTTGACAATCGCCAAAAACGAAATGCTTCGCGTAAACGAATTCTCGCGGCGCGTCGTCAAAATAAGCAAGTCGCGTCGTTCGTCGCGTTCGACAAGCGTCGTAATATAACGACTTCCAACGCGAATCCGCGCTAGGAACCGACGCGACGACAAGTTCGTCGAACCGCGCTTGCAGTTCCGAAAAATCGACGTCCGCGTCTTGCAACTCGACGAAAACCTTTTCAACAAGTTTCTTTTCGGCGTCGAACGAATCCGCGCTTTGAAAATACCCGTCGACTTGAAGCGTTCCCGCGTCTTGATAGAGCCAATCGCGTTCCAAACGTTCGTTAGGAAAGGCGGGTTCCGTCGAAGCGGCGCCTGTAAAGGACGGGAAAAACGCGACGATCGCCAACGTCGTCGCGCTCCATTTGACGACAATATCGTTAATTATCTTGAATTTCATGACTTACCCTCCGACGCTTCGCGCCGAACGTCGATTATGAACGTTGTTCGCTTGAAAACTTCATAAACTTTTGCCCGGAACGAAACGATCGATCAATTCGCGCGTCTCTTCGCCGACGTCGAACGTTTCGGAAACCGACTTCTTACCGACCGTCAACGAAAGAGGCGTCGTTTCGGCGTTCGTAAAATCGACGCCGACAAGCGAGTAGTACTCGATCGGCTCCGTTTGACCCGCGCTTCCGTCTTCGCTGTTCGATTCGCCGACGATCTCGACTTTGTTCAAAACGACCTTGTATTCGCCTTCGGGCGCGCCTTGGTATTGACCGTAAGTTACGATTTGCGCTTTGCCGGACGAATCCGTTTTCCCTGCGCTCGGCCACTTTTCTAATCCGCTAGCGACGGGCGAAAGAACGACCGTAACGCCTTCCGCCGGTTTGCCGTTGGAATACTTCAACGTAACCGCGCATTTGACAAGGGGCGGCATACCGTCGGGACGAGGTTTCGAACACCCCGCGAAACCCAAGAGCGACGTCGTTAAACAAACTATAACGACTCGATTAAACAAGTTCATTTCGCATAATTCCTTTCGGCGCTTTGACGTCGATCCAACGCGCGCGTGGTCGTCCGACGAAGGAAGCGCGACGCGTGGAAACCGACGAAAACGATTCAAAATCCCATTTTATCAACCCAAGCGCGGCAACGTTCGCGCCAACCGAAAGTATTGGGCGTCTTCCAATTCGGAAATCCGTGCGGCGCAAGAGCGAAAATATGCAACTCGGCTGAAATTCCCATTTTACGCAAACGCTTGTACGCTTCGACCGACCCGAGGGACGAGTACCCGTCGGCGTCGCCGTGTAGAAAGCACGTCGGCGGAGTTTGTTCGTCGAAAAGGTAATCCGACAAAATCGAGGCGCCGTCGCCTCCGTTCTTATTCGCGCTCGTCGCGCCGTCGTCAAGAACGTAAGCGGGATAAACGGGAATAGAAAACGCAAGTTTTGCCGACGTTCGATCAAGTTCGTCGATCGGCTCGTAACTCCGCGCCGTCGAATTCGTCGCGGCGATCAGAGCCAAACAACCGCCCGCTGAAAATCCTTGCGCGCCGATTTTATCGGGATCGATTCCATATTTGTCGGCGTTGGCTCGCAGATAACGAATCGCGCGTTGAGCGTCTTGAAGCGCCGGGAGGTAAATAGGTTCCGACTTCGGACGAGGCGTTCTATAAACGAGAACTGCGGAAAATCGTCCCGTCGAATTCCAAAAACGCGCGTGGGCAATTCCGCCGTCGTCGTAATAACAAGCCGTAAAACCTCCGCCCGGAAAAATTAGAACGCAAGAATCCGACGTTTGT
>JAZUGM010000343.1:0-5602 GCA_045641205.1 Thermoguttaceae bacterium
CTGTTCTATTATAATCCTAACTTTTATCACGACGTAAAGTCGGCGCTCAAAGAGGCGGATCGCGAAGATTTAATCGGATTTAACGAAGACTCGCTAATTCCGCCATATCCTCCGAAAGGAACCGCGTTGCGTCAAACGTCGCGCGTCAAACGGCTCCAGCGCAAGACGGAACGCGAGAATATCGAAAAAGAAAAACGTCGCGGATCCTTTGAGGCATTTGAAGAACCGCGTGGCAAACGATTCGGACGCGAAAGAGGGGGCGGCTCTAACGGCGGGTACCGTTCTTCCGCGCGAATTTACGGGACGCGAGGGTCGCGTTACGCCTCCGAAGCGCCTCGAAAGTGGAACTCCATTGAAAAAATTTGGGAAACGACGGAAGCGCCGGAATCGGAACAAAACGAACGACGCGACGAGCGCGAGCGCGGTTTCAAGCGCGAACGCGACAAGTTCGGCGGAAGGCGCGAGCGTCCCAACTTCTCTCGCGACGACAAGCCTCGTGAACGTTTCGAATCCGATTCGAATTTCCGTCGTTCGTCGGAAGGCGAATTCAGCGGCTTCCGACGTCGAACGGAAAAAGACGGCGACGATTTCAAACGCGACGATTTCAAAAGTAAAGAGCGTCGTTCCGAATTCAAGAACCGAGGCGATCGACCGAATTTCCGACGTCGATTCGAAAACGAAGGAGAGGACGGAGGATTCCGGCGTGAAGACCGAAAACCGTTCCATCGCGACCGCGACGAACGCCAAGTTCGTTCCGATTTTGAATTCAAGCGCGACAAATTCCGACGTCCTCGTTTTGAAGATTCGAACGAAGAGTCGACCCGTCGTTTTGGCGGCGCGCCCGGCGGTCGACGTTCTTTCGGCGGTCAAGGCAAGTTCCGTTCGCGCAAGCCCGACGGAGAAAACGGTCGTTCGCGTTTCGAATCGTCAAAAGACGGATTTCGCAGTCGCGCGCCTCGTCCCGAAGGAGGCGAAGGCGAGTCTCGGCGCAGTTTTGAGGGCGGCGCGCGCGATTCCGGCGGAAAGAAATTTGGCGCGAAGGGCGGCGCGCGCGGCGGATTCGGCGGTAAAAAATTCGGCGGCGCGCGCAATTTCCGCAAACGCGACGACTCGCGCGGCAAGGGGAAGAATTTTCGCCGTAGGGACTCCTAATCGAGCCTACGCGAACTCAACGTTCTAAACGCGCCGCGTTTGGCGATTATTTGTTCCGTCCGTTTGATTCAAACGAGGCGGAACGGTTTAAATATTTAACGTTATGCGCTTTTTGAGCGCGGTTTTATCACCAACATCGATTACGAAAGGTTCGAATCTTGAAAAAGTCCTTCCTTTTAAAAGCGTGCGCTTACGCCGTCGTCCTTGGTTTTCTTAGCGTTCTTTCCGTTTCGACGAACGCGGCCGATCCCGTCAAGTTGATTTACGATACCGACATGGGCAACGACATTGACGACGTGTTCGCGTTGGCGATGATTAACAATCTTGAAAAACGCGGCGAAATCGACTTCCTCGCGATGACGATCACCAAAGACAACAAATACGCCGCGCCCTATTGTCAAATGATCGACGTCTTCTACGGCAATCCCGACGTTCCGATCGGAATCGTCAAAGAAAGCGGAGTTGAAACGTTTGACGGAAAATATACGAAACAGTCTCTCGAAGCGAAAGACGAAAACGGAAAACTGATTTTCCCGTTCTTTAATTACGAAGAAGACAAAACGGAATATATGGAAGCGACCGCGTTGCTTCGCAAGACGCTCGCCGCTCAAGAAGACGGTTCCGTCGTGATCGCGCAGGTCGGATTCTCCACGAACTTGGCGCGCCTGCTTGACTCCCCCGCCGACGATTATTCTCCGCTGACGGGTCGCGAGCTTGCCGCTAAAAAGGTGAAGTACGTCGTCGCAATGGCGGGTAATTTCCGCAAACATCAGCTTGAATACAACGTGATGAAAGACGTGCCCGCCGCGCAAAAATTCTTTGCCGAATGGCCTACGCCGATCTACGCGTCCGGATTCGAAGTCGGCGAACGTATCTTCATCACCGGCGATATGGTGAAGAACGATTACGAATACGTCAAATATCATCCCTTGAAAGAAGCCTTCAAGTATTATCGCGGAACTCTTGACGCGAACCAATGCACTTGGGACTTGACGACGATTCTCTTTGCCGCGCGCCAAAACCAAGGTTTCTTCACGCTTTCCGAGCCGGGCAAAATTACCGTCGACGACAAAGGTTTCACGTCCTTCGCGGCGAGCGCGGACGGTAACGCGCGATTTTTCATTGTCGACGACGAGCAATGCGCGCGCGTTCAGGCAGCCTTCAAACAACTTTGCAGCGAGAAACTTTAATCGATTGAATCGATCGTTTGTCAAGCGCGAGCGCGCGACGCGTTCGCGCGCCTTTCGGGAAAGACGACGCGCGTTCGTTTCGGTCGTTTTTCCTTGTTTCTTTTTCTCATATTAGCCTTGCGGCGATCAGAATCGATTTTTTTCCTTCGATTCGAACGATCTTAGAACAACTTGTTAGAAAAAAAATGTCCAGATATAATCCTTCTGTCGTCGAAGCGAAATGGCGCGAATATTGGGAAACGAACAAAACGTTCGCGGCGCCAAGACTTCCTAAAGATATGCCGAATAATCCTGACGGGAAAAAAGCCTACGTTTTAGACATGTTCCCGTACCCGAGCGCGCAAGGGCTTCACGTCGGGCATCCGGAAGGATATACCGCGACTGACATTTACTGCCGATTTATGAGAATGAACGGCGTCGCCGTTATGCACCCGATGGGTTGGGACGCGTTCGGACTTCCAGCCGAACAACACGCGAAAAAAACCGGGATTCATCCCCGACTTACGACCGAAAAAAACATCGCCAACTTCCGACGTCAGTTGAAAATGTTGGGGTTTAGTTACGATTGGGATCGCGAACTCGCGACGACCGACGTCGAATATTTCCGTTGGACGCAACGAATCTTTTTGCTTCTCTATAACGCGTGGTTCGACAAAGAACAGCAGAAAGCGCGTCCGATTTCCGAACTGCCGATTCCAGAAGACGTCAAAGCGGAAGGCGAAAAAGCCGTTCGTCAGTACGTCGACGACTGCCGACTTGCGTACCAAGTGGAAGCGCCGGTCAACTGGTGCCCCGATCTTGGCGTCGTGCTTGCGAACGAAGAAGTCGTCGGCGGAGTCAGCGAGCGAGGCGGTTATCCCGTCGTCAGAATGCCCTTGCGTCAATGGATGTTGCGCATCACCGCCTACGCGGATCGTTTGGAAGAAGACCTTGCCCTACTCGACTGGACCGACGGCGTAAAAGCGCTCCAGCGCAACTGGATCGGCAAGAGCGTCGGCGCGGAAGTCGATTTCTATATCGGTTCCGACGAAGATTACGCCGCTTGGAAAGCCGCGCGCAAGGCGTCGGGCTTCACGCGCAAGCCGGGCGATTCCGCGTTGCGCGTCTTCACGACTCGACCCGACACGCTCTTTGGCGCTTCCTATATGGTCGTCGCCCCCGAACACCCGATCGTCGACAAATTGACGACGCCCGAGCAAAAAGAAGCGGTCGAAGCGTATCGTCAATACGCCGCTTCGAAGTCCGACTTGGACAGAACCGACTTAGCGAAAGAAAAGACGGGCGTTTTCACCGGCGCTTACGCGCATAATCCGATCAACGACCAACTTATTCCGATTTGGATCGCCGATTACGTTTTGGCGTCTTACGGGACGGGCGCGATTATGGCGGTACCCGCGCACGACACGCGCGACTTTGAATTTGCCAAGCAATTTGATTTGCCGATTAAGCAAGTGGTGGCGCCGACTTCCGAATCGAGTTTCACTCAAGAGGAAGTCGCGAAAATGGAAGTCGCGTTCACGGAACTTGGCGTCGCGGTCAACAGCGGCAAATTCGACGGAACTCCGACGGCTGAATTTAAGCCGTTGATCACCGCCGAACTTGAATCGTTAGGATTGGGGCGTAAAACGGTCAATTACAAACTGCGCGACTGGCTCTTCAGCCGTCAGCATTTCTGGGGCGAGCCCTTCCCGCTCCTCCACGAACTCGACGACGAGGGCAAACCGACGGGCGTCGTCGTTCCTTTGGATCCTTCCGAACTCCCGCTCGATCTGCCTCAAAACGTCAAATTCGACGCGAATAAACATTCGCCCGAGCCGCCCTTCGAACAAGCGCCGAAAGATTGGCTTTACGTCGAACGCAACGGCAAGAAATACAAGCGCGAAACGAACACAATGCCTCAATGGGCCGGTTCGTGTTGGTATTATCTCCGTTATCTTGACCCGCGCAATTCGGAACGCCTCGTCGATCCCGAAATCGAAAAGGCTTGGGCGCCCGTCGATTTGTACGTCGGCGGAGCCGAACACGCCGTCTTGCACTTGCTTTACGCGCGTTTCTGGCATAAGGTTCTGTACGATTTCGGTTACGTTTCGACGAAAGAGCCGTTCCAACGTCTCGTCAATCAAGGCATGATCCTTGGCGAAATGGAATTTACGGGCTATCAAGACGCTTCGGGCGCTTGGGTTTCCGCGCGCGAACTCGAAATCGACAAGCAAGGCGTCGGAACGTTCAAAGACGGAACGACCGCGACCTCCGTTAAATTGGCGCCTAAAGACGTCGGAAAATCGGGCGATTCTTACGTTTTGGCGAGCGATTCAAAGATCGTCGTCGTCGGCAAATCGGAAAAAATGTCGAAGAGTCGCGGAAACGTGATCAATCCCGACGACGTGGTCGCGCAGTTCGGCGCCGACTCGCTCCGACTCTACGAAATGTTTATGGGACCGCTCGAAGCGGTCAAGCCGTGGAACCAAGACGGCGTAAGCGGCGTGCGTAGTTTCCTAGACCGCGCGTGGCGTATGATCGTAACCGCCGATTTCGAATCGGACGAACTCAACGAAGCCGTTCGAGACGTCGAACCGACCGAAGAGCAAAACAGAATTCTTCACAAAACGATCAAAGCCGTTACGGAAGACGTAAAGAACCTTTCGTACAACACGGCGATCGCCAAAATGATGGAATTCGCCAATTTCTTCAGTCGAAGTCAAGTTCGCCCGAAGTCCGCGATGAAAGCGTTTGTCCTTCTTCTCTCGCCTTTCGCGCCCCATATCGCGGAAGAGTTGTGGAGTATTTTGGGCGGCGAAAAGACCTTGGCTTACGAGCCGTGGCCGACTTGGAACGAAGATGCGCTGAAAGAATCGTCGATCGTCGTGCCCGTCTTAGTCAACGGGAAACTGCGATCTCGTATCGAACTATCCGCCGACGCCGACGCGAGCGTCGCCGAAAAAGCCGCGCTTGCCGATCCTAAAATCGCCGCGCTCTTGGAAAATAAAGAGATCGTCAAGAAGATTATTATACCCGGCAAGACGGTCAACTTTGTCGTCAAAGGGTAATAAAGAACCCGCATAATAAGCGTCTATGAAAAGACGCCGAATTTCATTCGGCGGTTTTTCTATTTTTCGCGAACGATTATCCCGCGACGCTTACGCGACGTCTTCCGCCAAGTTGGCGAAGGTCAAAATAATCGCGTTCTCGTTCTAAAGAGTTGCGGGCTTCTTTTCGCCCCCAAGAGACGAACGCGATTAAGTCTTTTTAAACCAGTCGTT
>JAZUGM010000344.1:0-4685 GCA_045641205.1 Thermoguttaceae bacterium
AGCGAAGCCGTTTTTCGCGTCGGGCGAGATATTGCGTATATCGCGCGAGATCGTGCGCCCTTATTATCGTCGTCGTCGCGCTTACGCCGTCAATTTAATCCTGGAGGAGCTACAACGCGCCGGAGTCGACGCGCGTTTGCACAAAAGCGAAGGCGCTTTTTTCCTTTGGGTTTGGGTTCCGACGTTGAAATCGGGTTCCAAAACTTTGTACAGCCGTTTCAAGGAGAAGAAAGTCTTGGCGATACCGGCCGACGATTTTTTTTACGGACTCGACGAACAAGACGCCGACGAACGCGATCCCGCGTTTGAAGCGTCGAGGCGTCAGGCGTTGCGCCTCAGTTTTTCCGCGAAGGAAGAAGCCGTTGAATACGGTTTTCGCGTCGTGGCGGAAACGATCGCAGAAACCCTCGATTTCGAGGCGCGTGCGTAATCGATTTGTAAATAAAGTTTAACTTAACTTGAAATATCGGGAAACGAATTTGACAGATTCAGAAACGTCCGTCTTTTCCGCGTCGAAGCCGCGAAACGTCGCGGTGATCGGAGCAAGCGGCAGTATCGGAACAAGCGCGCTCGACGTAATCGCCGAGTCGCAAGGTTTGCTTCGCGCGAGCGTTCTCGCCGTTAATCGTTCGACCGCCAAACTAGCCGAGTTGGCGCGAAAATTTAAGCCGGACGTCGTCGTTGTCGCCGATCCCGGCGCCGATACGACGCCCCTTCAAGACGTTCCTCCGGGGACGGAAATATTGATCGGCGCCGACGCGCTCGACGAAGTCGTCCGACGCGTCGAAATCGACGTAGTTTTGTTGTCGATCGTCGGCGTCGCGGGCTTGCGCGTCGCTTGGAGCGCGCTTGACGCGAGCAAGACGCTAGCGTTGGCCAATAAAGAGGCCCTCGTGGCGGGTGGAGCGTTGTTGACGGATCTGCTCGAAGAGAAACGCGGCAAATTATACCCGGTCGACAGCGAGCATAGCGCTATTTTTCAGTGCTTGCTCTCGCGTCGCGCGAGCGCGTCGACTCCGCGAATTGTCGGAAACGACGTCAAGCGTCTGATTCTGACGGCAAGCGGCGGTCCTTTCCGCGAGTGGACGCGCGAGAGAATCGCGCAAGCGACGGTCGAAGACGCGTTGAAGCACCCTACTTGGAATATGGGCGCTAAAATTACGATCGATTCCGCCTCGACGATGAACAAGGCGCTCGAAATTATCGAGGCGCGTTGGCTTTTTGGCGTCGAAGCGGAAAAAATCGAGGTCGTCGTGCATCCGCAGTCGATCGTTCATTCGATGGTCGAGTTTGTCGACGGCGCTGCGGTGGCGCAGTTGAGTCCGCCCGATATGCGACTGCCGATTCAATTTGCGCTTTACGAAACGGAGCGCAAGTCGGGACCGACCCGAAAATTCGATTGGACGCAGGCTTTGAAATTGGAATTTTTCCCGCCCGATTACGAGCTTTTCCCCGCGATGAAACTTGGGTTTGAAGTCGCAATGGTTGGAGGAACGACCGGCGTCGTCTTGAACGCCGTCAACGAGGTCGCCGTCGACGCCTTTCTTAATAGGCGCCTTGCGTTTGACAAAATACCCGAATTGTGCCGTCGAGCTATCGACGAGCATTCGTTTGAATCGAAACCGAGTTTGGAACGCGTCTTTGAACTTGACGCTTGGGCTCGAAAGGAGACTAAAAAATGGACGGCTCAATAGCCGCTTTGTTAGGCGTCGCGGAAGGCGCGTCCTTTTGGACGAACTTTTTGGCGGTCGTTTGGCGCGTTTTTATCGTGTTGCTTGGCGTCAATATGCTCGTGATCGTTCACGAGTGGGGGCACTTTATCGTCGCGCGAATGTGCGGCGTTCGTTGCGACAAGTTCTATATTTGGTTCGACGCCTACGGCTTCAAACTTTTCAGTTTCAAACGGGGCGACACGGAATACGGACTTGGCTGGCTTCCTCTCGGCGGCTACGTCAAAATGTTGGGGCAAGAAGACAATCCGGGCGGAATTCAAGCGGAGATCGAACGCGCGAAAGCAGAGCGCGACGCGAATCCGTCGGAAACGAACGACGAACAAAAGAAGACGCAAGACGAGCGTATCGCGTCGTTGGAAAATCAGCTTTACGCGCCCGATAGTTACCTTGCGAAGAACGTTTTTCAACGTATGGCGATTATTTCCGCCGGCGTCGTGATGAACGTGATATTTGCGATTATTTGCGCTTCTTGCGCCGCCCTAATGGGCACGCCGGAAACCTCCGCTAAAATCGGATACGTCGCGCCCGGCTCGCCCGCGTGGCAAGCCGGATTGCAAGGAGGAGACGAGATCGTCCGAATCGGCGAGAACGACAAGCCGATCTTTTCTTCGATTCTTGTCGCCTGTATGGACGGAAAAGAACTCGATTTCGGCGTTCGTAAGGCGGGCGTCGGCGAACCGATTTCTATTAAGATTACGCCGCGACACGACAAAGGCGCTTTGACTCCGATGATCGGCGTCGGTCCGTCCCCGTCCCTTGCGTTGGCGGAAACGGAGGATTCCAGACCTTTCGACGCTTCTTTGGATTCGGCGGAATGCGCGGCGTTAGAAGCGAATTTGGGCGCGCTCAAAGGGAACGAACTGCTTGTCTCTATGAACGGCGTTCCCGTTAAGTCGCCCGCCGATTACCTGCGCTTGTCGAGACTCTACGTCGATCGACCTATCGAATACGTTTTTGCGCCGACGCTTCCGAACGCTGCGAGCGATCCGAAAATCGACGAGTCGAAAGAACAAATTAAAGTTACGTTGGCGCCGAGTCGCGCGCCTGACGTCGGCGTGCGTCTGACAATGGGCGAAATCGTCGCGATTATGCCCGGTTCCGTCGCGGAAAAGGCGGGTCTGCGCGCGCGTCAAGTCGACGAAAACGGAGAAGTCGTTCAGCGCGGCGACGTGATCGTTTCGGTCGACGAACGACCGACGCTCGATCCGTTGACGTTCCCTTACGAGATATTCGCGCGAACGAGCAAGGAGATTTTCGCAAGTTCTTCCGAAAAAGTTTCCGACGCGCCGACCGAAGACGATTCGACGAAGGGCGCTTCTTCTTCGTCGATTTTACTGACGGTTAATCGGGAAGGGGAGTCGCTCGACTTTTCGATCGTTCTTCCGCGCGCCGCTTCCTACACAGGGTTTGCGTCGAGTCAGGGGAATTTGGCTTGCGGGTCGTTGGGAATCGCTTACGAGGTTAAGCCGGTCGTATCGGGAATTGACGGAACCGTCGATTCCGAAAAGAACGCGATCGGGAATCGTATCGTCGAATTTGAAGCGCAAGTTCCCAGTCCCGGCGCCGACGCTTCGCCGAGCGTTCAAGAACTCTTCAAAGGGTTGACCGGGCGTAAAGCCGCCGACGTTCCAGCCGGAGAATTAGTCGCCGCGAAAACCTCGACCGTCGGAAAAGACGAGAATTCCGAAACTGAAATCGCCGCTTCCGTTTTGAATTGGTTCAATTCCGTTTTGCCCTACTTGCCGAACGGAACGCCCGTCGTCGTTACGACCGAAAACGCCGACGGCGAGCGAATTAAGCTCGAAACGAAAGTCAAGCGGGACTGCGAGGCGTTTCTTGTCGATCGCGGACTGTTGTTTGGCGTCGATTCCGTTTTCCAGCGCGCCGATTCTTTAGGCGCCGCGTTGAGTTTTGGCGTCGCCAAGACATACGAGGCGGGCTCGCAAGTCTTCGTCTTCCTGAAAAACGTCGGTAAAAACGTTTCCGCGAAGGCGTTGGGCGGTCCCGGTATGATCGTCGGAACCGCTTATCAAGCCGCAGGACGTAAAGACGGCGTGTTCCTGTTGTTCCTTTGTTTGATTAGCGCGAACTTGGCGGTCGTCAACTTCTTGCCGATACCCGTGCTGGACGGCGGTCATATGGTCTTTTTGCTTTACGAAGCGATTACGCGACGCAAGCCGAACGAAAAAGTTCAGATCGGTTTGAGTTACGTCGGATTTGCCTTGATTTTGGCGTTGATGTTCTGGGTTATTTTCCTCGACGTCGTGCGATATTGCTTCTAAGGTTCGTAAAACGCGACCCGTTTCTTGTAAACGGGTCTTTTTTTGCAATTATTTTGTTATTTTACCTATTCTTTTTAAAAACTGTTTTTTAACACGGAGCGGCGCCGATGACTTTTAACAAACAAACGTTTCAAGACGCGTTTGGCGCGTCGATACTTGAAGAAAACGATCGACGCGTCGTCAAAGGAAAGATTGTCGCGCGTTGGGGCGACGAGGCGTTGACGCCCCTTTTATGGCTTCTTTTTGCGTGCGCTTTTGCCCTTTGCGCGTCGCGCGCGACCGTTGTCGGTTGGATTGTTTGCGCGTCGCTTCTCGATTTTGCCGCGCGTTTTTGGCGCGAGTCTTACGGCGTTTGGCGCGATTATCCCTATTGGCGTTCCGTCGAAACGACGCGCGCGTCGAGTCGATCCGTCGCGGCGCCCTTTTGGACGACAAGCGCGTGTTTTTTGACGATCCTTTTCTTGCGCGCGTCCTTGACGACTTTTTTTGCCGTCGCGTGGTTTTTGTTCTTTGTCGATCTTTTTCTGGCGCGTTGGACCCGTCGTTTTGCGGAAAGAACCGTGCGCGCAGGAATAGAATTGTGGAAATTGAGCGATTCAAAAAATGAAATTTTTGAATCCGCGCGCGTCGAGACGACGGAACAAAACGATAAATTGTCTTTCGAAAAGCC
>JAZUGM010000345.1:0-10033 GCA_045641205.1 Thermoguttaceae bacterium
GCCGTGGATCGCGTTTAAGACGTTGGCGGCGGGCGCCGTCGGTCCGCAAGAAGGATTCAAGTTTTCCCTCGAAGGCGGAGCCGACTTCCTTTGCGTCGGTATGTACGACTTCCAAATCGTCGACGACGTAAACGTCTACACGGATATCGTCGCCCATCCTCTGAATCGTTCGCGACGTCTCCTTGAAGACGTCGACCGTGAAAAATACGAAGCGGAATTGGAAGCCAAGGAAAGCGAAGAGGCGTAAAAACGTCTCGTTCCTTGCGTTCAAGCGTTCGTTTTAACGCGTATGACAAGCCGAGCGTCGTCGACGGTCGGCTTCTTTTTTTCGTCGTCGACTCCCCTTTCTCGACAAGACGGTCGTTTTCTCCCCCTTGCGCAACGCTCAAAAATCAGTACAATAAACCGACCTGTTTTGACTAACGAAAGGGAGGCTATGTCGGAACCGAAAAATCGCGCGAATAAGACGCCCGAGCTGGAAAATTATTCGGACAGTTCCACTTATCGACGTATTAAGTGCGAAAATTTCACGGTCGAAGGTTTTTCTCGCGCTCCGGTGATGACGTTTTGGCGCGTTCCCGAGTACAAGTTAGGATTCGATCTTGGCTGGCAACCTTGGGAATTTATGGGCACGCCGCGTTGGTTTCTGTCTCATACGCATATGGATCACGTCCTAGCGTTGCCCGCGTACGTCGCTCGTCGTCGAATGATGCAGATGGAGCCGCCGACGATTTATCTTCCGGAACAAAAAGTCAACGAAGTCCGTCAGTTTCTCGGCGCGTTTTGCAAATTGGAGCAAAGTTCGTTGCCTTGCGAACTTATCGGCGTTCGTCCCGGCGACGTGATCGATTTGTCGCGCGAGTTAGTCGTAACGGTTCACAAGACGTTTCATACGGTGCCTTCGGTCGGTTACATTATTTGGGAACGACGCAAGAAACTTAAGCCGGAATATTTAGAATTGAGCGGCGAGCAAATTCGCGATTTGAACCTTTCGGGCGTAGAGATTTCCTACGAATTACGTTTTCCGCGCATAGCGTTTTTGGGCGACAGTTCCGCTCGCGGGCTCGACCAGAACCCCGATATGTTCAAGGCGGACGTTCTCGTCGCGGAAATGACGCACGTTTCTTCGCAACGCAACGAACCGAACCAGACGCCCGGTCATATGCGCGTCGAAGACTACGCGGCGCGAAGAGATCGTTTTGAAAATCAAAAGATTATCGCCTCGCATTTCAGCGTGCGCTATCCGATGCGCGAAATCGAGTCGCGCGTTCGCGAGAAGTTGCCCGATATGCTGGGCGGTCGACTCGTGTTAGTGTGAATAAAACGCGATCAGGCATAAACAAAGGACGAGAGAAACGCGACGTTTTTCTCGTCCTTTTTGTTTACGCTGGGGGAACGTTAAAAGTTTTAGAAAGCCGTCTTTTTATTGGCGCACGACCAGCTTAGGCTTTTCAATAACGATCGTCGAACGCGGTTCGACCGACTTCGTAAGCCAAACGCTTGACCCGATCGTCGAGTCGCGTCCAACGACGACGTCGCCGCCGAGAATCGTCGCGTTTGCGTAGACGACGACTCCGTCTTCAAGCGTCGGATGACGCTTCGTTCCACGCACTAACTCGCCGTTGGAATCCTTCGGAAAGCTCAACGCGCCAAGCGTGACGCCTTGATACAATTTCACCCAGTCGCCGATTTCGCACGTCTCGCCGACGACGACGCCGGTGCCGTGGTCGATGAAAAAATAAGAGCCGATTTTCGCCCCAGGGTGAATGTCGACGCCGGTGCGCGAGTGCGCGATTTCCGTCATAATACGAGGCACAAGCGGAACGCCAAGTTCCCACAGCACGCGCGCGATACGATAGACCGTAATCGCGTCGAAGCCCGGATAACAAAAAATAACTTCGTCGGGCGATTTGCAAGCGGGATCGCCCTTTACCGCCGCTTCCACGTCTTTCAAGAGCGCGGCGCGCACTTTGGGCAAACGCGCGATAAATTCGAGCGTCTTCTTTTCTCCTTCTTGTTCGTAACAGGCTTTTTTCGTAGCGTCGCAATCTTCTTCGCCGCCGCAAAGCGCGCGAGAAATTTGCACGTTAAGCACGTCGTAAATTTTATCGATTAGATTTCCGACGTAATAGACGACGTTCGACGCGTTGAGACGATCACGACGACGATAACCCGGAAAGAGAATCTCGTTGACGTCCTGTAAAACGTCGACGATCGCTTCTTTGTTCGGCAACGGGCATCGCCCCAGTCGGCTCGTGCGCCCACCTACTCCGTAAGACTCGACCAGCGCCCAAGTCAACTCCGGCAAATGTTCGTGCGAATCGACGCGCGCGCCGACAAGTGAAATTTCCTGCATTTTCTTTCCCCCTACGTTCTTTTACGCTCGACGCTATCGGAATTATCGTCAAAATCGAATCAAAATTTGACGTTTTTTCTTGTAAAAAACCACGTCGGAACGTTTGTCGGCGACTTGTAAAGGAGCGTCAAAGAACGTACAATGGATTCGTCGACGTAAAAACGGGACGTCGGCTCAAGTTTACTTAACGCGCAATTCCAAACGTTCAAAAAGGTTCCAATGAGCGACGACGATTTCAAAATAGTGGAAGAAAAAGACGAATTCAAGCTCCAATCCGACGAATCGCAAAACGACGTTTACGCGTTGAGTTCCGAGAAATACGACGCGGCGCGGGACAAGTCAAGCGAATCTCCGACGATCGCGTCCCCTCGAAACGAGGAAAAAATCGACGTCTACGGAATCGTGGAACCAACGCCCGCGCCGCAAGAGATCGAGGGCGCGCAAAGTCGATTAGACGAGAAAGAAAAGTCGTCGAATCGGAACAAAGGAAAGAAAAAATCGAAGCAAAAATCAAGCGACGATTTCGACGACGAGTCCTTTTCTTTAGAAGACATATACCGACGCAAACGTGAAGAACGTGCGCAACGCGGCGAGGACGTCTTCGCGGGCGTCGAGTTTCCCCCTTTGCCCGCGAGACCGTTTTTGGACGGAATTTTTAAGCCTTTTTGGGATATTGGCTTTATCGTGCGCTTGCTGGCGTCGATCGGCGCCGCATATCTGCCTATTTTCCTCGCGATTCATTTCCTCGACTATTCCTTTGCGGAAGAAGTTAAAGAAATGTTGAATCGCAACGACGGCGTAAACGCGCTAACCGCTTTTTACGAATGCGTCTGGAACGATAAAATCGTTATTACGCTCCTATGCGTCTTCTGGGGCGTTTTTGCAACGCCTTTCGTGGAATGCGTGTTTATGTCGACGGCGTCGGGCGTCGACAAAATCGAAGACTGGCCCGAATACAATTTCGTGTCGGGTCTGGGCTCTTTCCTATTGTTCGTCCTGTACGTTGCGTTGGCGGGTCTTCCCGGCGCGATTTTATTCCCGCTTCTAGGGCTTTCAGGACCTATTGGCGGAACGCTTTCCACGCTCTGCTTAACGCCGATATTTGTCCTTTCGCGCGTGCAAAACGACGCGCCCTTCGCCGTTCTGTCCAAAGACGTCCTCGTCGGCGTCAAACGATTGCAAAAGGAATGGCTTCAATTTTGGGGAATCTCGTTAATCGTCGTTTTAGCGTGCCTTATTATTGAACTATTTGCGATTTGGTATAGCGTCAATCCGGAAAGCGTCAAGCCGTCGGTTCAGCGCGTCGCAATATCCGCGCTAATCGTTTCTTTCGTCGTCACGTTTGGTCCTTGTCTCTATTTTCGATTTTTAGGACGGTTCGCTTGGATTATGGAAAACGACTATCGTAAGCGTCAAGAAGAAGAGGACGAAGACGTCGAAGAAACGAAAGAATCGCAAGAAACGGATAATAATTACGTCGACTAGTTTTCATACGGGAGTTTTTAATATGCGTTTTAAATTCGCGTCTTCGTTGTTGGTTTCAATTTCGTTAATTTGCGCGTTCGGCGCTTCCCTTGACGCGCGGGAGCCCGAAAGGGTCGACCTGTGGTCTGGATTGGCGCCCGGCGAGACGACGCGCGACCCAAACGTCGAGAATCCGGCGGGCTACGCCGACAAAATCACCGTCCCGCAACTGTTGATTTACAAGCCGGAAAAACAGACGTCGGACGCGTGCCTATTGCTGTTGCCCGGCGGAGGATTCAACAACTGCTACTATGGTCCCGAAGGAATCCCCAACGCGGAATATTGGAATTCCAAGGGCTATTTTGCCGCCGTTTTGGCGTATCGCGTCCCTCGTCCGAAGGACAAGCCTATCTATTGGCTTGCGCTTCAAGACGAACAACGCGCCGTGCGATATTTGCGCGCCAATGCGAAAAAATATGGTATCGATCCCGCTAAAATCGGCGTGCAGGGCTATTCCGCCGGCGGCTGTCTTGCGTTATACGCCGGGACGAACTCGACGGAACAAACTTACGAGCCGGTCGACGAACTCGACAAATTCTCGACTAAAATCGCTTTTGCTATCTGCGTCTATCCCGCCTTTGTGCTTGACGACGGCGCCGACGGTCCGAACGTCAATAAGGGAGAAGGCGCCTCGATTTTGTCCGACTTTAAATTCGACGCGCAAACGCCCCCTATGTGCCTGCTCCACGGCGATTCCGACGTCTTTTCTCCGCTTGGTTCGATCGAAGTCTATAAGAAACTTCGATCGATGAACATACCCGCCGAACTGCATGTTTATTCCGGCGCGCCGCACGGGTTCTACAACTGGTTCCCGTTAGAAAACGCCAATAGCTGGCGCGAACGTTGCCTCGCGTGGCTGAAAAAATCGGGATATTGATCTCCGATAAGCGCTCGTTGCATACGAACGGAAAAACGAGCCGAAACGCGACGCGACGTCTTCA
Source organism: Thermoguttaceae bacterium (assembly GCA_045641205.1). Classification (GTDB taxonomy): domain Bacteria; phylum Planctomycetota; class Planctomycetia; order Pirellulales; family Thermoguttaceae; genus RUG369. The sequence goes on from JAZUGM010000345.1 coordinate 4,822, forward strand.
AAAAGACGTCCAAATACCCCCCGTTTAGAACGCGCGACGCCGGTAATCGTTCGCGGAATATTCCAGACAAGGTTCGCGTTGGAATCGCGCCGAAAAGCGCGCGCGATAAGCCGCTTGTCTTTAGACAAGCGGACGGCGCCGCCGAAAACGCGTTCGTAATAAAAGCGAAATTACCCGATAAAACCCCAAGCGTTCGTTTACAGAAAACAGTGCAAATCTGAAGAATTAGAGTCTGAAGGAACAGTGAAAATATATGAACTTTCAGACGACGCCGCGACTGTAAAACCCGTAAAAAATTTATTCGACGCTACGTCAAGCGAGCGTCGTCCGCTCGTCTAAAGACGGGCGACTTATCGCGCACCGCTTACGCGGCGGTTCCTGCGCAACGTTTATTCGAAAATTAGCGCGTCGATTAGAACTTTGTATAACTTTCCGTAACGCTTACGATTTGTTAAACGTCCCTTGACAAACAAGGAATCAAAAATGTCTATTTCCAACAAAAAAGCCATCAGACTGATTTTACGTATTTCCGAAGGTTATAAGCCGACGCATCAAGAACAGCGACATCTAAACGAGTTGACAGAACTGGATTTATCGGATACGCTGGTCAATTCATTGAAAGGGATTAGCAGGTTAACAAATCTAGAATCACTGAATTTATCGAACATACAGGTCAGTTCCTTGAAAGAAATTCGTGGGTTAACAAATCTAAAAAACCTGAAGTTATCGAATACGCAGGTCAGTTCTTTAGAAGAGATTCGCAGGTTAACAAATCTACAAGAACTTTGGTTAAATAACACGCAGATAAGATCCTTAGATGAAATTCGTGGATTAACAAACCTAAAATACCTTTGGTTAAACAACACGCAGATAAGTTCCTTAGAAGAGATTAGTGGGTTAGCAAATCTAGAATCACTGGGTTTATCGAACACGCAGGTCTGTTCATTGGAAGGGATTCACGAGTTAATGAATCTACAGTACTTGGGTTTATTGAACACACAGGTCAGCTCATTGAAAGAGATTCGTGCGTTAACAAATCTAAAATACCTGAGATTATCAAATACGCAGATCAGTTCCTTGGAAGAGATTCACGGGTTAACAAATCTAAAATACTTGGATTTATCTAACACACAGGTCAGTGCCTTGGAAGGGATTAGCGGGTTAACAAATCTACAAGAACTATACCTATCGAACACGCAGGTCAGTTCATTGAAAGGGATTAACGAGTTAACAAATCTGAAATACTTGGGTTTGTCGAATACGCGGGTCAGTTCCTTGAAAGGGATTGGCGAGCTAATAAATCTACTGTACTTGGGTTTATCGAACACACAGGTCAGTTCATTGGAAGAGATTCGCGGGTTAACAAATCTACAACACTTGGGTCTATCGAACACGCAAGTCAGTTCATTGGAAGAGATTCGCGGGTTAACAAATCTGGAATGTTTATCTATATCGGGAACGTCGCTTGACAGTATTCCCCAATGGCTTGCTAAGAAAAAACTTCCTTTCAAAACGGACGTCGATTGGGGGCTTGAATCGGCCGTCTATATGAAAGACGTTCAACTTACCGAACAACCCGTCAGTCTTTTCTCCCAATCGCACGAATTGATTGAAGCCTACTATCAAGAGGAACAAGTCCCCGTCAACGAAGCGAAAGTGATTTTCTTAGGGGACGGCGGGGTCGGTAAAACGTACACGATTTATCGAATCAAAAACAGCGGGAAAGAACCTAAAGAAGGCGAAATCAAGACGACTCCGGGCGTCAGTATTTCTCAATATCGACGATCCGGCAAAGCGACGATTAATTTTTGGGATTTCGGCGGTCAGGAAATTATGCACTCGATGCACCGCTGTTTTCTAACGGAACGTACTTGTTACGTGGTAATGGTAAGCAATCGCTGGTCTGAAGTTACGCGACAAGCGCGGCGTTGGTTGAGGAACATTGAAAGTTTCGCGCCTGATTCGAAGGTTATTCTTGCCGTGAATCTGTGGGAAGGCGTTGCAGATCGAGACTTGGACTACAAGCGTCTATTAAATGAATTTCCTAATCTCCTCAGGGTTGAAAAGTATACGGCAACACATTCGAAAGAGATCGAGCGATTAGCGCAGATAATTGAAGAAGAAGTCGACAATTTGCATAGCGTTAAAATGAAGTTTCCCAAGTCTTGGGCGGAAATTATGGGAAAACTTCGCAAAATGACCGACGATTCGTGTAAATCGCTCAATTACATTACAAAGGAAAAATATCGAACGATTTGCGAAAACGCCGAACTAAAAGTCGGCGATATTACTCTCTGGCTTCTGGAATGGTTTAACGACCTTGGCGTATGTTTCAGTTACCATAAAAACGCAAAAAACGGCTCGGAATTAGCAAACTATATGATTCTCAACCCGGCGTGGTTGACAAACGCGGTTTACATTATCGTCAACAACTGCCAAGAGAATTCCGAACAAGGACGTATTCCTCACAAAGAAATATTGCGAGTATTAAATCAACCGACAAAATTCGTAGTCGCAGAATTAGAATATTCCAATACGGAACTACGCTACATTTTAGAGGTGATGCGGAAATTTCGATTGTCCTATAAAGTCGGAAACAGTCGAGAATTTGTCCCCGCTTTATGTCCAAACCTTACGCCTGACGACCTTCACCCAACAGATTTCACCAGTCGCGTTAGATGCGAAATACGATACGACTATTTACCCGATACCGTCGTACATCGTCTAATGGTCGATTGTTACAAAAAGTTGAATTACGACAAATGTTGGTTGAAGGGACTTTGTATTGACGAACGCGAAGCCTGCGGTTTGCTCGCCGTATGCGATATGGGAAAAGACGACGACGTTTTGTATATCGACGTCTATAAAGTCGGCGACGAAGCTATTTCGAAGTCAGAATCCACGCAATCGTTATTACGAACGTTATTGAATAAACTTGAAAAAATCAATTCCGATTTGAATCTTACGTCTACAACGTGGATTTGTTCCAACGACGAACATAAGGCGGCTTTTCAGTTGTCGACGTTATTACGGGCTTTAAAACTGGGTGAAACCTCTGTTCAGTATACAGCGGACGGAGGATTCAAGCTATACAATATTCGGGAACTTTTAGGACAAATCTTTGATGTTCCGATCAAAATTAATCTTTCAACGTCAGAGACAGGAAACAAAGAACTGAATCTCGACAAGTTTGATCAAGAGTATTTGTTTCTCAAGCCTGTTTGGACTATGTTTTATTCTATTTTGGAGAGATTTATGGAAGCGACGCCAAAGGACAAAGCCGGTAATTTTATTACTATCAACATTACTGGTAGCGGTTCCATAAGTAGCGTAGGTCCCGTTATCGACAGTCCTTCTGCAAGCGCCAATAGCGAAGTCAACGTTGTGCAATCAAATTCGGAACTTTCAAGGCAATTTGAGCAATTTAAGGACAAGTTAGACTTTCTGCAAGAATTGAACGAAACTCAAAAAGACGATTTTTGCGAGGCAATCGGAGAATTACTGGACAAGCTGGACGAATCTGGCGAAATTCCCGCGAAAGAAAAGAAGCCTCTCAAACGTATGTTCAATATGTTGGGCGACGTCGCAAAAACCGCGATTATGGCTACGGCGACCTCCGCTGGTTCTGAATTTGGAAAATTTTTGGCAAAAGCGGTTGATTAGGTAAAAAATGCCAGAGGTTGGTAAACATTCGCGGAAAGTTATGCAAAGTTCCAACCGACGTCCTAATTTCCGAACAAACGCCGCGTAGGAACCGCCGCGCAAGCGGCGCGCGACAAGCCGCCTGTCTTTAGACGGGCGGACGGCGCTTCGTTTGACGTTGCGCCGAAGAAATTTTTTAGTTTTTTACAGTCGACGCGTTCGGCGTTTTATTGAGATCAACGCGTTTCTTCGCTCCACCCGTCGCCAAATTTCATTCGGCGGCTTTTCGGGCAATCTTACGTTTTTTGCAAAAACTCAAAATAATTCCTTTTTTTGTTGACGAAGCCTTCTGCGGCGTTTATCATTATCGGAACGCGTAAGAACAAACGACGATTACGCGTTTTTATCAACCCAAGGAACCGACGCTATGCTCTTTAAATTATTTCAAGGCGCTTTTATTCTCTTTTGCCTCCTTTGCGGGTCGTCGTTCGCTTCCGCGCAAGAAGAGGCGGTCAATCCCAACATTTGGGCGGACGTTCCGGATATGGCGGTTGTTCGCGTTGGAAACGACTATTATATGAGTTCGACGACGATGCACTTGTCGCCCTGCGTTCCAATTATGAAGTCGACGAATTTAGTCGACTGGCAAATCGTCGGCTACGCCTGTTCGACGCTCGGCGATTCCGACGAATTAGCGTTGCGCAACGGGAAAAATTCTTACGGACGCGGAACTTGGGCGAGTTCGTTGCGATATAAAGACGGCGTTTTCTATCTTGCGACGTTCTCGGGCACGACGGGAAAAACTTATATTTTCTCCACGCGCGACGTCGCGGGCAAATGGGACGTCAAATCGTTTTTCCCAATGTGCCACGATTGTTCGCTCTTCTTCGACGACGACGGAAAATCCTATCTGCTCTACGGTTGCGGCGATCTGCGCCTGACGGAACTCAACGACGACCTGTCGGGGTTCAAGCGAGGCGGTTTCGATTCCGTCGTCATTAAGAACGCGGGACGCGTCGCCGGCGGTCGCATCGGACTTTCCGCCGAAGGGTCGCAGATATTTAAACGCAACGGAAAATACTACGTCTGCAATATTTCGTGGCCGCAGGGAGACGTTCGCACGGAGATTATTTTCCGCGCCGACAATATCGCCGGTCCTTATGAAGGACGCGTAATATTCAAAGATCGCGGAATCGCGCAAGGAACGTTGTTCGAGGGCGTCGACGGAAAATGGTTCGCCTATCTTTTCCAAGATTCCGGCGCAGTCGGACGAATTCCCTATCTTATGCCGGTCGAGTGGAAGGACGATTGGCCGATCGTCGGAATCGACGGCAAGGCGCCGGAAACAATGCCGATTCAACGCGAAAGGAAGCCGCTGGAAGGCGTCGTCTGTTCCGACGAATTCGAACGAAACGAGGAAGTTCGCGCGCGACTCGAAGCCGCGCCGAAAGAAGAGAACGCCGATCTTTCCTACGCGTTCCCGCTCGAATGGCAATGGAATCACAATCCCGACGCGCGTTATTGGTCGTTGACGGAAAGACAAGGCTGGTTGACCCTTGAAGCGGGAAGA
>JAZUGM010000346.1:0-10365 GCA_045641205.1 Thermoguttaceae bacterium
TATCGCTTGGAACGCAAAGCGAGTGGGGGGCGCGTTGGCTCGAACGATTTTGGAGCGTCGAAACGACCTGCGAACAACGAGGATTAAACCTACTTGAGTTTATCACGCAAACGTTGGTAAATTATCTACAAGGCGCGGCGGGGCCTGCGGCGGGTATTTCTTGATCACGGAATTTCTCGTGAACGCTTACAGCAAAATTATCCGTCAAACCTCAAAGCGCCCGTTTACAGCAATCAACGCGCATCGGAAAAATTAACGTCTGGAGAGGTTGCAAAAAAAATATGCGCTTTCAAACGACGCGGCGACTGTGAAACACGTAAAAATTTGGTTTGGCGTTACGTCAAGCGAAGTACAGTCCGCTCGTCTAAAGACGAGCGGCTTATCGCGCGGCGCTTACGCGCCGATTCGGTCGCGACGCTTTTCCGTGAACGCTTATTTTTTTATTATTCTTCAACCAGATGAAAGAGACCTTGTATGAACAAATTAATCTGCTTGTTGGTTCTGGGAAGTCTTTTTTTCGCTACGTCGACGAATGTTTTTTCACTGACGTCGCAAGATTCTGAGAAAGGGAACGACGACAAGGGCGCCGTTGCGACGGAGACCGGCGTTTCTTCCGTCGAATCTAACGATTCGTCGTCTTGGTCGGGCGTTTTCGAAGCCGGCGCGCGCAGAACCTTGACCTACAACGGAGTGGAATTTGCCTTTCGCTATTGTCCTCCCGGCTCTTTTATGGAGGAACAAGGGGGAGGTCTGCCCGAAAGAGAAGTTATGATCGTCAAGGGCTTTTGGATTTGCGAGACGGAGACGACTCAGGAACAGTGGGAAGCCGTCGGAATTAGTAAGAATATGTATATGGAAACGGCTTATTTTGAGGAAGGTCCGAAAATTCCCGTTGTGGAGATTCAGATGGGAATGTGCCAAGCCTTTGCTAAGAAACTTAATGAGTCTGGCGTAACGCCGAAAGGCTGGAGTTGGGCTTTGCCGACGGAAGAACAATGGGAATACGCGTGTCGCGCCGGAACGACGGGGGATACTTACGGCGTTCCTCTTGACGAATGCGCTTGGCATGAAGATAATAGCCGCGAAAGAATCCAAGAGGTTGGAAAGAAGAAACCCAACGCTTGGGGACTCTACGACATGCTTGGAAACGTTCTCGAATTGACTTGCTCCCAATGCACCCGCGGATCAAGCGTCGGATACGCCGTGCGCGGCGGCGCTTGCCAAAATTCCATAGTATATTGCCATCCGGGAATTCGTATGTTCAACGGGGGCGGGCATTGGGTCAACCCGTTGGGATTTCGCTCCGTTCTTGTTCCTAATCAGGGAGAGTAACTTTTCTTGTTTTTTTGTAATTGTTCACGGAAAATAGGTTTAAAATCACAGTTTTTTTGTTATGAAGACGTCCGCCGATATGTAATCGGCGGCTTTCACGCCCGCCTAACGGCGGGGTTCCGCTCCAAACTTTATCTGTGAACGCTTACTAGACGTTCGTGAATGATCGCGCTTTGCTTTTATTACGACCACGTTTTAGGCGCCGCCGTCCGTCTGTCTAAAGCGTCCTTATTGCGCCGTCTCTTGGAACGTAAAAATTGGAACGTAAAAAAACGCCGAGTCGCGCGAACAACTCGACGTTTTATCCTTATTCTACAAACTGCTAACAGGCTAAACTGTTAAAATCAGGCGTCCCACTTCCATTCGCCCGGAACCGGAACGGAATTTTCGTAGATGAATTCGCCTTCGGCGGGTTGCGCGGGGGCTTCGGTATCCGGAACCACGGGCGGAACCGCTTCCCAGAATTTTTCGGGATTGTTCGCTTCGAGGTCGGCGACGAGATCATACGGGAATTCGTCGCGTCCCTTTTCGACGGCGTCGTTCCAACTGATCGACTTGCCGGAGTACGCGGCGTAACGACCAAGGACGGCGGTCATCGACGAGTTGGCGGCAAACCAAGCGTCGTTGTGAGCTTCGTCTTCGCGGATGTACTTGGCGTGCATAACGTGTTCGTTGCAGTACGGATCCGGGTTGTCGCCCTTGAAGCGCCAAACTTCTTTACCGGCGGCGTCGTTGACCCAACCGGCTCCCGCCGTGCCTTCGGTGCCGACGAACGTTTCGCTAACGTTGTTCCAGCAGTTGGCGATTTGGCGGCATTGGCTGAACATATAACTGCCGTCGGAGAATTCAAATTCGCAGAAGAAGTGGTCGAAACGATGACCGGAATTGCGGAAGCGCGGGAACTTGCGGACTTCGCGACCGCCCATCGCGTTGCAACGAACCGGGTGCGCGGTGGCGCATTTCGGATCGCCAAGGCTGTGAACCCAGTTGCCGACGTCGATGTTATGGCAGTGTTGTTCGATAATGTTGTCGCCGCAGAGCCAGTTGAAGTGATACCAGTTGCGCATTTGATATTGCATTTCGGTATCGCCCTTTTGACGCGGACGTTCCCAGATGCCGTCGCCGTTCCAATAAACGCGGCTGTACATCAGGCGACCGATTTTACCGGCTTTGATTTGTTCGACCATGCCGATGTAGGGATTTTGATAGTGGCGTTGATAACCGCAGACGACCTTCAAGCCCTTTTCGTCGGCTTTTTGAGCGGCGGCGATCGCCATTTTGAATCCGCGAGCGTCGACGGCGCACGGTTTTTCCATAAAGACGTGCTTGCCCTTTTCGACGGCGTAAGCGAAGTGAATCGGACGGAAGCCGGGCGCCGTCGCGATGATGACGGAGTCGCACTTGTCGATCGCCTTCTTATAGGCGTCCAAACCCCAGAAAACGCCGTCTTTGAGATCGTAACGATCGTCGTCCATACTAGCGTAAGCTTCGGCGGTCGACTTAGCGGCGCCTTCGAAGGCGTCGGCGATCGCGACGACTTTGATATTGTCGCCGACGCGGAGGCGTTGATCCAAAGCGCCGCGTCCGCGTCCGCCGCAACCGACGAGCGCAATTTTCATGAGGTCGCTACCGGCGGCGTTCGCTCCGCGCGCAACGCCCAACCCGCTGACAAGACTAGCTCCAGCCAACACACCGCTCGTTTTCAAGAAATCGCGTCGTTTCATTCGAAATCACTCCTGAATAAATGACAAACCGCCTCCGAACGAAGGCATAATACAAAATATATACGGAAGGTCGACCGACCTAAGTATCTTTTTCCTTTGACGCTCGCTTCCCGCATTTCAAAATTTCCACAATTTCAAAATTTGGTCTACAACCGTCGACTTCATATCATAACAGTTTAGCGTCTCGTTTGCAAGGATTATCTATTAAAATTTCCCAAATTTTTTAAATTTTTTCCAAATTTCTCCAGTCGACTATTTTTTTTCAGGCGTCGACTCCTCGTTTTTCTCGTAACCAAGCGTCGACTTAATCGAATATTCGCGTCCTTTACGGTTCTGATAAGAAACGACAAGCTCCGCGACGACTCCGATCGACAAAAATTGCGCGCCCAAAAGCATCAGCGCGGCGGAATAGACGACCGCCGGTCGACCCGAAAGATTGTATTCGGCAAGCGCAAGGAAGGGCAGACGCGCGACAATCCAACGCAACGCGAGCCAAAAGAGCGTCGCCGCGCCGACGACGAAGGACGCAAGACCGACCGATCCGAGGATATGTTGGGGACGTTGCCCGTAGCCGGTTACGAATTTTACCGTCAGCAGATCCAAGAACCCTTTGACGAATCGTTCGAATCCGTATTTCGAGACGCCAAATTTTCTCGCGCGATGTTGAACGATTTTTTCACCGACTTTGTAGCCGCGCGACGCCGCCAAGACGGGCACGAACCGATGCAACTCGCCGTAAAGCGTTATTTCGTCGAATATCTCGCGACGATAACATTTCATACCGCAGTTGTGATCGTGCAATTTAACGCCGGTTATAGCGCCGACTAACCAGTTGAAAACGCGGCTAGGAAGCACTTTGTGCCAAGGGTCGTGCCGACGTTTTTTCCAGCCGCTCACGACGTCGTAGCCGGAATCGAGAAGGCGCAGAAAATCGGGTATTTCTTTCGGATCGTCCTGTAAATCGGCGTCGAGCGTCATAATAATCGGCTTTGTCGCCGATTTACACCCGACGTCTAACGCCGCCGCTTTTCCAAAATTGCGGCGAAATCGCACGGCGCGCACGCGCGCGTCCTTTGACGCCAAGTCGGAAATAATCGACCAACTTGAATCGTTAGAACCGTCGTCGACAAAAATCAGTTCGATTTGCGCGTTTTGCGATTCGGCGACGTCGACGATTTCTTTGTAGAGTTCGCGCAAACTCTCTTCCTCGTTATAAACGGGAACGACTAAGGAATATTCCGGCATCTTAACTTTCCTTACGACGCCGACGCGTCGAAGCGGACTTGAATATCCTGACGCGCCGAACTTTTACGAGTAAAAACGATTTGAAGGCGCTCGACTTTTAGAGACGACCGAGCGCTTTTTTCAACGACGAGAGGGTTAGATCAGACTTCCCAACCCTTGCGACAATCTTGCTTGAGGAACTTCGCGGCTTTGTCGCAGTTAGTAACCGCCATATTTTGGGCGTCGTACTCGAGTTTCTGACCGCAACGATAGGCGACGGTTCCGAGCAAAATCGTTTCGGCGACGCGACCGGAATATTCGAAATTACAGGTCGTCGTTCCGCCCGACTTGACCGCTTGCAACCATTCTTTATGATGTCCGATCGATGCGGGGATCGTTTGTTCGGGTCGTTTAAATTCGGCGAATTTGTTTTGGGGAATAAGCGCGTGTTCCGTGTAATTGGCGTAAATCGCGCCTTCGGCGCCGATGAACAGGACGCCGGCGCCCTGTTCGATTCCGTATTGTTTCAACGTTTCCGCGCGCGCGGAGCCGTCGCTCCACGTAACGGTCAATTCGTCGGTCGTACCCTTGACGCCGGGGAACGCGAATTTGACTTGCAAATCCTTAGCGGCGAAATCTTCGTCGGCTTCGACCGGGGCTTTCGCTTCGATCGTCTTCGGATATTGCAGATCGAGCGCCCAGAAAACCAAGTCCATATAGTGGCAGCCCATATCGCCCATTCCGCCGTTGCCGAAGTCCCAGAACGAACGCCAGTTGCCGCCGAAATAGCAAGGCTGATAGGGTCGAACCGGCGCGGGACCGAGCCACAAGTCCCAATTCAGCGTCTTGGGCGCTTCGACCGCTTCGTTCGTGCGCGGCGAGCCGCCCCAGACGACCGCGTTCCAGACGTCGACGCGAGAGATTTCGCCGATCGCGCCCGAACGAACCAATTCGACGACCCGACGATAATTGTCGAGCGCGTGAATTTGCGTGCCCATCTGCGTCGCCAATTTCTTTTCGCGCGCCATTTTTTTCATCAAGCGAATTTGATAGACGTCGTGCGCGAGCGGTTTTTCAACGTAAGGCGCGATTCCACGTTTCATCGCTTCGATCGCGGCGATCGCGTGCGTGTGGTCGGGCGTCGTGATCACGACCGCGTCGATTTGATCGCCCATATCGGCGTACATCTCGCGGAAATCGACGTATCGTTTGGCGTCGGGCATTTCGGCGCCGTATTTTTCCAAGTTAAGCGAGTCGACGTCGCAAATAGCGACGCGGTTTTCGTCTTTGCAGGAACTGCGATGGAAGTCGCCCTGCATGCCGCCGAGACCGACGTGCGCGAGGTTCAGCTTAGAATTGACGTTCAACTCGCGCGCGAAGCCCGGAACTGGAAAATAAGAAGCCGCAAGTCCAAGTCCAAGCGTCGACGAGGCGACGTTCTTAATAAAAGATCGACGTGAAATTCGATTCATAACATACTCCTTTGCGCGTCAAGCGCGAAACGCGCCGACGACCTGTCGTCAATTATTCAAAACATACGGTCGTTGGTTCTTTTCCAACATTAAGACAAGATTATAGAACAAAGAAAATAGAAAAGCAACAGATCGTCAATCAATTTGACTTATTTTACGGATTTTTGTTCACTGCGCGCTTATTTTGACGTTTGACGATGTAAAAACAGATAAAATGTTTGGTTTTGTTATAGTTTAAGTTTGATAACTTTAACGAATTTTTTGATTTTATTAAAAAAACAGCTTTTTCTTGAATTTCTTATTGTTGGATTTTTTGTATTTTGTTATCATACGCCGCAATGGCGTAGCCGTTGTTTAGACGAATACTTAGACTGGATCGAAAGTTTGTAAAAACGACGAACTGTTGGCGACAGGACGTTAGCCAGACGTTTCGGCGAATATGCAACGACGCTTAAGGACGGCGTAAAAGGATTTACGACGCTTGCGTCTTTTTAGGATTGAGAAGGATCTTATATGAACACTACCAAACAAAGCGTTATGGATCGTTTACTTGCGGCGTTGGGACGTCGTTGCGCAAATCGATTGGGAAAGAGGAATTTGCGCGCCCGTTCGCTTCGTGTTGAAACTCTTGAAAATCGCGAGCTATTGTCGGCGACCGATATTTTGAACGAAGTCGCTACGACCCTTTCTTTCGACGGTTTTGCAGATTCCGCTTACTATTCCGTCGAGACGATTAATGAAGAGACGATCGACGTTTCGTCCGTTGGAATCGAGAACTCCGACGGTTTAAACGAATATAAATTAGGCGACGAAAACGGAGCGTTCGAAGGCGTCGACGAGACCGTTTGGGCGACCGATTTTGTCGGTGAAGACGCGTCCGTCGTCCTCGACGAAGAAGTCGAGAACGTTGAAGAAGTCGAGAACGTTGAAGAAGTCGAAAACGTTGAAGAAGTCGAAAACGTCGAGGAAATTGTTGAAGTCGCCGTTCCAGCGGCTCCTAGCGATATTTCTTTCGGAACTTACGATCTTGAAACTCACAGAGTTCCGATGTATTGGGTTGACGCCGCGGACAATGAAGACGGTTTTCGCGTTCAATTTTCAACCGACGGCGGACAAAATTGGCACGACTCTCAAAAGGACGTTATCGGAGCAGACGTAACCGAGCGCGTCGCGACCGGCGTTTATACGAATCGTACGTATGATTTCCGTGTTTGCGCGTATAACGCGGGCGGAATTTCCGAATATGCGTATGCGACCTACGCGCCTCTCGAAAGCGTTTCGACGGGCGAATACGTCGTCGAAGTCGGTTTCCAAATTTCCGCAAGCGTCGCCCCGGAATGCGCGACCGCCGATTACGCTTGGTTCGTCAGTGAAGACGGGATCAACTGGTCGGAAAATCCGATCGCGACGGGGAGCGATTACACGCCCGTTCCCGATGATTCCAATTGTTTTTTGAAGGTCGTCGCAACGGGAACCGAATACAATTTTGGTCAGGTTTCGACGGTCGTCGGTCCGGTTCTTTGCGACGGACCCGCCGCGCCTAGCGACGTCGTTTTGGGAGAATACGATCTTGAAACCGGTCTTCTCCCAATGAGTTGGACGTTAAATTCCGACAACGAAGAACGGATCGACGTTCAATATACGATCGACGGCGGTCAAACTTGGCGCCTCGGCGAGATTTTGAAGGCTGGAACCGAATCTCGCAACGCGCGCGTCGTTCGCGTCGGTCAAACGTATCAGTTCCGCGTTCGCGCCGTTAATGAGAACGGAGCTTCTACTTGGGCTTATAGCGAATCGTTCGTGCCGCAAGCGGAAGTCAGTTCGATTTCCGTCGACTATTCGCAATTAGCGGTCGGCGAGAAATTGACGACGAGTCTGACTTCAAACGCGGTTTTCTCCGTCGGTAGCGTCAAGGCGACGTATTCTTGGAGTCGTAGCGTCGACGGCGAAACTTGGAGCGAGTCTATTTGGAACGGTTCCAGTTACACGATTTCACCCGACGATGCAGGCTGTTATTTGAAAGTAACGGCGACGGGTAAATCGCCCTATTATTACGGTTCCGCCGAATTCGTGACCGACCTTGTCCCAGAAGAACCCTCCGCGCCCGCCGCTCCTAGCGACTTCGTTATCGGCGCGTATAATCTTGAGACGGGCAAGTTGGCGACAAGCTGGACGTTGAATTCGACCAACGAAACTGCGGTTAATGTTCAGTATTCGATCGACGGCGGTCAGACGTGGCGCGATTCCGTAGTTTTGGAGGCTGGAACCGAGTCTCGCGACGCGCGCGTTGTTCGCGTCGGTCAAACGTACCAATTCCGCGTCAACGCGAGTAACGCCTTTGGAACTTCCGACTGGGCCTATAGCGAATCGTTCGCGCCGCAAGCGGAGGTAGTCGGCGTCAGCGTGGACGTCGTCGACGTCAACCTCGACAATTTGTCAAGAGGCGATAAACTCGTCGCCAAGCCCGAATCGAACGCGTCTTATTCCGTCGGTTCCGTTAAAGTGGATTACGCGTGGTATCGTAGCATAGACGGCGAGAATTGGAGCGACGTTCTCTGGACGGGATCCAGTTACACGTTGACGAATTCCGACGCGAATTGTTACGTCAAGGTAGTCGTGACGGGCAAGTCGCCTTATTATTACGGTTCTGCCGAATATATTTCTGAGAAGGTCGAACGTGAGAAAGTCGCTCCCGCCGCGCCTAGCGATTTCTATTTTGGCTATTACGACGCCGAGACCGGCGAATTGGGCATGGGCTGGACGTTGAATTCAGACAACGAAGAAAGAATTTCCGTTCAGTATTCGATCGATGGCGGCGAGACTTGGCTTGTCGCCTCCGAACTTGGCGCCGGAAACGACGTTCGCGTTGGTAGAACGGTTCGCGTCGGCAACGTCTATCAATATCGCGTTTGCGCGAGTAATCAGTACGGCGTTTCCGATTGGACTTATAGCGAGTCTTACGTACCGAAAGGCGAAATCGTCGAAGCCTCCATCGAATGGACGACGCTTACCGTCGGGGCGCAGATTAAGGCGACCGCCGAGACCGACGCGCAGTTTATCGCCGGTAGAATAGGCGTCGATTACGAGTGGTTCCGAAGCGTCGACGGAGAAACGTGGACGACGACCGGCTCGACCGATTCGATCTATACGATTCAAGCCGCAGACCTCGGTTGTTATTTGAAGGTTGTCGCGACGGGGCGCCCCGAGTCTTACTATGGTTGGATGGACGTAGATACCGACGAGCGCGTCTTCGCGTCCGTAGACGGAATCGTCGTCGAAGGGGAAGCCAAGTGCGGCGCGACGTTGACGGCGAAAGTCTCGCCCGAGGACGCGATCGTCGCTTACGAATGGCTGCGTAGCGCGGACGGAGAGAATTGGGAAGCCGTCGGCGCGACGGAAGCGAGTTATACGATTCAAAAAGCGGACTCGAATTGTTATCTGAAAGTTGTCGCGACGGGCGTTGAAGAATTTGGCTACGTGGGCGTCGTTTCGGCTACGACCGATATTGTCAAGGGCGTTCCCGTCGCTCCAAGCGACGTTATTTTGGGGGAATACAACCTTGCGACCGGCGAATTGGCGATGAGTTGGACCCTTAATTCGACCGACGAAATTGCGGTCGGAGTCGAATATTCGACCGACGACGGCGAGACGTGGAACGTCTCGGAAAAAGATACGACCGTGTTGCCGGCTGGAACGACTTCTCGTTACGCGACGAACGTTCGCGTCGGTTTGCAATACCGTTTCCGCGTTTGCGCCAAGGGCGAATTTGGCGATTCCGATTGGGCGTATAGCGAGACCTTTATTCCGACGGCGTCTCTTACTGAAATTACGACCAACGGCAAAACTCTTGGCGTCGGTTCTGTCGTCGAAACGTCGCTTGCATCGGACGCGGCGTTCCGTTTCGAAGAAATTGACGCAATTTACGAGTGGTATCGTAGCGAAGACGGCGAAACTTGGAATTTGATCGACGGAGCGAACGAAGCTAATTACACGGCTACGCTCGACGATCTTGGTTGTATGCTGAAAGTCGTCGCGACCGGTTTAGGCGTTTACGACGGCGTGGTCGAGGCGACGACCGGCTTCGTTTCCGCAGACTCGACGATCGACGAAGTTCTTAGAAGCTTCGGCGAAGACGATTGGCTCTTCTAATTGCCGACGGATTAAACGTTTTTTCGAAAACGTCGCGTCCCGTTTGTCTTTTTTGACGAACGGGACTTTTTTTTGAACCGCCGCTTGAAATTTGTAAGAGTTAGATTTATATTTCAATTACGGCGCGACGACGCGCGTTCGTTTGCGACGACCAAAAAATTAATTGCAAGCGTTTACGAGAAGCCGCCGCGCCGCTTGTCGACTCGATCAAAATCAAGAATCCGTTTTCTTTTGGCGTGCCTTACGGCGTTAAAGACGCGATTTTAGACGTCGCCGTCGAAGACGAATCGGGGAATCAATACGACGTCGAATTACAAACCTGCAATCACGTGAACTTTCGCGAATGTATCGTCTATTATCTTGAAAAGCTCGCGGCGGGGCAGTTGGCACAAGGCGAAACTTACGATATGTTGCGCAAAGTCGTAGGAATTGTGTTTGTCGATTTTCCGATTTGGTCGGAATTG
>JAZUGM010000347.1:0-6096 GCA_045641205.1 Thermoguttaceae bacterium
TGTCGCGCCGATTTAAACGCGACTTGTTCTCTGAAAACGAAACGTCTAAAAATGAAACTTTTGATATTGTCGTTATAGCGATAGGCTGTTCGAAACGGTAAAAATGTCGAAGACGGAACAAACGGAAGCGTTAGAAACGAAGTCTGAACTTTCCAACGCGAAAGGAACGATTCCCGCGAGTCAAGCGGACGAAGCCGGGGCGTCGTCCGATTTGTCGGACGTTCAACGCGCCAATGTCGAGAGTTCTTGCGAGCTTGTCTCGCAAACGACCGAGACTGCGAAAAACGAACAGGTTCCGCAGGAAACGTCGAAAGACGGCGCGCCAAACGATTCGCGCGACTCTAAAACAAAAAAGCAAACGCACGGCAATATTAAGACGCTGAGCGAGCTTAACGCTTTTTCCGACGGCGATTGTTTCGTGCAGTTTGTCGCTTGCGAACGTTTGAAAACAAAGGAAGGCAAACCGTACTTTAAAGCGCTGTTTCGCGACCGAAAACGAACCGTTCAAACGCTGATATGGAGCGAATCTCCGCTTTTTAACGAGTGCGCCAATTCTTGGCGACTTGGCGCCTTTTATAAAATTCGCGCATCCTTGCGCGAGTCGAATTATGGAGCTAAGCTGGAAATTCGGCGTATTCGCGAAGTCGTTCCCGGCGACGAAGACGACGGATTTGACCGCGACAACTGCCGTCCTTGTTCGAAGACGCCGCCGGAGGCGATCGCGTCGGAGATTTTGGCGCTGGCGAAACGTCGTCTTGGCAAAGGCGCGCTTTTCAATATGATCCAGCAAATATTCAAGGAAAATCGACTAGCTTTAAGCGAGTCCTTCGCTTCTAGGGCGCATCATCGCGCATATGCGGGCGGGCTCCTTGAACATACGCTTTCCGTCCTCAAAATCGCCTGCTTTCTTTGCGATCATTTTTGCGCGGAAACGCCCGACGTTCCTAAAAATTTTTCTAAGAATTTGGTCTTTGCGGGCGCTATTTTGCACGACGTCGGCAAGATTCTCGATTCGGAGACGACGGCGACGGGCGCGCGTCATACGCTTGCGGGCGATTTGTTGGGGCACGCCGTTTTAGGCTGTCGCATAGCGCGAACTTACGGCGAAAAGGCGGGCGTGGAGCCCGACGTCTTGACTCAACTGGAACATTTGATTTTGACGCACGCGCGTTTTGCCGATTGGGGCGCGCCTATGCCGCCCTCGACTCTCGAGGCGATGGTTTTACATTACGCGGATTACGCGGATTCGACCTTTACAAGCGCCGTAACTCTGTTAGAATCCGAAGAAGGCGTCGGGGCGTTTACCGCGCGCAAGGGTCCCTTTGAATCGCCGATTTTGAAACCGATCGGTTCGTATGATTCGGAAGGACGCGACGAGACGAGCGAGAAAAACCGATAATTTAGACGTTTGAACGGCGCCTACTTTAGCGCCGTTTTCCCCGTTTGTTAAAGCGGTTGCGACGAATACGCCTGCGCGTTTTTTTGTAAAAAACGCGAGCAAACGCGCGTCGACGAGATAAAACGATTATTAATAAAGGAAGGCGTTATGTCAGACGTCGAAGGTTCCGACTTTTCGGAAAACGGATCGTGTGAAAAAATGGGGCGGGAAACGACTGTTAGTTCGGAAAAGAGCCGTCTTTCCGTCGCGTATTGCGCCTTGTATCCTTTTCTTGCGACGCGTCGGTTTATTCGCTTTCTATACGATTGGGTTCTCTCGTGGGCGCATTCGAAATACGGAACTTGCGGTCTTGCGATTCTGTCCTTTGCCGAGAGTTCGTTTTTTCCGATTCCACCGGACGTCTTGCAAATCGCGTTGTCGATCGAACGACCCAAACGCTCGTTTTTTTATGCGAGCGTGAGCGCCGTCGCTTCCGTCTGCGGAGCCGCGTTGGGATGGTATATCGGTTTCGCGCTTTGGGAAGCGGTCGGTCCCGTCTTTGTCCCGGCGATTATTTCAGAAGACAATATGGCGAAGGTGCGCGAATTTTTCGACGCTTGGGGCTTCGGCGCCCTCTTTGCCGCCGCGTTTACGCCGATCCCGTTCAAAGCCTTTACGATTACCTCGGGCATAGCCGGAATGTCTTTGACGACGATGCTTTTGGCTTCGCTTGTCGGGCGTAGCGCGCGTTTCTTCCTAATGGCGACGTTAATGTTTGTCTTTGGCGCGAGTATTAAAACTTGGATCGACAAGTATTTCGGTCTGTTGACGTTCGCGTTTTTGCTTTTGTTGGTCGGCGGTTTTTACTGTGTTAAATTTATCTTGTAGGCGTCGCGGTCGCACGTTTCGCTTTAAGGCGTTTTAACATAGCGAAATCTTTTTTCACGTTTGCGTTAGGCGATCAAAATGGAAACAGAGAATCTTTTTGACAGTAGCGACTCAGTACGCTCGGCAAAGCCGTTGGCTCACGTTCAAATAGCGGTTTTTCCCGGTCCTTTTAATTTGTCGACCGGGGGAACTTTGCCCGAGTTAAAGATCGCCTATGAAACTTACGGAACGTTAAGTCCGCAAAAAGACAACGCCGTCTTGATTTTTCACGCGCTTTCGGGCGATTCTCACGTCGCCGCGCACGACGAAGAAGACGATCCGGGTTGGTGGGATATTCTTATCGGACCGGGAAAGTACGTCGATACGAACCGTTATTTTGTGATATGCGCGAACGTTTTGGGCGGTTGTCGAGGAACGACCGGTCCCGACAGCGTCAACCCCGAGACGGGCAAAGAATACGGGTTTAACTTCCCTCCTATCAGCGTGTCCGATATTGTCGACTCGCAGAAAAAGCTGGTTGAATCGCTGGGAATAAAGCGTCTGTTGGCGATTATTGGCGGCTCTCTTGGCGGTTTAATGGCGCTCGACTGGGGACGAAGGTATCCCGACGACGTGGCGGGAATCGCCGCGATCGCCACCGGTCCCCGTTTAACGACGCAGGCGCTCGCGTTTGACGTCGTAGCGCGCAACGCGATTATGAGCGATCCGCATTTTTACGGAGGAGAGTATTACGACAAGCCGGTCGGACCGACCGTCGGCTTGGCGATCGCTCGAATGTTGGGGCACATCACGTATTTGTCTCAAGAGTCGATGAATAAAAAATTCAACGCCGATCGCAACGTCGGTCGAAAAATCGACACGTCCTTCGAAACAAAATTTTCTGTCGGCTCTTATCTTGCGTACCAAGGGGATAAATTTGTCGATCGTTTCGACGCCAACAGTTATTTGGCGCTGACGCTCGCGCTCGACGCGTTCGACTTGGGGGCTGATCGCGAACGACTTGTCGCGTCGATGCGTCGGTCGATGTGCCGTTGGCTCTTCGCAAGTTTTACCTCGGACTGGCTCTTTCCGACGTTCCAAGCGCGCGAGCTTGTCGACGCCGCCATCGCCGCCGACAAACGCGTCAGTTATTGTTGTATCAAAAGCGATTGCGGACACGACGCGTTTCTATTAGAGAACGAATTGCCGACGTATGGGGAATTGATTCGCTCGTTCTTACATCATTTATGCCTCGATTGGAGTCCGTTCGACGAAGAACGACGCCAAATGATTAACGAAAGTTACGGCAAGCCAAGCAAGCCGCGCCAAAATCGGGTCGACTACGATAGAATCCTTGAGCTGATCCCGCCGAAAACTAAGGTTTTGGATTTGGGGTGCGGCAAGGGCGAGTTGCTCGTGCGACTCAAGGAACGCGGACACGAACGCGTCGTCGGCGTCGAAGTTGAGGAAGGATTGGTTCTCAAGTGCGTGGAGAAGGGGCTTGACGTCGTTCAACTCGATATGAACGACGGATTGAAATCCTTCGCCGATCATCAATTTGATTTTGTCGTTTTGTCGAAGACTCTTCAAACGATTAGAAACGTAGAAATAGCGCTAGAAGAGATGTTGCGAATCGGGACGCGCGTCGTCGTGAGTTTTCCGAATTTGGGGTATAAAGCGTACCGCAAGCGACTTGAAGAGGGACACGCGCCTCAAACCGATCCGCGACTTGGAAAACAATGGTATAATTCGAGCGACGTCCGATTTTTAACGATCGACGATTTTGAAGATTTTTGTCGTGAGAAAGGAATTCAAATCTTTCGCGAAGTCGCGCTCGATTCCGAGTCGGGCGAAGTCGTCGAGGAAGACGTGAACCTTAACGCGGACGTCGTGATTGTCGTTTTGGGGCGTTGACCCTTTGCGAAGGGTAGAAAAAAAGAGCGTCGAGGGGACGCTGCAGGGCGATTGGTAAGTTTTTTCGTTTTTTTCGACTGAAAAACTTTTGTTTTGTTGGGGAAGCGCTTGACGACCTCCCCAACACCCTATTATACTATAGAACCCGTTTGGGCGTCAAAGGGTCGGATATAATTGCGCGCGTCGTCGCGTTATTTCAATATAAGGTGTGGTATAGATGAAAAAAATTAAGAAGGCAGACGAAAAAAATAGTCTTGAGCAACTCTTACTTCGATGGAAGAAGTCTTTTCAAGAGAACAAAGCAAAGAGCGTTCAGTACGTCCTTGTCGTAGCGTTGGTCGTGGTCGTCGTCGCGTTGTTCCGATTCAACGTCTTTAACGGCTCGGATAAATGGGCCGCCGCTGACGGAGCCTATTATTCCGCGACGCAAAACGCGTTTGCTGGAGCCGGGTTGCCGGACGCCGAGACGCTCGCAAGCGTCGCGAACGCCTATAAGAGTTCTAACTTGGGCGCTTCGATGCACGCCGACGCCGGAAGCGCCTATTTGCTCGCCGGACTGAACGACCTTGCGGGCGCGAAAGCTCGAAGCCGAGGCGTCAAGTCCCAAGACGAGAATCAAACGTTCGACCCGAAAGCGAAATTCCAAGCCGCCGTCGACGAGTTTAGTCTTGCGTCCACGACCAATAATCCCGACGTCCAAGCGCGCGCTTACTACGGAGGCGCCGTCGCTTGGGAGTCTAAGGCCTCCGTCGCCGCCGACGACGCCGAGGTTGAAGCCTGCCTTCAATCCGCCAAGGAACTCTATCAGAAGATCGTCGATATGACGAGCGCCACGCCTTACGCCGCGTTGGCTAAAGAACGACTCGTTAGTTTGGAACGACCTTTGACGCTCGATTACTACAAGGCGATCGCCAAGAACTTTGTCGAGTTGCCGGAACCTGCCGACGCCGAATCGATCTTACCCGAAGGCGCGAAGCCGGGCGAAGGCGACTTGAACGCCGACGAAGCCGTTTCCGTTGAAAATTTTGAAACGGAAGACGACGCTGTTGAAGATAGCGCTGTTGAAGAAGGCGCTACTGAAGAAAAAACGGAAGAAGCGACCGACGCCGAGAAATAATTGAAATTGACGTGCGAACGTCGCGCTTTGACTAAACGCGCAACAGACTTGAGAGGCGCCTCTCAAGTCTGTTTTTTTATACCTATTGATAAAAAACGTCGAAGCGGAATCCCCGCGACGCAAGACACGGGCGCGACAAGCCGCCGGTTATATACCGGCGGAAAACGGGGCGTCGTTACGGTTCTAAGCGTTGACAATATTTTCGACAAATAAAACGCCGCCGGGCTTGAAACTCAACGCTCCGACCGCTTCAAACGTTTCCGCTCGTATGTAACGAGCGGCTTTTCGCGCCCGCCTATCGGCGGGGTTCTGCTCCAAACCTTATTCTAAATTCGACGGTTGACTCGATAATATCGACGGTCTGCGTCGGTTCGCAAAACGTTGATTTCAAAAAAAACGACGAAGCTGATCCCCCCGCGTCGTAAGACGCGGGCGCGACAAGCCGCCGATTACATATCGGCGGAAAAACGGGGCCCCGCTACGGTTCTAAGCGTCCACAATATTTTTCGACAAATAAAACCCCGCCGGTCTTAAAACTCAACGCGCCGACTGCTTCAAACGTTTCCGCTCGTATGTAACGAGCGGCTGGCGCGCCCGCCTTACGGCGGGGTTCCGCTCCAAACCTTATTCTAAATCCGGCAGCTGGCTCGTCAGTTCCAGCGTCCGCAACGAAACCGCTACCAATCGCGGAACCAAATCAAAGATATAACGCGGATCAGAATTCCATTCGTTCGGATCGTCCACTATCCCCGACGCCTTGTCCTCCTTGCAATAATACCGTTCGACAAGCCATTCCAAAGGCGAGCGACCGTTCACCACG
>JAZUGM010000348.1:0-2465 GCA_045641205.1 Thermoguttaceae bacterium
CTTTCGCGCGAGTTTTTCCCAGCCTAACGTTTCGGGAATCAACGTTTCCGCGATCGACGCGTTTTGAGACTCCAGCCCGCGTAGCGCGCGCAAACGTTCCAAAAGCGTCGCGACGCAACGTCGATTTTGCGCGTCTTGAAAAACGACGAGCGCGCCGTCGTCAAAAGAGACGCGACCGGCGCCGCCTCGAGATTCCCAAGTTTCGGGCGCGACTAGCGTTTCAATGAGACGAAGCGCCGTTTCTTCCGACGTCGACGAGCCTGCGTTTTCATTTTCCGCGCCGATTTCGACGAACGCGTCAAATTTGACGCCGAGTAGATCGGAGACGTCGAAACGCTCCTCGATTAGCGTTTCGTCTCCTCTTTCAGCAGGCGCGACGACGACTTTTCCTTCCTCTTTGACGACGCTCCACTTGAGTTTTTGGGCGACGGCGTCGAGCGCTCCTCCGACGTCGACGTTTTCAAGCGTTAAATCGAGCGTCGCGTTGAAGGACGAGCACATCGATTCGAAACAAGCAAGGTTGAGTTCAAAGGGAACGCCGGAATATTCGGAAAGCAAACGGAGCGTCGCGGCGGGCGATTGGGGGAAAGTTATCGCGCGAATCGGCAATTTCAAGCGTTCTTCCACGTCGATTTTTTTCGGTTCGCGCGCGAGGGTCGGCAACGCGTTTTGCAGATCGACCTCGGTCGTCGACGCGACGGCGCCAAGGTCTTCCTCTTGTTCGTCGCTTTCTTCGCTAGACGCTTGATTTGCTTTTTCAAATTCCTCTTCGTCAAATTCGGTCGGAAGCGCTTCGTCCGATTCGAGTTCGTCTTCTTGCGCCGTTTCTTCGTTTGTTTCGTCGAAATTTTCCGTTTCGGACGGCTCCGCGTTTTCCGCGTCGTCGGAAGTTTGTTCGTCGACGCTCGACGCACGTTCCGATTCGATTTCGTTCTCTTCGGCGTCGGTCTGTTCCGTTTCTTCGCGCGCGGTTTGCGTCTCTACGTCGCTCGAATCCGTCGCAAGCGGCGGTTCGACCGACGATTCGTTAGGCGTTTCTTCCGTAATATCGCCCGTTGCGATTTCTTGGGCGCGCGAATCGCCAACGACGTCGTTTGCGTTTGTTACGACGTCGTTCGGATTGACAAGATTAGCGACGTCGGTTTCTTCTTCGGCAAGTTCGCCGGGCGCTTCGGGTTCCTCTTGAGTAAGAACGGCGGCGTTTTCCGGCGCGACTTCTTGCGGTTCTTCGACGTCGACGTCGCGCGAAAGGAACGGACGAATCAGTAGGAAGCACAACAAAGCGCAAATCGTCCCGCTCAACATTAGGATAATTCGCGCGCGCCAAGCGCTTTTTGATCGTTCCGGCGTGGAAGTCGAGGATTCCGGCGCGTCGTTTTGTTCTTCTATTTGCGTCGAGCGATTTATCGGAGGGGCGACGACGGGCGGCGCTTCGATTTGCGGAGGAGTAGACGGCGCGTCGACTAACGGGTCTTTTTCGGGCGTTTTCTCAATTATCGGAGGAACGGATTCGCCAAATGCGCGAGGCGATTCGACTTCTTCTTTACGCGACGACGGCTTTTCCGATTTGACGGGCGATTCCGACGCGTTTGAATCGCTCGGCGCGTCGATCATTATCATACCGCCGCATTTGGGGCACGCGACGATCTGACCGACAAGCTCGGGATCGGTTACTTCGAAGGTCGTCTCGCAGGAAGGACACGTAATTTGAAAAAGCGTTTCGTTCATTTTTCGTAATATTTCAGCCGTTTGAAGCGAGACGCGCTAGTACGTGTCGCTTTAGAATCGGACGCCTTTAAGACGTAGCCAAGGGATCGCTTCGAATTCCACTAAAGACGGCTGTTTGTCGCGTAGAATAAAAGTTCGAAGAAATTTTTACCGCGTTTCCAACGGTTACGATTTTGGACAAACGTTACGCCGTCTGTTTCTTGACGACGCGCCTACGCTTGGATTCGGTCGGAATCAAACTTTCAACAAAATTCTCGACGTCAAGCAAGGAAGGGGCGGTTAAGGCAAATTGACCAGCCTGATTCAAAAGTTTGAGATCGTTCAGCTTCGTCAACAATCTGCTCAAACGTTTGGAAGTTTCCTGAAAACGCAACGAAGCGACCGTCTTGATCGTTTTGATTTCGCCTTCGATTTTTCCCTTGCGCATTCACTCGCGTATTCCCTCGACTTTTCCCTCGCGCATTCCCTCGCGCATTCCCTCGATTTTTCCCTCGTCTCTCAGCCCGCCTAAAATCGTCTTCATACTCTTCTCCGCTTGTTTGTTTTTAACGCTCAGTCTTCACGATTCCAATTCTCTATGAGTCATTGGACGATTTGTCGCTGAAACAAGGTAATTAACGGACGCTTTGAGTCGCTCGTCGTCATCGGGCGTCCAGTTTTCAACTTGTTCTAACGCGCTAAACAACGTCGAATAATTCTCCGGCAATTTCTTCAGACTGGCTGAAGCCATTGACGCG
>JAZUGM010000349.1:0-12265 GCA_045641205.1 Thermoguttaceae bacterium
CGATGCTCGCGCGACGTTGGGAATCGCCGCTTCTTGTCAACGTCGACAATACGACGCTCGATCGTTTACTCCGCAACGACAAAGCGATGAACGCGCTGACGAATATCGAAGGCTTGCGCGCTCTCAACCAAGATATTGAAACGATCATTAGCCGCTCGGAGTTCATTCGCAAAACGAAACAAGAGTCGAGCGACGACGAAATTAAAGCGAAACGCAAAGAACTAACGGAAGCGGAAAAAGAATACAAATCGAAGCGCAAAGAAATTCAAGAGAAACTGCTCAAATTTGCGACGCGCGTTCCGATCTTTATGTACCTTTCCGACTGTCGCGAGGAAACGCTTTACGACGTGATCACGCAAATCGAGCCGCGTCTTTTCGAAAAAACGACGGGACTGACCGTCGCCGATTTCGACTTGCTTTGTTCGCTGGGCGTCTTCAACGTCAAGATTATGAACGACGCCGTATACAAATTCAAAAGATACGAAGACGACAGTCTAAAATACACGATCGACGACGAAAACAATATCGACGGCGCCGCCTTGGAGGAACAAAGTCGACTGATCGAACCCGAGGAATATCGCGCCTACGGAGAGGCGCAATTAAGGTCGTCGACAAACGCCTGACGCGCGTTAAAACGGTTAATCGACGGCGCAACTTGCCAAATTAGCAAGCAACGCGTCGTAATCCTTGCAATCGGCGCGGCTCATTTCGCGCTGAACAGGACGCGCGCGCCTTGAGCCGGACGCGTCGAAAAGATCGTCGCCTCTTTGCCGACTCGCTTCTTGTATTCCTCTTGGATTTTTTTCGTAATTTCTCCGACTTTATCCGCTTTGACAAGGGAGACGGTGCAACCTCCGAAACCGCCGCCGGTAATGCGCGAGCCGATCACGCCGCCTTCGGTTCCAATTTCTCGCGCGATCTCGACCAAAGCGTCGATTTCCGAACAGGAAACTTCGTAATCGTCGCGCAAGGACGCGTGACTTGCGTACATTTGCTCGCCGACCGTCGCCCAATCGCCTTTGACGAGCGCGTCGGCGGCTTTCAACGTCCGGACGTCTTCGCTAATCGCGTGGCGTGCGTATTTGAAGAGCGCTTCCCCAAATTTCGCGCCTTTCTTTTCGTCTTCGGGCGTCTCCGGCTTGATTTTCTTGATCGCCTCTTCCGATTCAAGGAGCTTCTCCAAGGAGACGTCGCGCAGGTACTCGACTCCGAAGAATTTCTTGGCGACGATCTCGCAATATCGTCGGCGCTCGGGGTACTCGCTGCCCGTCAATTCGTGTTTGACGTTCGAATTCGTAATCAACACGGCGACCGATTCGTCGGACATAGGAACCATTTTCGGCTCCTCGCTTCGGCAATCGAGCAACATTGCGCAACCTTCTTCGGCAAGCGCGGAAATGAATTGATCCATAATGCCGCACTTCATCAGCGCGAAATTCCATTCGGTCTGCTGGCACAAAAGCGGCTTTTCCGTCTTGCCTAACTTATGTCCGCTCAATTCTTCCATCAGCGTCGCGACGGCGACTTCAAGGGACGCGCTACTCGATAGTCCGCCCCCGAGGGGCACGTTCGAATTAATGACGGCGTTAAAGCCCTTTTTTAATCCGGCGCTATGACGACCCGAATATGCGATCGCGCCTTGAACGTAAGATTTCCAAGACGCCTTCCAGATTTTCTTCTCGTCGTCCCATTGGAAGAACAAGCCCGGCTCGACGTCGGGCACGAGGGACAGCTTCGCCCTCTCGTGAAAATTATGCGTATAGACCGTAGCGTAATCGTCGTCGTTCGGACAGGCGGCAATTATCGTATAACGTTCGATCGCCAGCGGGAAAACGAATCCGCCGTTATAATCGGTATGTTCGCCAATCAAATTGACGCGACCGGGCGCCGCGACGATTACTTTCGGTTCCTCGCCGAATTGTGCGCGGTAAACGCGTTTCGTA
This sequence comes from Thermoguttaceae bacterium, assembly GCA_045641205.1. GTDB lineage: Bacteria > Planctomycetota > Planctomycetia > Pirellulales > Thermoguttaceae > RUG369. The sequence goes on from JAZUGM010000349.1 coordinate 1,944, forward strand.
TCGTCTAGTAAATTTTCAAAGAGTTGTTTGGACGTCTGCAAAACCATAATAAAACCTTTATCGATATTAAAACCTTTATTGACGTCAATAACATTTCAACAAAAAACGCGTCGACGCCAATTTTTTAGGCTTAGGACGCGTTATCGAATATAACAAACGTCAAATGAAATTTCAAGTCTCGCCGCGTAAAAATTTCTCCAAATCTTCGTCGGACGTAATTTCATACTCGATCCACTCGTCGCCGACTCTCAAAGCCGCCGTAAAAACGTCGTCTTCGTCGTCCTCGTCGTCAAATTCTTCTTCGTCTTCGGCGTCTTCTTCGTCTTCTGCTTCGTCGAGTTCGTCAATTTCTTCAAACTCTTCGTCGTCCTCGTCGTCGGGCGTCGCCAAGACGACGGCGCCCTGTTCGTTGGTGATTTGCCCGCCGTCGGACTGTTCAATCCCGTCGGTTTCTTCGCGAATCCACGAGGCAAGAGTCGCGATTCTATCCCAGTTCTCCTCTTCGAAGCCTGGCGCCAAAATTTGGAACGCATAACAACCGACGACGCTCGCTAATTTGTCGCGAACCCAAGCGCGGTTGCATTCGGGCGCCATTTCGTCGATCAACGAGTTAAATTCCTCTATTTCTTCCTTCAAAAGATCGGAATCTTCGCGACGATCATATTCCAAGACGGCGACTTCGCGTCCTTGGTCGTCCGTCAAAACGATTTGTATAGGAACCGCTTCAAGATTATTTTCGTCTTCCTCGTCGACGACGCCAAGCGCGTCAAATCCTAATTTCGATTCGTTCAAAAAGGCGTCGATCTCATTCGCCCAAATACTTTTGTCAAGCGTCGTAAAAACGCGATAATAAAAAGCCATTGTCTTCCCCCTTCTCGACTCGCGACGAGTCGTTCAAAATTGTCCCCGTTTGATCCGGCGCCTCGACAAACCGTCGTCCGTCGGCGCCAACCGCGTCACTCGACGACTCGCCTCTTAGGCGGCTCTTTATCCGCCCACAAACAAACGAGTTCGACAAGCGTCTCGACCGCCTTTTCGTGTTCTTCGACGTCGAGAAATTCCATTACGGAATGGAAATTGCGTCCCCCGGTGAAAATATTCGGGGTAGGAAGCCCCATTTCCGTCAAGCGCGAGCCGTCGGTGCCTCCGCGAATAGGAACCCATCTTGGCGCTAGTCCCGCGTTGCGCGTCGCTTCTTCCAAAGTCGACAAAACCTCGGGCGCGTCCTTCAAAAAATAACCCATGTTGAGGTATTGTTGGCTAACGGTCAAATCGCAAGAGCCGGACTCGCCGATCGTCTCCATAACGTCGGCGATCGCGTCGTTTAATATCCGTTTGTTCTCGGCGCGCGATTCCTCGTCAAAAGCGCGCAAAAGAAATTCGGCGCGCGCGGTCGAAACGCCTCCGTCGAACTTGTACAAATGAATAAAAGGCTCGCGTCCTTCGGTGTTTTCCGGCGTTCGCTCCAAAGGCAAAGAAGCGACGATCCGCGCCAAGACGCGTCCGGCGTTAATCATCGTCGATTTCGCTTCGCCGGGGTGAACGTCGACGCCCTTGACGACAAGAACGGCTTTATCGGCGGTGAACGTCTCGCCGTTGATTTCGCCGCCCGCGCCGCCGTCGACCGTATAAGCGCAGTCGGCGCCGAACTGCTCGACGTTGAAAAACGCGGTTCCGTTCCCAATTTCTTCGTCGGGCGTAAAGCAAACGCGAACGTTGGCGCGCGGTCTGTCGCTCGTAAGAAGCCGTTCCAAGGCGCTCATAATCGCCGCAATTCCCGCCTTGTCGTCGGCGCCCAGCAACGTCGTCCCGTCGGTAACGACGAACTTATGCCCGAGGAGCCCTTTCATTTCTTCCGTTTCGGCGATGACGACGCCCTTTTCAAGCGTTACGTCTCCCCCTTGATATTCGATAATCTTCGGCTGGACGTCGACGTCGGAAGCGGAACAAGAGACGTCGAGATGAGCGATCAGCCCCACGGTCGGAACCGACTTGTCCATGACGTTGGAAGGCAAACTAGCCGTTACGTAACAATGTTCGTCGACTTCCGCGTCCTCCAGTCCAAGCTCGCGCAATTCGTCGACTAAAACGCGCGCCAAATCGAACTGACTCGCCGTACTTGGCGTCGTCTCAGAATCTTCGCTTGAAGTCGTTTCGATCGCGACGTACTTTAAAAAACGTTCCAAGGGAGTTTTCATCTTCGTTCCTTTCAAGGAGATAAACGCGCGTCGTCAAACTATTTTCGACGTTTGGGCGGCTCGGAATTGGTCAAATATTTCTTCCAGCGTTCGATCGTCAGAAGCGCTTCCATCGGCGTCAACGCGTCGACGTCAAGTCCGCGCAATTCCTCAACGACGGGGTGGTCTTCCGGACCAAACAGCGAGAACTGCACGGGCGCGTCCGTTTTTTTCTTCGATTTATCGGACAAGTCGCGCAACGCTTTGCGCAAAACGTCGGTCGAAGCGGTAACTTGCGATTCCTCCAAACCCGTCAAAATTTCCTGAGCGCGTTGGACGACCTCGCGCGGCACGCCCGCAAGTTTCGCAACGTGGATTCCATAGCTTTTATCGGCGGCGCCCTTCGCGATCTTGTGTAGGAACGCTATTTCGTCGCGCCATTCGCGGACGGCGACGTTCAAATTGTCCACGCCCTCGCAAACGAACTCCAAATCGGTCAGCTCGTGATAATGCGTCGCAAAAAACGTGCGGCACTTGATTTTTTTCGAGATATGCTCGACGATCGCCCACGCGAGCGCCACGCCGTCGTAAGTGCTTGTTCCGCGCCCTATTTCGTCGAGAATCACAAGACTTTGAGGGGTCGCGTTGTTCAAAATGCGCGCCGTCTCGATCATTTCGACCATAAACGTGCTTTGTCCGCGCGTTAATTCGTCCGAAGCGCCGACGCGCGCGAAAATACGGTCGACGACTCCGATCGTCGCCTCCGTCGCGGGTATGAACGAACCGATTTGCGCCAAAAGAACGAGCAACGCCGTTTGTCGAATAAACGTGCTTTTACCCGCCATATTCGGACCGGTAATCAAATGAATATAACCTTCTTTCGGATCGCAAAAGGCGTCGTTTGGAACAAATTCCCCGTTGGCGCAGTTGACGTCAAGCGAAGGATGCCGACCGTCCCGAATCGACAAGACGGGCTCGACGACCATTTTGGGACGGCAATAATTTTGACTCGACGCCAGAACCGAAAGACCCGCCAAAACGTCGAGATGCGCCAAAACGCTCGCCGCGCGCTGGACGTCGGCGCGCGCCAACGCGACTTTATGCTGCAACTTGGCGAAAATATCCATTTCAAGCTCAAGCGCCAACTCCTCCGCGCCCAACGCCTTTTCTTCGTGTTCCTTCAGCTCGGGCGTAATATACCGCTCGGAGTTCTTAAGCGTCTGCTTACGCACGTAGTCGTCGGGAATCTTCTCGGCGACCGCCTGCGATCGGGACGTCTCGATATAATACCCGAAAATATTCGTGTAGCCGACTTTGAGGTTCGGAATGCCGGTTCGACGAATCTCCGACGCCTGATAAGCGGCAAGCCATTCTTTGCCGCCTTTTTTGAGGCGTCGGTATTCGTCGAGCTTTTCCGAATATCCGTCGCGCACAAATCCGCCGTCTCGGTAATTTAACGGCGCGTCGTCTCCGAACGCGCGCGTCAGTTCGTCGCAAAGTTCCGTTTGAAGCGCGATCCGACCGCCGAGAACGTTGAGCAACTTGCTTGACGAGCCGTCGAGAAACGCCTTAAATTTAGGCAACGTCTGCAACGTCTTCGCGACGCTAATTAACTCGCGCGGCGTCGCGCGCTCTTGAACGACGCGCGAAATAATCCGCTCCAAATCAAAAACGTTGCGAAACGTCTCGCGAATCGAGGCCGTTTCCGACGCGCGCTCGAACAGTTCCTGCACGGCGTCCTGACGCGACGAAATCAAATCGACGTCGGACAACGGAAACGCGATCCATTCGGCAAGGAGACGACTTCCCATCGACGACGCGCAACGATCGATCGTCGCCAACAGCGAGCCGTCCCGTCGACCGTCGCGACACGCCTGCGTAATTTCAAGACTGCGACGAGACGCCTCGTCGATCTCAAGATATTTGCCCCCGCGAAAGGGCGTCAGCGAGTCGATATATTCGAGCGATCTTTTTTGCGTCTCGAGCAGATAATCGAGCGCGCAACCCGCCGCCTGCAACGCGAAAACGTCTTCCGTCTCTTCGTTGAATCCAAACCCTTCGAACGTCTTCAACTGAAAATGCTTCGCAAGCGTCTCAAGCGCCGTCTGCTTCGCGAATACCCAGCCCGGTCGTATCGTCAAAGCGACGCGTTCCGTCGCCCACGCGGGAAAGAGCGAACGCGTCTCTTCTTGAATCAAACATTCCGACGGATCGATCCGCGCGAGTTGATCGAAAAGCTCGCCGAAAGGAATCGTCGAGGCGCAAAAGCGCCCGGTTGAAAGTTCGACCCAAGCTAAGCCGACAAGCCTATCGGGCGGCAAACTTGGCGAGCCCTCCGCTTGCGTTCCTCCGTTGGCGGCGTCCGTTTCGGGTCTTTTTCCTTTTGGCGCCAAATCTCGCTTTTTATTCCCTTGTTTACGCGCGACAAGCGCTTTTTGACTCTTGCGCTCGTCGGAAACGTAAAGAGCCGCCAGAAAATTATTTCTGCGCGGATCGAGCATCGATTCGTCCATCATTGTGCCGGGCGTTACGATCCGCGTGACTTCGCGCTTGACGATCGTCTTGCATTTTTTTGGGTCTTCCATCTGATCGCACACGGCGACGCGATGTCCGGCGGCGACAAGACGCGCAAGATACGAATCGAGATGTTGCCAAGGAAAGCCGGCCATCGGAGTCGCTTCGGAAGACGATTTGCCTCGATCCCGCGTCGTTACGGTCAGACCGAGCGTTTCGCCCGCCTTGTAGGCGTCCTCAAAAAACATCTCGTAAAAGTCGCCCATTCGAAAAAGCAATAGGGCGCCCTTCGCCGCTTCTTTAGCGTCGTAATACTGTTTCATCATCGGGGTAATTTCGTTATTCATAATACGTCAATTCTAACGAATCGTATGAAATTGACTAGGGCAAGAGTTCGAAAAGAAAAGTATTAACGACGCCGTTTTTTATCGTTTTATCTGATTTAGCGGTCAAAGGGCGCGACGTCGACAAGACAAAGTAGGAAAAAGAAATCGAAATTTACAAACAAACAGACGAAACAGTTTTAGCAAAACGAAGTTCCTTTGCCAACGACGCTCGACCAAAAAAACGCGCCCCTATTCTCAAAAAAACGTTTTCTGGTAAAATGGTTCAAAAGCGCGGTGGAGCGCGGCGCCAAGATCGATTCGAATCTTGCCCGTATGGCGCGCGTCGAACTGAGGTTCGTTTGAGGCGCGTTTCGTTCGAAAAAGCGTTTTAACTTAATATTTGAGGAGAATTCTCAATGATCGTTACAACGAAAGAATTGTTCAAGGCCGCTTACGGCAAATACGCGATCGGCGCGTACAACATTAACAATCTCGAACAAATCGTCGGTCTGTTCCGCGGCAATCTTGGCAAAATCGCCAAAAACGAAGACCCGGAAGACAAAGCGACTAGGGCGCCGTTCATTATTCAAATTTCCAAGGGCGCTCGCAACTACACCGACAAGAACTTCCTTGAAGGTATGATCCGCACCGCCGACAAAGTCTTCCCGGAAGCGATCTTCGCCGTTCACCTTGACCACGGCAACGAAGAAGTCTGCTACGACTGCATCGAAAGCGGATTCTATAGCTCCGTTATGGTCGACGCTTCCCACGAAGAATTCGCCAAGAACGTCGAAATCACGAAGCGCGTCGTCGATGCCGCGCACGCCAAGGGCGTCGTCGTCGAAGCGGAACTCGGGCAACTTGGCGGCGTTGAAGAAGACGTCGTTGGAAGCGTCAAGCTGACGGATCCCGAACAAGCGGCCGAATTCATTGAGAAGACCGGCGTCGACTCCCTCGCGGTTGCGATCGGCACCTCGCACGGCGCGTTCAAATTCTCCGGCACGCAAGGCTTGCACTTCGACGTCTTGGAAAAAATCCAAGCGGCGGTCAACCAAGTGAAGCCGAACTTCCCGCTCGTTATGCACGGCAGTTCCTCCGTTCCGAAGGAATGGGTCGATCGTATCAACAACGCGGGCGGCGCGATGAAAAACGCCAGCGGCGTCGACGAAAAGCAATACTTCCCCGCCGCCAAGCTCGGCGTTACGAAGATCAACATCGACACCGACGGTCGTCTCGTCTGGTGCGCCGTTCACCGCGAATTCTTCCGCGACTATCCGGAAAAATTCGACTTGCGCGATCCGGGCAAGGTCTTTATGCCCGCCTACGCCGAATATATTATTCATAAGAACCAAATGCTCGGAAGCGCCGGACATTTGGAAGAAGTCCGCAAAGTTATTTCTAAGTAAGATTTTCGCGTTTAGCTTTGTGATATGATACGACGAAACCGTCGACGTTCTTAATGAGCGTCGGCGGTTTTTTTGTAAGCGTTCACGGAAAACAAGCCCGGTAAGCCGCCGAATTTAATTTGGCGGTTGGCGTCGAATAACCAAAAAACGAACGTTTTCTGAAAGCAACGCGACGCGGTCGTATTTGAGCTACGCCTTTCATTATTCGTAATCGTTCACGGAATATTTTGAACAAAGTTCGCGCGTAAGCGTTCGCGGAAAGTATCTCCCGAAAATTCGGCGATCGGACTGGAAGAAAGCGACCCGGAAGGATTCGTTTTTCGCGCGCGTCGCTATGCGACGCGATACGAAACCAACGTTTTTTATAGCGCGTGAAGATTTGACAAAAGGGCGGGCGCCAACAATACGCGCGTTATTTTCGTGAACGCTTACCATTATTCAAACTCAACCGCCGCATTATATGCGGCGGCTTACCGTGAACGATTACCGATAATCTATTCGACTCCGCTTTCAGATTCGTCGATACCGTCTTCCTCGACTGGCAATTCTTCTTGTTCCAACGCCGAGGATACTTCCTGCGTTTCTGAAGGAGAACGCGTAGCGCTTTCAGATTCGTCGATTGATTCGAAAATTTCGTCGATACCGTCTTCCTCAACTGGCAATTCTTCTTGTTCCAACGCCAAGGATTCTTCCTGCGTTTCTGAAGAGGAACGCGCAACGCTTTCAGTTACGTCACGCCCCTCGAGGTCGAAGTAAGTTACGGAGACAAGAACGTTTTTGTCGTCGTACTGCGCCACGCCTCTTGTATATCCGTCTTTATGAAGACAAGGCTTGCCGTCCACGCCAAAATACGTCGTCTCTGTTTGGTTGCCTTTCTCGTCGTATTGCCACGAGACGCTTGCATATCCATCATTATGAAGACAAGGCTTACCGTCTATGCCAAAACAGGATTGTTCTTTCAAATTTCCTCTATCGTCAAAGGCGTTTACAACTTTTGCACATCCGTTGTAAAGACAGGGCTCGCCGTCGACTCCATAGTAAGCAACTTGCATATTGCCGTTATCATCGTAAGAGATAAGGTTTTTCGCTACGCCGTTATGATTAAGACAAGGTTTGCCGTCTATGCCAAAATAGGAACGCTTTGCACAGTTGCCTCTATCGTCAAATTCATCAACGATTTTTGCAACTCCGTCTTTATTAAGACAGGGGTTGCCGTCTACGCCAAAATAGGACTGTTCCGTACAATTCCCTCTATCGTCATAAACGTTGACCAATTTAGCATATCCCTCTTTATGGAGACAAGGCTTGCCGTCTACGCCAAAATAGGAACGCTTTGCACAGTTGCCTCTATCGTCAAATTCATCAACGATTTTTGCAACTCCGTCTTTATTAAGACAGGGGTTGCCGTCTACGCCAAAATAGGAATGTTCCGTACAATTCCCTCTATCGTCATAAACGTTGACAAATTTCGCAAATCCGTCTTTATTAAGGCAAGACTTGCCGTCTACGCCAAAATAGGACTGTTCCGTACAATTCCCTCTATCGTCAAATTCAACAACGATTTTTGCAACTCCCTCTTCAAAGAGGCAAGACTTGCCGTCTACGCCAAAATAGGACTGTTCCGTACAATTTCCACTATCGTCAAATTTATTAACGATTTTTGCAACTCCCTCTTTATTAAGACAGAGGTTGCCGTCTATGTCAAAGAACGCCGTCTCTGTTCGGTTGCCATTATGATAAACTGCAACCACTTTCGCAAATCCGTCTTTTGTAAGACAAGGCTTGTCGTCTAAGCCCAAATAGGAAAATTCCGTTATATTACCGTTGTCGTTATATTGTAACGAGACGCTTGCGTTTCCATCTTTATGGAGACAAGGCTTGCCGTCTACGCCAAAATAGGACTCTTTCGTACAATTTCCTCCACCGTCATAGAAGCGTACAACTTTCGCATATCCCTCTTTGACGAAACAAGGCTTACCGTCTATGTCATAGTAAGAAGCCTCTGTCAAATTGCCTTTGTCGTCATAACGAAGAACTACCTTCGCAAATCCGTCTTTCCTCAACAATAATTTGCCGTTTTGATCTAACGTTTGTTCCTCTATGGTATTGCCCCATTTGTCAAATCGAGCAACGCACCGCATCCAACCTTGTTCGTTTTGAATCAGTTTATCGTCGGACGTCAAATATTGGCTATCATAGAGATTTCCGTCGTCGTCGTAGGCGTAACGTCGTTTGGCTACTCCTATCTTCGTCGTAAAGACTTTTCCGTCGCTATCAAGATAGATTTTTTCGACGACGCGCCCCATATCGTCAAGAACTAATTGCAAGCCTGCCACTCCGTCCGCGTCATACGCAGATTTCTCTTTGTCCGTTTGGAATATTTGCTTCACAACGCGTCCCTGAGCGTCGCGTTCAAGGACAAGGCGTCGAACGGAACTTTTAGGCTTGTAACCGTTTTCCAATTGAAAGAGTGGAACGTCAATACTCGTCGTCGATCCAAGGGTTAGGAAATTATGTTCTACTTCTTTGGAATCGACCGATTTCAGCTCGACTATCTCGGAGTTTTTACCGCTGTAATTGAATTGCGCAACGACTCGACCGTTGCGATCAAGATAATGGCAAGTTTTTAATTTCTTGTCGACCTTGTAGTCGTAAGTCGCGATCATCGGTCGAGCCAATCGTTCCGTATCTTCGCTTGGAATAGGCGTTTTCGCCGAATTTTCGTGAACAAGTCGTCTGACGAGCCCGCCTCTTGTTTCTATTCGCCAACTTTCTTTTCGATGCGAACGTTTCTTTTCTGACAGCGGATAGAGCCCCTGCGGCGCTCCGTAACATTCGACGTAATCGGCGTAATAATCGACGTGCGTTCGAAAATGTTTGTCGTATACGATCCAGGCGACGGTCATAAGAACCGCCGCGACGGAACTCCAAATTGCGACGCGGCGTCGAAAACGTTGCTTGTCGCGTTGAATCAGCTCGTCGGGCGCGACTTCCAACATCCTGGCGACGATTTTGAGCCGCGCGTTTCTTTTGCCTTCGTCCTTGATCGACGCCGCGCGAAGCGTTCCGATTTTTTGTAATTTTTCCCGTATGAGTTCGTATTGTTCGCGTTGTTCCTCGTCCTTGGGATGGAAGAGATACTCGGCGTTTTTTCGTAAAACAGGAGGAAACGCCTCGGTCGAAGGATCGGAAGAGTCCGGCGTTCCGTCGATAACGTAAGGAATAATACGTTCTTCCCGCCCCAATGAAATAAAGCGTTCAACTTCTTGGTTTACCCAGCAGTCGGGTTTCGCGGAATTGGGGGAGCAAAGGACGATCAAATACTTCGAATTTTCCAATTCTTCCTGAATCTTCGGAGCAAGCGGCGCCGGTTCTAAATCGGCATAATCGATAAAAATAGGATTTAAAGATTTTGGGTATTTGAGTTGGCGTTTCTCTTCGATATCGCCGCGAATGACGCTGGGAATATGGTAATAAGAGAGCCATTTGTGAAATCGCTTCGCTACGGGACGATCTTTGCTCGAATAACTAATAAAAGCGTAGTAACGATAGACCTTAGGCGTTTTGACGCCGTCGACCTCTTCAAATTCGTCTTGTGCGACGACGTTATAGGAATTATTTTTCGGCATTTGTCACACTCCTCAATGAAACTGCGCTTTCTATACTTTTTAAGAAATAAGGAAAATATTCAAACAAGTCGAGTCATACAAGAAGGGATTCGTTTAGTACTGTAGGCAAAAAACTCCCAGCCCTCCAACTCCAGCGAGTCCGCAAATGTATGAAACATTCGTCCCACAAGCCCTTATTGTAACGATCCCAAACGTCCTTAACAAGTGGGCGCGCTATTGTTTTGTCGAGATTTTTTCCGCGTATGCGTTCACGGAAAGCCGCGTATCAAC
>JAZUGM010000350.1:0-4024 GCA_045641205.1 Thermoguttaceae bacterium
AAACCGCGCGCCACGCGTTCTGCGGAACCTGTTGCGCTCGTTTTTTTATTGCGGTTTGACGCGCGTTCGTAAACGGTAAGCCGCCGCATATAATGCGGCGCTTGACGTAGATTTACCGAAAAACGACCGATTTCAGATTCAGAAAAAAACTTTCGCGCTCTCGTTTGCCCCGGCGTTTCATTGCTCAAACTTAACCGCCGCATTATATGCGGCGGCTTACCGTTTACGAACGCGCGTCAAACCGCAATAAAAAAACGCGCGCAACAGGTTCCGCAGAACGCGTTGCGCGCGTTTTAGCTTACAAGCGCGAGTAAAGACTAATCGATCGAAGTTTCGTTTTTGATCTCTTCGTCGGCGCGCGAATCGTCCAAATCAAAGGTAAACACGTTTTTCTTTCCCTTGACGACCTCGGCTGTCAGCTCTGAAGTTTTTCGATCGCCGTATACCGCAGGAATATGATAAATCGTTTCGCTCTTCAAAATACGGTCGGGATTATCCGGGTCGCGTTCTTCTTTTAACTCGGATTTGTCGATAGTCACGACGTAACTATCGGGAATAGCGCCGTCGTTCTTTTCAAACGCGGAAAGTTTCGCCTCGCCTTTTTCGTTTGTGGCGCCGCTCGACGAATTGCCTTGCGCAGAAGAAAAAACGACGACCGCTTCGTGAATCGGCTTGCCGTTGTAAGTAACCTTCACCGTAACCGGAACGGTTCCGTGAACATTTTTCTTACAGCCCGCGCCAAAAGTCAAACCCAAAGCAAGACAGAAGATTAAAGAAATCGCTGATATTTTATTGACGCTCATTGAGAATCCGCCTATTAACTTTATGCGCGCGCCCTCAAAAGAGCGCGCAACAAAACGCGCGACGATCAAACGTCGCGCGCGCCAAACTCGTTACAACGTTACCGTCTCGCCCGACGCTTTGGTACACAAAGCGCCCCAAACGCCGTAATTGCTCTTCGAAGACGTGTCGGGATAGCTACGGCAACCGGCGGCTTGATTGCCGCAATCGACCGTGTCGGAAACGAAGCGAACAGACCCGTCCATCATACCGACGTTGACCCCGCCGGAATGGCGACTCGTCGGCGAAAGAATGAATTGACTGCTGTTGTGCGACGTTCCGTCGGAAACAAGAACGCTGTTAGGCGGCGTATAGGCGGTGACGGCGGTAAAGAGAATATCGCCGTCCCAAGCGCGGAACCCGCGCAAAACGCAATAGGTCTTGAACGTGCCGCAAGTCGACAAATATTTGTGTTCGGCTTTGTTGAACAGAGGCGTCAAATCGGCGGGAGACCAGCCCGTGGAACCGGGTTTCGTCACGCAGTCGCCAAATTCCGCGACGCCGTTCGGACGAATACCTTCGGAAACGCCCATCGTATTGCTCAACCCGTCGACAATGCGCGACATCTTGCACCAAGCGTCGTTAAAGAACACGCCGGAAACCATATCGCCGCTGGTATACGTGCCGGACGGGAAAGATCGGTAAGGTCGGTCGCCGATGAAGAAATAATAATCCGCGATACCTGCCGTTTGAGTCGGATTGTCGTTCGGCGAAGTTTCGGGACCGCCGCAACTCGGGCAAAGATACCCGCTGAAAACGGAAGTCCAAGGCGCGACGTTGGAATAAGCGCCGACGTCGGACGCCATTAGCTGTTCGTACAACGCGCTTTGTTCGATATAAGGAAGCAAGTGAAGGCGCATGCCGTTGCGACTGTTGCCTTCGAACGTCGCCGCGCCGCGAGGATTGCCCGCGCGCAACGCCGGAAAAGCGCCTTGTTGATCGTGATAGTTTTGCAAAGCAAGCCCGATCTGCTTCAGGTTGTTCGTGCATTGCATACGACGCGCCGCCTCGCGCGCGGCTTGCACCGCAGGGAGAAGCAACCCGATCAAAATACCAATGATGGCGATGACGACAAGGAGTTCGACGAGAGTAAAACCGCTACGTTTCCCTCGTCCGTGAAGATCGATACGTTTATTCATTTCAGACTCCGGGTAAAAATATGTTCCTGAGCGATCGGCGCGTCGTCGTCTGAAAACGCGCTCAATCATATGAAAACGCGCAATATTATAAACGCGGTTTAATCTCCGACAAGGGGCGGAGAACGTTCGCGGCGTAAAGATTCAAATTTTCAACGGCGCCCTAGCGCGTTTTATCGTCGGAAGTGTTTCCCTATCAAAAAGCGCGGCCGCGCAACGCCGGAGTCCAATGAGAATTCGTCGGAACTTTGCGACGAGGTGAAACTCAAAAAAAACGACGCGTCGATCTTTACGCGCGTTCATACAACGCGCCCCTACGGTAAAATCGTCGCAAAGAGTCTTCTCCGCCGCCAATTTTTTTCAATCGTGCGCCGACTTTCAGCGCAAAAGGTCGAGAACGCGCCAAGTCGTTTAAATATTCGGAAAGAACGTCGCGAGTCTTGGCGGAGTCGTTTAGAAGATAGTTTACCCAAGCCCAAGAATCCAGATAAAACGCGCTTGTCGCCGACGAAATATTTGAAACGCTCTCCAAAAGTTCCAACGAACTAAACGCTCCGTTTTCAAGACGCGCGACGACTTTAGCCTTGCGTTCGTCGTTCTGAATCCGCGCTTTCGGCGTCTCTTCAAAATATTCCGCCAAGCCTTCGTCAAGCCAAATCGGAACGCTTCGACGCAACGACGACGCCAACAATGCGTGCGTTCCCTCGTGGCGTAAATCAACGCCAAGCGTCGATCCGCGAAACGTATAAAGACGCGATTTTCGCGAATCGAACAAATAATTTTTTCGATCGAACATAGCGGTTCGATACGTCAGTTCGGAAAAGTTCTTTTTGAAAAACGCACGCCAACTTGCCTCGTCGGGTAGAATTTGCGCCAAAATTTTCTCGCGCGGCGGCGGGATTCTCAACGTTTGCGTCAACTCGTCGACAAGCGAATCTAACGACGCGATTTCGGAAGCGATTTCGGAAAGTTCAAAATCCGTTTGGAACGTGAAGACGCCGCGCGTCGTTTCCAGTCGTCCTTTGTTCGACGAATTAGCGCCTTCGAACAAATTATCAAAAGCGCGCGCGGCTCGCGTCGTCCTTCCGACGACGTAAAAAACCAAGCCTAAGGAAAGAAACGCGCGACGATCAAAGTATGTTCTCATTGAAAAATCTCGCAGTTTATTCGCCAAAACGTTTTTTAGTTCCAACCCGTTGAAACGAACGAGGTTTTGACCTCGAACCCCTATGAAAACAAATCGACCGTCGATCCCCAATGTTTCATTGGAAATCGACGGTTTACTCAAAAAACCGATAACATTCTTGGAACGAGACTTTATTTGACGACCGTGTCTTTTTCAAGCGCGTCGTAATATTCGTACAACGTTTGTCCGCCTTGACCGACTTTTTCCAGTTGCTCGGCGGAAACTTTTTCGGTAAACGCCTTAACGGTAACGTCGTCGTTTCCTTTTTGCAAAATCTGTTTTCCGCCGGTTTTGATCTGATTGCCGCGAATATAAACGATCTTCGAATTGGCGGTAGCGCGTTGAACGTCGGCCAAAGAATCGACTTTATTGCCGTCGATCTTGACGATAATATCGCCCGAGCGAAGACCCATCTTTTTCAACGGCGATTTCTCAGGAACCGTCCCGTTAATGACCGCGCCTTTAGCGACGGCTCCGCTTGCCTTAAACTCCCACCCGGTCGAAGAAACGCTGGTTTCCGAAGTCGTGGTCGACGTCGAAGTCGAGGTCGAAGAGACGGTTCGATTCACGGCGGCAACGGTCGGACTGACGATCGTCGCCGTGTAAGTTACCGGAACCGTATAGGTGACAAGGCGAACGGGAACGTAATAGCAAGGGCAGTACCAACTGTAGTAGTAGTACGTCGGATAGTAGTAATATCGCGGTCGACAACACCACCACCAACATTTCGCATCGCCGCCTTCGCTCGTTTCGCCCTCGTCGATCAAGGTTTGGGCGGCTTTTGCATCGTCGGAAGCGACTCCGGCGTCGAGCGTAACGAACAACTTAGACTCAAGAGACGCCAATTCTTTCTCGTCCATAG
>JAZUGM010000351.1:0-6924 GCA_045641205.1 Thermoguttaceae bacterium
GCAAACTCGGCGTTCGCTTTGGGCGGTATCACCCAATACTCGACGCGTTGTTTTGACGTTATTTTTGTTTTTTTAAAATTTTTTTCACCGTCTGATAGCTTATCCTTTCGCAAATTTGAAGTTCGACAGCCTTTTCAGCTAACAGACGTAGCGACCAACCGTTACGACCTTGGGGAGGGGAACTTAAGCGAAGCGCGATAATTTTCGCCTCTTGTTCGCCGTCTAAGAACGGAGGTCTTTTCACGCGCGGCAAACCTTTCAACGTTGCTTGCAATCCGCGTTCGCAAAAGCTCTTACGCGTTTGTTCAACAACGCGAACGTTACAACGGAACGCCTCGCCGATTTGTTTATCGGTTAAACAGGGCGAATCCGCATTGGCGGCGAGTAAAATTTGCACGCGGCAAACTTGCAGCGCCGTTCCTTTTTGTTGTTTAATAAATGCTGTTAGTTCGTCCTGATCGGATTGCGTTATATGAACGACATATTTTTTCATTGGGAACCTCAAAAGTACCAAAGGGGGGAAACTTATGGTACTTTAACCAATTTAGAGGTTCGTTGTTACCCCTGTTTCAAATAATCACAGACCACTAGACTCAGTAAACTCGGCGTAACGGACGACGAAATTATCCTTTCGCAGAATTCAGACGTCGGCGCAAGCGTCGACCCGTGGAAATTTGCGTTGGACGAGCTTTCAGACGCGACGAAAACTAATCTTGAAAAGGGACGCTCAAGTTCGCCGAAGGCGTCCGTCAATGCGAACGCGACGAACGTGGCGCCGCCTAATTCCAAGATTATCAACCAGTCGCAATATGGACAAAGCGCGCAACGTATGCCGTCAAGTCAAACGGCGTCCGCAACGCCTCGCGACGTTCAAGGCGCGCTCTCTCGATCCCATTCTGAAAAAATCGCCGCTCAGACGTCGCGTACTCAAACGTCTCCAGCTTCAACGGCTCCGCAATCTTCGCCGGTCAAACAAGCGCAATCCGCCGTCGCACGCGAGGAATTTGAAGCGCCGCGCGTAGCAAGTAATTTTATCGACGAATGGTACAATGATAAACCCGAGTTGTTTTGGGCGTTTACGATCGGAGGTTACGCGTTGGTAATCTTCCTTGCCGGAATACTCTGTACGATTATCTTGACAAAATAACGCCTTCATAATTTTCATTTAGTCGGCGGAGTCAAAAACGTCGCAACCATAAGGGAGGCAAGCGTCTTTCTTCTAAAGTCCCGGCAAATTCAGTTGCTTTAGACTATTTCAAAATTGTGTTTGAGTGAAAGCCAAATTCCAATTACGATAAACGCCGTTCCGGCGACGGTTCGCGACCAACGATCGATCTTTTCGACGGCGTTGAACGCTTTTCCAAGCCATTGCGCTTGGTATGTAAGAACAATGGCGAAAGTCAAAACGGGGAGCGCCGTGCCGACGCCAAAGATCGTCGGCAACACAAACGTCGATTTGACTTTTGCGGCCAATCCAAGCGTCGTCAGAAACGTCGCCGCTGAAGTTGGACAAAACGCCAACGCAAATATCAGACCGATCGGAAAAGCGCTCCATACTCCGAATCGTTGAGTCCATTGTTGCATTTTTTCCGTATCAACGCTTCCAAGAGAGAAAGAAATCATTCCTAATAGAAGCATGCCGACGAGAATCAAAATCGGACCAAGCCAAGCATGAATCGCCGTTTGTAAAAATCTTGTCAATTGTTCCCCGGCGCACATAGCGAACCGTAAGATCAAGATCGCCAAGACGACGTAAGCGACGCTTCTTCCGAGAGTGTAAAGAACGCCCGAAAAGAGAACCTCTTTCGAACGCCCGACATGTTTGCCAATATACGAAATCGCGGCAATATTCGTCGTCAGCGGACAAGGGCTAATTGCCGTCTGAATTCCTAAGAGAAACGTTCCGCCCGACGCCAATAACCAACTAGTCGCTTCCATCTTGAATTATCCTTTCGTTGAAAACGCTTTCGTTATTCTTTATTTTTCTTCTGTTCGTTTGGCTTCAAATAGCCGTCGATTTCCTTGTCGACGTACTTCACAAACGCCGTTTTATCCCCCGCCAACGCCCAGATTTTATCCGCGCGTTTCGCTTTGACGTCTTTTCCGCCGCGACCTTGAACCAAGACGAGCGTCGGACTAGAAATTTTGAACGCCTTGACCAAATTCGTATTTTTTGGATTTTCAAAGTCATAATAGCGCAAAATGATTTGCCGCTTCTTCACCTCTTTGGGATAGTCCCTCAAAATCGTTTCATAAACGTATTTCGCCATAGTTTGACAGGTGGAACAACCGGGAACTCGATGAAAATAGAGGACGCGCACGTAATCTTCGGGCTTGTTTGTTTCCGTGTCGACGTCAAGAGTTTTGTCCAATTCGTCGTCCGTCAAATAATAGGGCGGCTTGTTCTTTTGCAGATCGTAAGCGACGCCAAAAGGCGCGCCGAACATCGCCAAGATCGTGAAAACGCAGAGTCCAAGAATCGTTTTATCAATAGTTTTCATTGACTATTCTCCTTTGACGTATCAAACGTTTCTTTCTCAAACAGATTCAAATCAGGCGCTAATTCGATTTCATCCGTCGCCCAACTTTCTAAATCGATCTTATTTCCTTGAATAAAATCTTTCAAATGTTTTTTGACCATTTTTTTGAACTCCGACTCGTTGCCGACAAGTTTCCAAGATAATTCGGCAAGATTCACCCCTTCGCCATATTCTCCTTCTTTCTGTTCGAAAATAAGAACCGTCGCCGTCGCTATTTTGTATTTTTCTACAATTCGTTTAGTTTCCGGCGCTTCATAGTCCAAAACGTGAAAATCAAAGACGCCCGCTTCCAATTCGTCTTTAAAATCGGAATCGAGAACCTGCTTGACGTGTCGTTCCATTGTCGTACAAGTACGACAACGAACCTTGGCGTGAAATAAAACAAGGTGTTTTCCGTCGGTAAAGGTCGTTTCGTGAACCGTTTGAAACCCCTTTGTAACTTGCGTTATAATCGCCGCGACGACAAATGCCAGCAGAAACCGTTTTGTAACGTTCTTAGCCATTCGCACAACCTTTCAAAATTTTTTCGACTTCCTCCATCGAAGGAACGCGCCCGGAATATCTAAGTTTTCCGTCGACCAATAACGCGGGCGTCGTCATCACGCCCAGTTCGAGAATCTTCGCGACGTCGGTTACCTTTTCCAATTCAAAATCAACGTTCATATTTCGAGCGGTAATTTCCGTAATTTCCACCATTTTTTTACACTTCGGACAACCGATTCCAAGTACTTGAATCAACATTTCTCTTCCTTTCAGGATATTCTCCCAAGTTATCCATAAAATTTATGCCAATCGTCCAAAAACGAAACCAACGATCATACTCAAAACGACGACCAATCCGCTAAAAACGGCGGTCTTTTTAACGCCTAGATACCGTCCAATGACAATAATGCTCGGCAAGGAGAGGGTCGGTCCAGCTAATAAAAGAGTCAGCGCCGGTCCTTTGCCCATACCTAGTCCTATAAGTGCCTGTAAGAGCGGAATTTCCGTCAGCGTAGCAAAGTACCAAAGCGAACCGATGATCGACGCAATGAAATTTGCGCGTAAAGAGTTCCCGCCGACCCATTGGGCGACAGTTTCCGACGGAAGCGACGCCCCGACCAATCCCGTCGCAAAGACGCCCCCAAATAAAAGGGGTATAATCGTCTTAGCGAACGACCAAGTTTGACTCATCCAGTCGGAAAATTCTTCCAGCTCGATCCATTTCCAAACCATCGCCAAAAGCGTCAATCCAAGGAAACAACAAATCGTCCAACGATGTTCGTATATTGCGACGCTCAATTTGTAATTCTCTGGAACAAGATTTTCAACCGCCGAAACGTCTTGCGTCAAAACAAGAAAACGCGCGCCTGACTGAAATTTATTTTGGATATCTTTCGGTAGCGCTTCGACGCCTGAAATCACGTTTTGAATCTGAAAATTCATATCGCCGCTAGTCTGTCGCTCGATCGAAACCTCCAAACGAATCGTTTCTGAAAGAGTAATCTCCGTTTTGCCTGTCGTATTGTCAAGACTAGCGACTATCGCGCCCTTGTTGAGCGTCAAAACCTTCGTACTTGGATTACTCCAATCGCTAAACACAAGAAACGCAATCATTGTCGCCAAAAAAAGAGCCGTTTGCCATAGTTTTCTTTTAGTCGGCGTCGGCGCCAACGTCTGGATCGTCGTTGTAATTCGTTCTTTCTCGCTCTTTCGAAAGATTAGCGCCATAAGCAAACCGACAAGCAGACTCGTTCCGATCGCCGCGACGGCTCGAGCAACGCCAAGTTCTAAGCCTAAAACGCGCGCCGTCAAAAAAATTGCCGTTACATTAATCGCCGGTCCTGAACAGAGAAAAGCCGAGGCTGGTCCTAGTCCGGCTCCGATTTGATATATTCCGGCAAACATTGGAAGAACGCTACACGAGCAAACCGCCAAAACCGTCCCGGCGACCGATGCGACCGTATACGCTTCAATTTTGTTTGCTTGAGGTCCAAGACGACGAAGAACCGCCTCTTTAGACATAAAAGTCGAGATTGCGCCCGCTATAAACATCGCAGGAACGACGCAAGGCAACGTATGATAACGCGCGTACCATTGGAGCGTACGAAACGCTTCGATAAACGCCCATTGAACGGAGCTATTTCCAACTGGGGTAAAATAGGCGACAAGGAACGTCGCAACTATCCCTAAAAATATAACTTTATCCTTGTTCATTTGATTTTTTTGTTTAGACGTTTAGCCAAATATACAAATGTTGTTTCTAAAAAAAGCCCTACTCGGGCGCGTCTTTTCAACGAACGCAATTATTGATCCGAACACGTTCTTTCAAGGCATTCGCAAACCTTGAGAATACAGGGACGTTTCAAGGAATAATAAACATTTTTTCCCCGCTTCTCGTCCGCGACGATTCCTGCGTTTTTGAGAACGAGTAGATGACGAGACAACGTGGACGTTTCGATTGCGAACAATTCCAATATTTCACAAACGCACTGCTCCCCATTCTTCAACTTTTCGACAATACGAAGCCGAACAGGGTTTGCTAACGCCTTGAATATTTTAACTTTTTCCTCGATCGTCATATATTTATCTCTTTAATATTCAGGAAAGCCTTGACCTTCATTCGGATCGCTTGTTAATTTAGCAAAATATACAAACGTGTCAATAGACGCAAAGCAATTTTTTAGGAAAGCGTTCTTTACCCTTTGAATATCGGTTCGACAACCGCCAGAAAATAATCTGCCACGACTTCCGGCGCTTCACGCGCTTCCCACGACAACTACCATTCCGTCGTTTCTACAAAAGAAGACGCAATATGATTCACAAGATAATCCGTCGGCAATTTGGAATTTGAAAAAGCCCCCTTTTCGGCGTACTGCGTTAAAATCAGCTTTTTTAAATTACTTTTGAAATAACGGAGAAAAATCTCGTTATTCTGCGAAGTAAGCAACCCTCCGATAATATGGTCGTCGCCTAAATGCTGGATCAGGTGAAGAAATACCATATCCGTCCGATCTCCGCAAGAATAATGATAATGTTTTTGGGGAAGTTCCGGCGCCGTATCGATAATATGTCCGAATAATTCTTCACATAGGTCTTTTAGCAAATAGTCCTTTGTTCTGTACTTTCCCCACTTTTTAAGAAATAAGGAAAAAATCCCCCTAATTGAGGTATACAAAAAAGGACTCGTTTAGTATTGTAGACAAAAACACACAACCCTACAATCCTAGCGAGTCCCCAATGCGTGAAACATTCGTCCCACACGACTTTATTATAACGATCCAAAACGTCCTTAACAAGGGGTTGCGCTATTGGTTTGTCGAGATTTTTTTCTCAGCCTTAACGGTTTGCGGAACAGTTTCATCTTGGATACGTAACTCTCACGAAGAGAAGCGTTACCGTAAGTTTTATCGTTATATTCAACGTCTCGGACGATTCGACGAAAGGATACAAAACGCCTATGGGGCTTGGCTTGTATACTTTTTTAAAGACTTCTTGCAAAAAGAAAAAGTTGTTCGTTTAGCGCTCGACGACTCGCCGATCAAACGATACGGTCCCAAAATCGAAGGAGCTGGACGTATGCACGATCCGACTAATGTAGCCGATAAAAAAGCAAAGTGTTACGGACATTCTTGGGTTGTGCTTTCGCTAATCGCTTGGACGTCCGAAATGGGGTTCGCTTAACTTGCCGTTACGTTGGAGGTTTTATGTTCCCCAAAAAAATTTGGAAGAAATCGACGAAGCAATTCGACCCGAGTTTCAAACGAAACTTAAAATAGGAGAGGAACTTGTAAGTCGTTCCTTAGCAACGATTAGCAAAGTAACGGACAAGCAAATTCAATTAGCGTTTGACAGCGGTTATGTTTCCGTCAAATTATTCCAAGCGCTGGACGAGTTGGGCGTCAAAGTCGTTACTCGATTCAAAAATAACACAAATTTTTACAAACTTCCTGAACCGTCTGCAAAGGCGAAACGCGGACGCCCTCGTATTTACGGCGACGGTTTTAAACTGAAAGATTGGATCGAAAACGAACAATGTGAAACGTTTAGAGAATCTTTGCAACAATACGGCGGAGTCAGAAAGGTAGAGTTTAAAACGATGATCGCAACGACGCGAATAACGAACGGTCGCCCGATTCGTTTGGTTTTGAGTCGATATATTGACGACGCTAACGCTAAAGATTGGCGAGTTTTTGCGTCGACGGATTTGAACGCGACGCCGCAAGAAATTTTGCTTGAATACAGTTGTCGTTTCGGTATAGAAGAAATGTTTAAAGACTTAAAAGGAGTCTGCGGTCTCGGAAGTCAGGAGGTTCGCAAATGGGAAAGTTGCAAAGCCTGTGCGACGATAACGGCGATGAGTTTTGCCGCCGTCGAAATTGGGACGTGGGAACGAAGCGCAACG
>JAZUGM010000352.1:0-4720 GCA_045641205.1 Thermoguttaceae bacterium
AGACTCTCGACAAACGAGTTCATTAAGCGCCTAATCCGTCCCGTATGCTGACGCCAGAAGCGCGGACATTCGCAACCCATCCGCCCGCAATGCGGGCGGCTTTCGCGGCGATTCTTGCGCGTCGTTTTCCGTGAACGCTTACAAATTATTTGTCGAATCGCGCGCCCGTGTCGGGATCGTATTTAAATTCGACGCGTTGAATCGACCCGTCGACGTATTGAGCGCGGGAAGAAAAAACGCCCTTTTCCGCGTCGTCGTTCGCTTGAACTTCGCAAACGAGTTCCCATTCGTCGTTGGAATCGACGTTTCGCGCGCAGACGTCGACCGATTCGACGGCGCTGTTCTTGCCCGCGCGAATGAGATATTCGCGTTCAAATCCAAGTTTTTTGAAAATCAGCCCTGAACCGTCGGAAAGAATCGTCGTTTCGAAAACGACGCGATCCGTTTTGTCGACGTATTTCGTAACGACGCCGGGCTGATCGACGATCTCGACGTCCTTGTGAAGAATCCAGAAATTATTTCTCAGAATCTTGCCGGAATCGTCCAAGAGATAATGCCCGACGTTCGCCGCTTTCCAACCGTCCCAAGCGAGCATAATATGGAAGTGCGCCGGGAAATCGCGGTGTCCGTGCGGAAAATGCGTTTCGAATCCGTACAAATTGATATGATCGACAAAATCGGGCGTTCCGTTTTCCGTCCAGCCGTAGGCGCGGCAGACTTCAAGGGCGCCGAGCATATAATTCAAATGCGCTTTGATTTCGCCGACGGGGTAGGCGCCTTCGCGATAAGGACCGGCGCGTCGAATTTCCCAGTTATGAAAGACGCCAAGTCGAACGGCGCCGAAGGAAATTTCCGTGAAAGCGTCGGTCGGGACGCTTCTTGGTCCGATAGTAAAACGTCGTCCCGATGCGGTTTCCTCAATTTCGCCTTTGGCGCCGATCACGCGCAGAATTTTGACGCCTTCCCAAACGACCTCGACTTTCGGCGCGGGCAAGTTCGCTCCTTTGGCCTCTATTGTGAAATAGAAACGCCGCCCGTCGACCCCGGTATATTTTTCGCCGTCAAGAACGCGCCATTCGACGTCCGTTTCAGAAAACGAGACTTGCGGCAGCGACTCTTGCGCGTTTGAGCGCGCGGAATCGCGAATCAATACGGCGCCGTATTGCGTGAAGTCTTCGCCAAAGGAAAACGTCGAAAACGAGAGTAGAAAGAACGAAAATAAAACAAAGAAACGGCGCTTGTTCAACATAAATTCCCTCAATGACCCAAAATAAAGAAAGCGCGCGTTCCGAACGGCGAACCGAACGCCGTAAAACGCGCAAACCGCAAAAAAAAGGCGCCGAAACCGAATAAACCGACGTTGCGATTCTCCGTTTGCGGACGCCTTTTTCACAAAATTAATCGTCGCGCCTCGACGCGCGCGTTTCCGATAAAACAAAACGGCGATAAAACTCGCGACAAATTAGAGCCCTGGTGCGGAACCTCGACCGGATTGTTGCTCGATCGGCGTCAAATCCGCTTCTCCTTCGAGGGCGAGCGAAATATCTTTCTTTCCCTCGGGCGGGATCGTCAACCCAAGACCAGACTCGTTAATGTCGGCGTATTTCGCCGGAAGTTCCCGTATGGTAACTTGTTTAAAGGCGCCGGTCGCGGCTTTCGCTTCGTACTCGTCGTGCGAAAGTTTGGCGTCTTCAAGAGTTGGACCGCCCTCGACGCGATCTTTCGAGACGGTTACGTAATAGTCGCCGGGAAAGAGTCCGTCGCCGGGATCGAGCGTCGTCATCTTGAATTTTCCGTTTTTATCGGTCAACGCGCTCGCGCTTCCCGCTTCCGTTCCGACTGTTTTCGGCGCGAAAAGCACGGTCGCGCCCTCGACCGACGCGCCGTTGAAGGTAACGACGCCTTCGGCGGGCACAAGTCCTTTAATACGCGATTTCGAACAACCCGAAAAAGGAAGGGTAGAGGCGACGAACGCGAGGACGCAAAGGAAAGCAAATTTTCGAACTTGCATTGCGCAAAACTCCTGATATAGCGAATTTAACTAATTAAAGACTCGTCGTTTCGCCGCCGTTCATCGTGCCCTGCGCGCCCCAGACTCCGAATTTCGACGGTCCAGACTGTGAAACGCCCCAATAAATATACCAGCCGGAAAGTCCTTCCGTACCCGCCGTTTCGCAGTTGATCGTGTCGCTAATGAAACGAACGGAACCGTCGTGATAACCGGCGTTGACGCCGCCCGAGTGGTTGCTCGTGGGAGGCAGATAGGTCGCTCTATCAAAATTGGCGTTGTCCGCGCAACTTGGCGAGTTCGGGGGCAGAATCGTTTGGAAGAACGCGTTGTTGTTTCCGTAATAAAAGATTTGTTCGTTTGAACCGCCGCAAGTGGCGACGCCCGTCGCATATTGCCCGTTGGATCCGCGTTTCGCCAAACACGCGTTCGGCTTGTTGGCCCAAGCGCTGACGTTGTTGGCAAAACCGCCCTTAATTCTGTTGAATTCCATCCCTTTGGAATCGGGACTGGCGACGCGTTCGCTCATCGCGACCGTGTTGCTCGTTCCGTCGACGATCGCGGTCATATTGTAGGCTCCGCCGCCCCAGCCTTCGTTCGCCCATTGGTCGGTGCGTTTTTTCATACCGAACGCGGAACGTTGATTACCCCATTTGCCGTAAGTCTCGTAAATATAGTCCGCTTCGTTGAAGCAGTAATTACCCGAGGTACGGTTGGTCTTTCCTCGACTTTGCGCGCTACCGTCGGAAGGACAACAGAAACCGTCGATGACGCCGTTCCACCATTCGCGGTTATTGTAGGGGCTTTGATATTCGTTGTTGGGGTCTTTTCCGACGTATTGGAACATGCCTTGATAACGCGCTTGTTGTTCGATGAAAGGCAAAAGTCCGACGAACGCGGTGCAGTTGCCGTTGCCGCCGCAACCGTGTCCCGGAAGCTCGTTGTTGACGTCGTGATAATTTTGAATCGCGAGACAGAGCTGTTTAAGATTGTTGGTGCATTGGATACGACGAGCGGCTTCGCGCGCGGCTTGAACCGCAGGAAGCAGAAGCCCGATTAAAATGCCGATAATGGCGATAACGACAAGAAGTTCGACGAGCGTGAACCCGGCAAACGAACGAACGCGACGAGTTTTCATTGAAAAGTTTCTCCTAATTACGACTATGGCGATCGCCCTTGAAAGTCGAAAACAAAGGCGAATAACGATCAAGTACTCAAGAGCAAACGTCGCATACGACGCCTACGCCCCTTTGTTGATTGTATCGGCTTGAATTGCCAAACGCAAGACGCCGAAAAGGTTTGAAACGTTTTTTTTGAAAATTTTCCTTCTTTTCGATTCTTTTTTAACGAAAAATCCTAACGTCGTCTTGAACTCCGCGTTGAAAAACGTTCGAAGCGGAATCCAAGACGACTCGGCAGAATTTTTATAAATCCAACCTTTTCTCAAAAAAAGATTGTTTTTTTTGCACGATAGTTTACAATTTACGTCGCGCGTTCGGCGTAATTTTCCTGAAAACAAAATCACGCCGTTCGTTGAAAATAGCCGCCGTTTCAACGTTTATAGGAGACTTGATCGATGCGTATAAAGTCGACGCTGTTATTGTTCTTTTTATCGTCCTTTTTCGTTCTCTTGCCGAACGCGGTCGACGCCGCCAAGTCGGGCAAAGTCGTCGACGACTCGGGCGCGCCCGTCGCCGGAGTCGCCGTTTCCGACGGTCTATCCGTCGTTCCAACCGACGCGGGCGGTCGTTTTTCCTTGCCGGATCGCGCCGAGGCGCGTTTTATTTTCATTTCGACGCCCTCGGGCTACAAGACTGTCGACAAATTCTATCGTCGCGTCGAGGAATCGAACGCCGAGGGCGAATACGTCTTTACGCTTGCTTCCTATCCCGCGTCGGCAGGCGAAGTCGCGCGTTTTATTCAGGTTTCCGACGTCGAACAGTCGTCGGGCGACCTCGAATGGCGCGAGTCGATTCGCCGCTTTGTCGAGTCGACTCCGACGGCGTTCATTATAAGCACGGGCGACATTTGCTACGCCAACGGACTGAAATTTAACGCGGAAAACTTCAAGGAATCGACGACGGGCGTTCCGACGTATTTACTCAACGGAAATCACGATCTTGTAGACGGCGACTACGGCGAGCAACTTTACGAATCGTTGTTCGGTCCTTGTTGGTATTCCTTCAACGCCGGTCCCGTTCACTTCGTCGGGACGCCTATGCCCGCCGGAGATCGCGTTCCTTCCTATTCGAAGGCGAAAGTAGCCGCGTGGCTGAAGAACGACCTCGTGCTTCTGCCGGAAGGAACGCCCGTCGTGATTTTCCAGCATAGTTCGCCCGGCGGAAAATTCGACGCGCCTAGTTCGTTCAAGTACGACGACGTCGATTTGAAGTCGATTAACTTGAAAGGCTGGTTCTTTGGACATTATCACACGAGCGTGTTCTATCGTCATCCCGAGTCGGGCATAGTTTTCGGTTCCGTCGCGCCTCCGAACAAGGGCGGGATCGATCATTCCGTCGCGTCTTTTTACGTTTATGAAATCGATAAAAACGGCGTGCGTTCGATCGACAAGCGGAACAGTTTCTGGAACGGCGAGCGAATTGAAAAGCCGACGCTCGAGTCCGACGGCGCGTTTCTTTCGTCGCTCGTCGCTTCGGTCGATCTTGGAGGAGAAATACATTTTGGCGCGCCCGTCGCGACGAATTTCGGATT
>JAZUGM010000353.1:0-5593 GCA_045641205.1 Thermoguttaceae bacterium
GCGTTAAGGCGACGATCATCGGCGAATATACGGCTGAATTTAAAAACGCCAAGCAGGCGCTTTGTCGAATTTCCGGGCTGAAAGCGTCTTCGCTCGTCCTGGCGTAACGATCAACGCGCCGACGTTTAATCTTTGACCGCGTATTCTTGCGCGGTCTTTTTTTCAACGAAAGGAAAAAATATGGAAATAATCGACTTAACGCTTTCTTCGCTTGTTCCCTACGCGAATAATCCGCGCGATAACGCGTCCGCTATCGACGGCGTGGCGGAATCGATTCGACAATTCGGATTTCAACAGCCGATCGTCGTCGACTCGCGCAACGAGATCGTCTGCGGGCACACGCGATTTCTAGCGGCGCAAAAACTTGGACTTGAAAAGGTTCCTTGCGTTCGCGTCGACGCTTTGAGTTCCGCGCAAATCAAAGCGTATCGTCTATTAGACAACAAATTGCACGAGAAGTCGGCTTGGAATTTCGATCTGTTGCGCGCCGAACTTGGTTCCTTTGAATTTGATTTCACGCCCTTCGACGTCGAATTTAATTTCAACGATTCGAACGAACAGGAATACGAACGAAACGAAGCCAAAATACCGACTTCTTTTCAACTGATCGTCGAATGCGAAGACGAAGAATCGCAAGCGGAATTATACGAACGACTTGTCGACGAAGGATATAAAACGAGGATTTGCAACTTATGCGCAAACGACGCCTGATTTTAACTTCGAAAGTCGCGCCTTCCTATCGCGTCGGACGCGTCGTCGGAACGATCGATCGTCCCGATTTACGCGTCGTCGAAAAAACGATCGAATTTGACGATCCAACGTCGCTCGATCACGACTGGTCTCTCGGTTTAATTGTCGGTCCGTCCGGCTCCGGCAAAACGAACGTCGCGAAAGAATGTTGGAAAGACGCGTTCTATCGACCGTTTAAATGGAGCGAAGAGCGAGCGATCGTCGACGAATTCGCTCCTCGCCCTTTCGACAAAATCGCGGAGACGCTCGCCGCCGTTGGACTCGCGACTCCGACGACTTGGATTCGTCCCTATGCGACGTTGAGCGGCGGCGAACGGTTTCGTTGTGATTTGGCAAAAGCGTTGCTCGACTCGACAAGTCCTATCGTCGTCTTTGACGAATATGCGAGCGTCGTCGATTCGACAGTCGCTCAAAACGCGTCGATCGCGTTGCGTAAGGCGTTTGATCGACGCGCGTTCGATAAGAAATTCGTCGCGTTGGCTTGTCGCGACGACCTCGCGCAATGGTTGGAACCCGATTGGACGCTCGATATGTCGACGGGAAATTTAACGCGAGGTCGTCTTCGGCGTCCTAAAATTCAACTCGAATTACACGAAGTCGAGCGCGACCTTTGGACGTCCTTTAAAGGTTTTCACTATTTGAGCGGCGCCCTAAATCCGCTCGCGAAAACTTACGCGACGACGATCGACGAATCCGACGGTCGAAAGACGCTCGTCGCGTTTGTCGCAATCTTACAAGCGGAAGGACGCGCGGGCTGGAAACGCGTTCATCGACTCGTCGTTCGCCCGGAGTTTCAAGGAATTGGAATCGGAAGCGCGACTCTTGACCGCGTTGCCGAATTAGTGGAAAAATCAGGCGCAAGACTTAGAATCACGACAAGCGCTTCGACGTTTGTCAAACGATTGAAACGCGCAAAGAATTGGCGCGTCGCGCAAGTCTATCCTCACGGAAAATTCCAGCGCCATTCAGGTAAAGAATCGCGCGGATCGTTCGGACGCGCGGTCGTTTCTTTTGAATTTCGAGGCGCCAAAACGGAAGGAAACGACGTCGAAAGTTAATTCCGAGCCGGACGCCAATAAAAAAACCGCTCGACGAACGAACGTTCCTCGAACGGTTAATAATTAAAATTGCCGACTCGGTCGACGTTACCAACGCAAGCCAAACTTATCGCCGTCGCCCTCGCGAACAAGCCCGCCCTTGAGCGGCTTTTTCGGCTGGAGTTTCTTAATGCGCTCGTTGCGCGCTTTCGTTTCGGCTTCTTCTCGCGTCTTAGCGGCTTCTTCCGCCGCTGCGGCTTCGGCGTCAGCCTTCGCTTGAGCTTCGCGTTTCGCGACCTCGCGCGGGTCTTCTTGCAACTTCTTCATCGACAAGCCGATTCTGCGTTTTTCGACGTCGATATTAATAATCTTCGCCTCGACGTATTCGTCGACGTTCAAAACGTCGGAAACGGCGTTGACGCGCGCGTAAGCGATCTCGCTAATATGGACGAGTCCTTCGAGACCGGGCGTCAATTCGACGTAAGCGCCGAAAGACTGAATACTCGTAACGCGCCCGCGAATCACGTCGCCAACGTGGAAATTCTGGTCGATCGTATCCCATGGATTCGCAAAGTTTTCTTTCAAGGAAAGCGAAATCTTATTGCGCGCGACGTCAATCTTCGTAATCGTAACGGTAACGCGCTCGCCCTCCTTAACGACGTCGCTAGGATGCTTGACACGCCCCCAACTCAGAGCGGAAATCGGAATGAAACCGTCGACGCCGCCAAGGTCGACAAAAACGCCGACGTCGATAATCTTACGAATAAGACCTTCGCGAGTCTGACCTTCCGCCAATTCGCTCAACGTCTTTTCTCGCAGTTCTTCACGCTCGCGTTCCATCAATCTACGGCGACTAACGACCAAATTACGACGTTCCGGGTTAATTTCCGTGATTTCGCACTTCCATTTTTCCCCGATAAACGCCTCGGGATTGTCGACGTGGAAAGTCGCAAGTTGGCTCATCGGCATAAAAGCGCGTAGTTTTCCGACCTCGCACTCGAGTCCGCCGGTATTGACGCCGGTAATTCTCGCCTCGACGATCGCGCCCTTAGACAGACTCAGCCAATCTCCGGCTTCCGCCGCCGCAAAGGGCAACGAAACCTCGTATACGCCGTCTTCCGAATTGAACTTCGAGACGACGCATTCAAACTCTTGACCGACTTGCAAAACGTAATCGTCGGGAAATTGCTTGAGCGGAATCAACCCCAATTCTCGCGCGCCGACGTTGACGAAGACCGACTCGCCTTGAATCGATTCGACGCGACCCGTTACTTTCGTTCCGTCTTCCAGCTGTTCGCCCAAGACGCTCGCAGGCGCGGCGTCCATCATTTTTTCGACGGAACCTTCGCCAAGCACGGCGGACAATTCGTCTTCCAAATCGCTCGACAACTTCTCGCGACGATTCGGAAGAACAACGGACGTCTTCGGTCGACGCGGAGCGACGATCGCTTTTTTCTCGGCGCGTTCCTCGCGCTCGCGACGATCGCGCTTTCCTCGCGGAGCGCCGTCGTCGGCGCCCCGACCGTTTTGCGAATCGGCGCCGTTTTGCGCGCCCTCGGCGTTTCTTTCGTTTCGTCGACGTCGCCCTTCGTCGCGAATAGCGCCCAACGGCGAATTCGCGTTCCGACGCGCTTGAGACGCGGGACTACCGGCGGCGGCCTTTTTGATTCGTTCTTCAATTTGACTTGCGGAAACGACGGGCGCGGCGGCCGCTATCGATTCGAAAGTCGGCAACTGATTAACTTGAGGCGCGTCGTTGTTTTGAACGGTTGCGACTTCGTTGGTCGCGGAAGTTTGGGCGTTGACGTTTTGTTCGTTATTTTCCATAGCAAACGCTCTAATATACCAAGGTCGGCTCCATACGCCGATTTCTAAAGTGACGCGCGGTCGCGCGCATCGAAAGGCGCGCCAAAACGGACGCGTTGAAACAAATCGCAATTTTACCCCCAAACGCGCCGTTTAAAAGCCCCCGGCGCGCGCGTTTGGGAAATTTTCCAAAAAACGCCTTGTCGTCCAAAGCGCCGACGACAAGACGCGCGTAAAAGCGCCGAAATCGTTCATTCCGAAGTAACGGCAAAACTCACGGGCACGTTGACTTCTTGGATGGAATCTTCACTGACGCCGACCGAAAAGACAATTTCGCCAAGTTTTTCCTTTTCTGGACCAGTGAAGGCGCCTTGCGGCGAACCGACGGGAACCTCGACCGTCGCTTCGACAAGACGAATCGGAGAAGATTTCTGCAATTCCTCGTCGGGGTACGTCAGACTCACTTTCAACCAATCGGGTCGAACGCTCTTAACTTTAACAGTGTCGGCGTTCGCGGGGATTTTGTCGAAAATAGTCAGACGCAACGTAGTCGTTTTACCAAGGGATCGAGGCGCCGTGCCAAGCATTAACTGACCCGTCGTTTTAGCGTTGTACAAAGGTCCGGCGATACGAACGCCGGCGCCTGCAATTTGTCCGGTAATCGTCGTTTCTAAAATCGGCATCTTGGGACTGTTCGTTCTGACCCGCAACAATTCTTGGAACGCGCCTTGCGGCATGCCGGCTTTCATCGTAAGGACGCCGGAAAACAGACTCGTCGTTTGCGCGAAGAGCTTGTGCTTGAGGTCTTCTTCGGTCAACTCCGCAAGATCGCTTTTTTGCAATTCAACGGAGAAACGTTCGGGATCGGAAAGCTCGATTTCAGTAATTTGCAAATCAAAGGGCGTTCCGTCCTCGTTCTTTTCGAATCCAAGAATACGAAAGGCGCGCGAAGAATCGGAGGCGGTCGGCGCGTTTTGAAACGTAATTTCATTGGGATCGGAAATAATCGGAGAAGTATACAGTCCCTTGACGGCAAAGGTGACTTCGTGTCGTTTCGGGTCGTTCGTAAGAACGCGAATCCCTTGATTGAAGACGCCGCCCGAGCGCGCGCCGTCCCATTTAAATAGAACCGTCGCTTTTTCGCCCGGCTTGAGCAACGTTTTAGAAATCGTGAACTCCGTGCAAAAACAACCTTTCCCACCGTCGGCCAAGGTCATATCGGCGTTTCCAACGTTCTCGATATAAAAAGGATGCTCGCCGCGCTCGCTAGACGGATTCTTTTCTATAATGCCGAAATCAAAGACTTCTTCGTCAATCTTTACGCGCGGACTTTTACGCGTCTTTTCTGCGATCGAAGTCTCTTCCGATTCAGACTTTTCCTCTTTCTCGGCGCTTCCGTCGCTTGTGATCGCGGTTCCCTTGTTGATCTCGCGGTCGGGAGTCCAAGCAAATTGACTCGCTTGAAATTTGCCAATGACAAAACCTAAAACTAAACCGGAGATTATTCCGCCCAAAACCGTCGCGAAAAAACCGCGCATTCGCTCACCTTATGCAATTCCTTCGCGCGTCTTCGTTAAAAACGCGCGCAGATCGACCGCGTTTGACGTCGCGCCTCGCTGGAACGCGCGTCAAACGCCTGATAAAATTAAACGCATCGAAGTCGTCGACGCGACGTTTGCGCCCCGACGTTTTTGCCCCGACGTTTTTGCCCCGACGTTTTCGCCCCGACGTTATTCGATCGAATATTCGTCCGCCAAACGAATGAACTTTTCGACTTCCGCTTCGGAAAGAACGCCGCGGCGTTCAATTTCGATATTCGCTTCCTGGTTCGTCAGCTTTTCTCGCGCGGCGACGGAAATACGCCCAGCCTTGTCGAAGGAATAAGTGACTTCAACGGGCGTGCCTTTCGGCAAATTGACGGGCAAATCGACAATGCGACACTTTCCGAGCAACGCGCAAGCGGTCGGATCGGGCGCGTCGCCTTCCACGACTTGAACGCT
>JAZUGM010000354.1:0-9909 GCA_045641205.1 Thermoguttaceae bacterium
CGTCGCGACGGTCGACGCGCTTGAATCGTCGCGCAAAGCTTTTAACCCGGCGCCGGAAGCAAGCGAACCCGACGCGCGTACCGACGCGGCGCCGCTTTTGCCGACAAAATCGGAAAAACTCCAAACGCCGTCCCTCATATACAGAGTCCCGGAGACGGAAGAGACGGGCATAGGGAAGAGTTCGTAGCGTAAAGACGCGTTGCGAACGTCTATCGCGGACTCTACTCTCAAAGGATCGTTCGGAAAAAGCGTGGGATCGTACTGAATCTTCGTCTTGACGTCAAGAGCGCCCGAGGGCTCGAGCCGCGCCAATTCGTCGCGATTCTTTTGAGGAATAGCGGCGAGCAACTTAGCGTCGATCGAACGTTCCTTGGCGTCGACGTTCACGTAACCTCGCGGAGAAATCAACGCGTCGCGAAAACAGCCTTCAATTTTCACGGGCGCGCTTGCGTTGACCGAATCGAGCGAAATTAAGAGCGAGCCTTCGCGATCCAACTTTACGAATCCTTTAAGCCCGTCGAGACGATAAGGAAATTGTCGATAGACGAATTCCGCGTTTTCGCCTGAAACCGTCAAATTAAGCGGAACCCAAACTCCGCCGGTCTTCGACGAGCGCTCCGCTTCGACGTCGACGTTCGTCGTTGCGGAAAATTGATAGTCTTCGAGCAAATGGAGAAACGACTCGACTTGAGAAGGAACGTCCTTTTGACCGAATTTACTCGACGCGATCAACTGTCGCAACAGCGCGTCGTCTAATCGAAAATTTTCAAGGCGCGCGCGCGAGGCGGCCGAGGTCGGCGCGAGAAAAGGTCCTTGTTGACGATACGCCGCCTTAATCGTCGTTAAACCGCAACGCGCGACTAAACGATCGATCGCAAGCGCTTCGTTTGACGCCGAATAGTGAATTTCCAAGTCGGAAAGGGGATACTTCAACGTGGGAGACGTCGCCGCGCCGTTGAGCGCCACGCCGTTGAGTTTGTATTGAAGCGCGTTCCAGTCGAGTCCGTTCCCGGAAACCTGAAAATCAAGAGACGTTTTCCCTCGTAAATTAGCGAATAGGGCGTTTCCGTTGGGTAGAAACGCGCCGAGTTCGGAAAAGGGCGCCAAATCAAGCTGATCGACGGCGCCGCGAACCGACCATAAAGAGGGAAAAATCGTCCCTTCGACGTCGAGCGATTTGACGTAGGGATTGCTGACCTTGATCCTGATTTTCCAGCCCGATTCTTGCGCTTCCAAATCGTTTGTCGGATTCGATGCGACGTCCGTAGTCGCGCCGTCGGTAATCGTATTGTTCGCCGCCGCTTCGACCTCGCCAATTTTGACGCTCGTTTGCGGCGCGTCCGACTTGGCGACGAGGCGGAAACTTGCGCGCGAATCGATTTGATTAGAAGCCTGAACTCGCGTTTCGTCGTTTTGTCGCGGCGCTTGTTCTTTCGGGTCGAAAGGATTGGCGTAAACGGAGACGCCCGTCGCCGTTTGCGGCGCGTTCTTTAATTGCGGAGGCAATTTGACAAAGACGATCGACGCGTCGTGAATTTCTATCGGACAAGAGGAACTTCCGTCGCTCTGAGGTTGCAACAGGGCGAAATCGGTCAGCGCGGCGGTCGAAAACGAATTGACGTAGAACTCGGGACGACGCAACGTGATTTTTGTCGGTCGAATCTTGTCGACTAAGACTTTTTTAAGACTAAGCGCGCATTCGACGTATATTTCTTCCGTTGACAAAATCAACGCAGATTCTCCAGAAGGCGCCGGACGTTTAAACGCTACTTCGTGTAGACGAACGCCCGAGACGTCGAGGCGAACCGACGCAAAGGAAACCTCAAGACCGGGAAATTTCTCGTCGAGGATTTTTTGCGCCGTTTTGCGAATCCCGTCGTCGGCTCGTTTATAGACGATCGCGCTGGAAACAAACGCCGTTAGAATCGCGAGAAAAAGACACCAACCTAGAAAACGCCCGATTTTGCCGAGCGTCGAAGAAGAACGACGCTTGCGTCGGACGTCGGAACGACGAGTCGTCGATCTTGTCGGCGTCATTCTTAATACTCCTTTTCACTTCGTTCGAAGTTCAAATTGACGTTTAACTATGCTGATTACGCGACGTTTGACGTCGATCAGGTGTTTTTTCTAGGAATTTTTTCAAATTGTCGAAATCTTACCGTAATTTGCCCGCTGTTACAAGGAGATAAGGCGTCTCGTTGTTTGGGCGAAAACTTAGCGAAACTGTTGATTATATTTCTTTTGACGTTTAAAGTCAAGAGATTTTGCGCTTGCGTGGGTTTCGTAGGTTATGCGGGTTATTACGACCTCCTTTGATGGAAGAAATTTTTTTCTTTCAGGAACCGACTATTAAAAAGTTGACGTTGGCGCCGCTTTTGCGTACTTACTCTAATATGAGGGAATAAGCGCCGATAATCTTTAAAAATTGTTTCATTTTGAAACAAAAAGAGAGACGATTAGGCGTTTTGCAACGATTAGATAATGTTTTTGATTGTCCTCGACGAACAATGTTGCGTTTTTAAACAATTGGTTCTTTCCGACCTCGACGGGAAAGCGTTGAGGAATTATGGCGGGAACCTTCAAAAAAGACGCTGGAACTTTAATAACGTCGGCGCGTCAAATTAGACGTCAGGAGCGAAAGTGAACGACGAAGAATTGATCGACGAAACGCTCAACGGAAACAGAGAAGCGTTCTGTGCGTTGGCGTTAAAATATCAAGATCGCGTCTATAATCTGGCGCTCCCGATCGTCGGAAATCACGACGACGCGTTGGACGTCGTGCAGGAGACTTTCCTGCAGGCGTTGTCGCATCTCGAGTCGTTCCGACGATCGAGTCGATTTTACACGTGGCTTTATCGTATCGCGTATAATTGCGCGATCGGAACGTTAAGGCGTCGCAGAAAGACACTTTCCGTCGACGTCGTTTCGGAGGAGTTTGGCGTAAGTTTTGAGTCGAACGAAGACGCCCCCGACGCGCGGTTGCGTCGCAAGGACGTCGCGAAGGCGCTCAAAGTCGCGTTGGCTAAATTGCCGACGGAGTATCGGAAAGCGATCGTTTTACGAGAGATTTACGATTACGACTATGAACAAATCGCCGAGAAATTAAACGTGCCCGTCGGCACGGTTCGCAGTAGACTTCACCGCGCGCGCGCTTCGTTGCGCAAAGCGTTGGAGCGCGCCGGATTCGCCGATTGACGTAATTTTGCCGATCAGCGCGATTTTGCCGTTCGACAAGCGATAAAACGAAGAGAAATCGACCCGACTACGCATAGAACGAGGCGTCTGAACGCGGGACGACCGCGCCGAAAGGAAGACGCCGAATTGATAGCCGATGCGGGCGCGGAGAGGCGCCGAACGTCGAGGACGTCGAAATGGATGGTTATTGGGAAAAGTTGGTCGATCTATACGTCGACGGCGAATGTTCGAACGAGGAACGTCTTGCGGTCGAAGAGCGCGCGAAGGTCGATCGACGCGTTGGGCGCACGATCCGAGAGACGAAAGAGTTGTCCGTATTATTGCGCGCGATTCCGAACAAAGTTCCGAAAGAGTTTGAAACGCGACTGCGCGACGCGATTTGGAATTCGCCCGTTTGGGACGAGAAGTCGTCGCGCCAAGGACGTCAAGAACGCGCGATTAGCGCCTCGCGGACAGGGGGCTTTTTTACGAAAGCGTCTCGTCGCGTTCTTAATCCCGTCGGGGTTGGAATTGCCGCGTCCCTTTTGGCTTGCGTCGGCGCCCTTTGGGCGTTTTTAACTTTGACGAAAGACCGAGCGACGGATCAAGTTCCATTGGCGGAGACTAAACAAACGATCGAGAAGGCGACTTCGGACGACGCGATTTCTGAACCTTGGAAATTGATTCCGTCGCCGGAAGGAAATTTGCCCGATTCGGCTTCCAAAGCGGAGTCGCAGGAAAATTACTGGAGCGTCGTGCGCGTTGACGACAAAGCGCAAGCGAAAAAACTTCAGCGAATTTTGCAAGCGCGTTGCGCCGAACTAAGCGTCTCCTTTTCAAAATTTGGCGACGACGCTCAATATCGATTGAACGACGTTTCCAAGGAGCAATGGCTTCAGATCGTCGACGATTGGAAGGACGCCGATTTTGAACGTTCGAGCGCATTGGCAAAGTGGGAAGAGGAAACGCAGGAAAATCAGACAATTCGCGTTGAATTTAAAACGTCGGAAAAGTAGGCGTAACTTCGACGTGAAATTTATTGGCGTGAAATTTATCGTCGTAATTATTGGCGTAAATTTATTGACTTGATATTATCGTTAAAAAACGCGCGTTCGTTGTAAGGTTGTTTATTCTTCCTTCCCGTATGATCGCTTTTTATAGAAAATTTTTTCGAAATTTTTGGTTTTTTAGCGTGAAAACGCTTGATAATCGGCGCGCTTTCGTGTATCTTATTTAATTGACGGGTTGCGCAGAAGCGCGACTTATACGAAGCGTCGCGTTTTTGAGCGATTTGGTCGATTCGTCGTTTGGCGTCGTCGACGGTTATATTACGTCTTGTTTTGCAACAGAGTTTGCAAAGCGAGCGTTTTGAAATAATGAAGGGCAAGGTCATCCGCTACGCGATTGACGTTTGGCGTCCCCAAGCGTGTTTGCGTCGCTCTATTCTGTAAAGGAAAAGGGTTATGAAAAAAACGTTCAAAGCCGGTTTTACCCTGATTGAACTGTTAGTCGTTATCTCTATCATCGGCATGCTTGCCGGGTTGCTTCTGCCCGCCGTTCAAAACGCGCGTGAAATGGGGCGTCGCACCACCTGTATGAACAATCAAAAGAACATTGCGTTAGCCTTCAGCTTGGCGGAACAAACGAAGAAAAAGTACCCGAATTGGCGTACTCAATGCGACGTCGCGGGCGTGCCGGGTAATTTCAATATCGCTAGTTATACCGACCCCGCCGACAACTTGAGTTATGTGCTTCTTGGTTGGATTCCGCAGATTTTCCCCTATATGGATCAAACGCAACTTTACGAGTTGGTTCAAACGGAGCCTGGGAATCTTGCGCAATTTGGCGACGTTACGATCCCTTCCTTCTCTTGCCCGAGCGCGGGTAGCGAATACGTCGGAGCGAATAACTTTGTCGCGAACTGCGGTATCGCCGACAATATTCTCGATACGAACACTAACGTTCCCGTCGACCTTGGCAAGAACAACGGTATGTTGACCGACGGAGTCTACAAGGGCGCGAGATTGTCGACGGATGACGTGAAAGACGGTACGACCAACACCCTGTTGATTTCTGAGAACTTGCAGGCGGGCGGTATTTGGTCCGCGCAAGAATATTTGCTCGGGTTCTGCTATTCAACCGAAGGTCGTTATCCCGTTTTGCAAAGTTCTTCCGATGGCGCCAGCGTTTATCCCGCCGGAACGGAAAATATTGCGTTTCCTCTCAAGACGAATCTTGGGCGCGATTATCTCGACGGCGAATCCTTCTATACTAACTTCTGGAGTACTACGCAAGACGCGTGTTGGGCTTGGGCGCGTATGTCCTCTTCCCACCCCGGTATTGTCGTTGCCGCTATGGTCGACGGTAGCACCCGTGTCGTTAGCGACGAGGTCAATTGGGAAGTCTTGGCGCGAGCGATGGCTCCGAACGACAAGACCTGTTATGTGAAAGGTAACTTTACCGGCAAGGTTCTTGACATTTCCCAACTCAATCCGTGATTACAGTTTTGCGTTTAGAGCGTCGTATGCGTCGTTTGTGACGCTTGCCTGAAAATAAGCCGAATCGTCGTAGGACGGTTCGGCTTTTTGGCTTTAGTGTCGGTCTTACCAAACGCCGCTTACGACAAAGATGGTAAGCGTTCACGAACGTCCTCGTATTACGACGCGAGACGGACGATCAAAAAACAAAGCGTTTAGAGAAACGTTGCGCAAGAATCCCGCAGATAGGCGGGCGCGCCAGCCGCTCGTTACATACGAGCGGGAACGTTTGAAGCGGTCGGGGGCGCTGATTTTCAATCCCGGCGGCGTTTTACTTTTGTCAGCGTTTAGAACCGTAACGCCGCCGCGAGGTTTCTATTCTTTGCCTGATTTTATCAACTCTAGAATCTTGTCAAATAGAGGGTCGTCAAGAAAGACGTAGGCGACTAGGACGATATAAAACCTGATATTTGCTTCCGTTTCAGGTTCCATTGGAACGAACGCGGGCAGTAACGTTACAACAAACGCGGTCAATGCGACGACGATACGCGTTATTCGATTCTTTCGCTTCTTTTGGCGCTCTTTTTCCCTTGCTTCCTTTTGGCGCCTTTCTCTCTCGAAAACGAGTTCCTCTTTTTCCTTGTCGACAAGGGACGCGTCCAGAACGACGAGTAAAGAGTGAAGCGCCTGATAACGCGTTTCTTTCGGCAAGGAACTTCTTTTTATTAGTTCGCTTGCTTTTAACGCTAGCTTTGCTTGCGCGACTCTCGCGCGCTTTTTTTGAGCCATAATAACGCGCGCGTATCTTTCGACGATAGACGACGTCTCTAAAACGGACGCGTTGTTATTTTCGGAACTTTCCATAGATTACTTAATAAGACCTGCGACTTTTGCGGCTTCTAGAAACATTGCGCGCTCTCTTTTTAACTGGGCAATCTCCTTACGTAATCGAATCTCGTGTTTCGACAAGTTGCAAGCGTCGCTTGCTTTTTTGGCGTCGCGTGCTTTTTCATTGCGTTCCTTAGCTTTTGCGGTCATTTGCGCTCCCTTGTCTTTTGTAAACGACTTTATTTTGCCTAAACTAATAGACGCTTTCAAAGAAAGCGTCTACGGTCTTATTGTAAAAACACGGATTAACCTGTCAAAGGGGGGCGCAAAAACAACGCGACGCGCGAAAAATAAAACTTTGCGCGCATATCGACGTTTCAAACCCAAAAAAGCGTCGTGTGTTTGTCGACTTTTTCTTCAAACGACTACCCCCAGAAACCGCCCGGCTGGAAGAGCGGCGTAACCGTCGTTTCCCATTGTCCAAGATCGCGCGTCCAATCGAGGACGTTGTAGCGATAACGCAACTGTTGCGCCAGTCGATAGCTTTTCTCCAATCTAGCGCGTTCGATTCCAATTTCCTCCGGCGTAGAGGGCGCCGTCGATTTGGCGATCGTCTCTTGAATTTCCTTCGCGGGCATAAGTTGTTTGGCAAGTTTGCCCTTCAAATCGCTCCAATTATCGCGGAACAACTTGAGTCTCTTTTCCAATTCGTCGGGCTCGACGTACTTTTTCTTGCATTCGCGCTTGACGGTTTCATACAAGCCCGACGTTCCAAAATTCTCTTCGAGTTCCTTTTCGATCTTTTCCCAACTGCGGAAATTCTGCGGAATCGACGCGATCGCTTGATCAAACGTCTTTTCCGACCAAGTCGCTAAAATACGTTCGTAAAGCGCCGACGTCGCGACCGTTCCGACTCCGACTTTGAATCCGTGCGAAGGCGCTTCGCCGTTGAATTTATGATGTTGATTGTCCCAAAGATGACTGAATTGATGTTCCGCGCCCGACGCCGTGCGCGACGTCTTCGCTTTTTGCATCGCCAAGCCACTCATTATCAGACCTTCCATAAGGAAAGTCAACGCTTTGCGGTCCCCGGAAGCGATCCCGGAAGGATTCGCGACCCAGTCGCGCAACGAGTCTTGAACCAGCGACCACGCGATCGCGTCGATCGGCTCCGTTCCGAGCAAATCGGCGAGAATCCAGTCCGCGCCCGCCGGAATTTTGGCGATAAGGTCGGCGTAACCCGCCGCGTTCATTTTAATCGGCGCTTGACAAACGACGTCCATGTCGACTAAAATACCGCGAGGCGCCGGACACGAAAACGTTTGTTTGCACTCGTTGTGTTCGATCGACGCGCCAAAGGAAGCGTAACCGTCCATCGAAGCCGCCGTCCCGACGACCATATAGGGACGTTCGACAAGCGAGGAGCCGTATTTGCAAAGGTCGTTGACCGTGCCGGAGCCGACGGCGATCGGAATTGCGTCCGTCGCGGCAAAACGCGGCTTCAACGCGTCGACAAGGCGCGTTTCCGCGTGCATACCCGGCTCGTCGAAAACGAACGGCTCCTCGGCGTCGATTTGGGCGCTTCGCAACTCGTCGCAAACACGTCGTCCGGCGAGTTCAAACGTCGTTTTATCGGCGACGATCAGCGCGCGTTTTCCGGGAAAGAGACTTCGAAAGAACGAAGCGACTTGTCCGATAGTCTGTTCGCCTACGACGACCGCTTTCGTATCGTCGCAATATCGGAGCGCTTTGTCGATGCGTTCCGTCGTTTCACGGTAATAATCGTAGCTCATTCTTTCGACTTCTCCTCTTTGTTTGCGGTTTTTTTATCGGCGCCGAACGCCTTTTGAATTTTACGTTACCTTCGAGACGTTCCAAACGTTATCGCTTGGCGATATTGTTCGGGCGTCAATTCGACGACTTCGGCGCCCGCCGCGCGCGCCGCTTGCAGACGTTCTTCCGGGGTCGAGTTTCTCCTGGGATTCAATTTCAATTGTGAAATTTCCGAAGTTCGCTCGTCTAATCGACCCTCGTTTTCAAGGCTGTTTGGGACAAGCGGAACGTTCGTCGTCGGCGTTTGACGAACAAAGCCGTCGTTTGTTTGCGGCGTATGTTGAATAAGCGGCTCGCCCATCGGCGGCGTCGACCTAAAAAATTCTTCCGGGGAATTATAACCTTGCGGCGGAACGGTCGGCGAAACGGAACGCGCGATCAACGGCGGGGCGACGTCCTGTTTTTGAACGATCGCTTCTTCTTTGTTTATCGTCGTCAAGTACGTAATCAGGTTTAATTCAAAAAGCGCCCAATCGTTGACTAATCGTTCCAAGTCTTTGACGGAATAAACTCTTCGAACCGGCTCGAACAGTTCAACGTTTTCGGCGTCTTGCGCGTAAGGACGCGTCTGGGGGAATTGCGGAACGTTATAATCGCTTATGAACGTTTTATTTGAAATTTCGGCGTCTTCTTCGACCGACGCGGCGTTTTCAACCGCGATTTCTTGTTCTGGAATCGTGACCAAACTAGCGTTCATCGTCGAGCCCGGTCGGAAATCGATAAAGGACTCCTTAGACTCGGAGGACTCGAACTCTGCGTCGTCCACGTTATAGTCGTCAGCGTCCGCGTTATAAAGGTCGGAAACCGCCAAACTATCCGTATTAATTCCCCCTTCTTCCGAATCGGGAAGCGTCGTCGCGATTTCAAGCGCATTCGGGCTTTCGGGCGGCGCTGGAACGACCGTCTGCGCCAATTCCGACGCGTCCTCCTGAATTGAAAGATTTTCCGGCTTTTCGTCAATAACGCTCTCGAGTTGCGCGAACGTTTCGCTTGGAACTGGTCGCAACGAATCCGAGGTTAAAGAATCGACGTCTTCGTAGGATTCGGAATCCTGATATTCACGAACGGCTTCTTCCGCTAAAAATCCTTCTAACGGAGGCGTCGCGCCCGTTCCTTCGGAAGCGATTAAACTTGCGGTCGGAACCGGTTCGCTAGGTTGACCGGAACAAGCAAAGGCAAATTCGTCTTCTTCCCAACTATCGTCTTCTTCTTCGTTTTCGAACGACTCCGCGTAGGTTCCCGACGTCGTTATCGCCAAGGGCGCAAGGTTTTGCGGAACGTCCGCCGTCGTATTCGGCGCGTTTTGAATTTGCGGGACTTGCGCGTTTTGAACGTTTGCCGCAATTTGATTTTGCGCGGGGCTCAACGGAATATTAAGCGTCGTATTCGGCGCGCTTTGAATTTGCGGGACTTGCGCGTTTTGAACGTTTGCCGCAATTTGATTTTGCGCGGGGCTCAACGGAAGATTAACCGTCGTATTCGGCGCGACTTGAATTTGCGCGGCTTGCGCGTTTTCAACGTTTGCCTGCGCTTGAGTAGTGGGAACAGGTTGCGAATTTGCGGACGCCTCCGCCTGTTGCTGTACGGAAGGCGGAGC
>JAZUGM010000355.1:0-4707 GCA_045641205.1 Thermoguttaceae bacterium
ATAAATTACCGCATATCGTGCGAAGGTTGGGATTTGCGTTTGGCGTTTGAATCGGAAGTCGCGAAAATTCGGGAAGACGAAGCGTTTGACTCGACGTCGAATACCGGCTTTAGGACGCGTCGACGCGCGCGACGCGGCGAGTTAAGTCCGTTGGCGTTGGAAGACGAAGAGGAAACGACCGCCGAAGAGGGAGAAGGGAAATGAGACGTGCAACGCTCCTTTTAGTTTGTTGGACGTCGTTTGTTTGGGCGTCTTGCGATTTGTTCGCGGCGGAAGAACTCGCGACGAACGCGCAAAACAATTCGGAAACGATCGCAAGCGTCCGAGACGACGAAGCGTTCCATAAAGCGCTTAAAAAGACGCGCGCGCCTTGGCTTTCCAAGGACGCTGAAGACGTCGTTTATTTGCCCAAGCCGGAACGGCGCGTCCTAAAAGTTCCCCAAGAACGAAATTGGGATTTGTCTGGCTTTAAGACGACGTTGAAGGTTCTCTACTGGACGGTCGCCGCGTTGTGTTTTATCGTTGCGTTCGCCCTAATAATTCGATTTATCGCGCTCAACAGAGGACGTTGGGCGAATCGATCTAAATGGAAGGACGCGATAAATAGAACGCGTCGACTTGAAACGTTGGCGCCGGAAGCGCGCGCGCGGTTCGACGACTTGCTCGAAGCCGCAACGGACGCGCTTGCGCGAAACGATTTCCGCAACGCGTTGATTTTTTATTTTAGTTGGATGCTTGTCGAATTGGACAAGCGCGAATTAGTCTTTCTCGACAAAGGAAAGACTAATCTTGAATATTTGCGCGAACTGAAGGACGTCGAGCCGTCGCGTTCGATTTATCGCGCGACAATGCGCGAATTTGAGCGCGTTTATTACGGCGGTCGTCCTATTTCGCGCGAAGAATTTGACGCCGTTTGGCGTTTGCGCGAGTCGTTGGAGTCGACTTTGCGCGAGAAAGACGCGTTAGCGGAATCGCAGAACGCCCAAGG
Organism: Thermoguttaceae bacterium; assembly: GCA_045641205.1. Taxonomy (GTDB): domain Bacteria; phylum Planctomycetota; class Planctomycetia; order Pirellulales; family Thermoguttaceae; genus RUG369. The sequence continues at coordinate 989 of JAZUGM010000355.1, forward strand.
CGCGCGCTTTGCGAGTCTTCTTTTGACTGGAACGTTGGTTCTTTCGTTTCTTTTGCCGGGCTGTTCGCGTCGTGAGAAAACTTGGAGTTCCAGTTACGCCACGCCCGCCTATGCCGTTTGGAACGACGACGTTAGCCTTAACGGCGGCGAAGTCTTTGAACGTTATTGCCGTTCGAAATTCGGACGAGTTGGCAGACCCGCGCGGTTTGTCAACGGAGCGGATTACGACGCGTTCGTCGTTTTCTATGCTCCTAATATGACAAATTCTTTCGGAATGGGATGGGATTTGCATCCTTCGTTGCAGACGGAGTTAGAACCGAAGGAACGCTTGAAAATGCTTCAAAGGTACGCCGATTCGACTTCAGACGATTGGAACAAATTGGCGCGTCCCGAGTCGGTTCAACTTTGTTCCGCTGAAATTGAGGAATGGTTGAAAGCTAAGAAGGGAAGAACTTTCGTTTGGGTTTTGCCGGGACACAGTTACGAATTGGAATACTGGAAAAAAACGCGCGAACGTCTTGTCGCGGAAAATTCGAGTAGGCTCGAAGAATGCGACGAGCAGATTAGCAGAATGGTTGGCGCGGAAGAGAACGCGCGACTTCTGTTAAAAGTAGAATTGGAGAAACGACGTAATCGCGCCCAAGAACTTTTATTGCGGGAGACGTTGAAATCTGAACGCGAAGACGACGCCTTGGAGGAAACTGAAGACTCCGAAGAAAACGCGGAGCCTGTCGACTCCTTTGTCCAGCCGAGTCCGTTTTTGACTCAACGCAAACCCGAGCGATATTTCACGTCCGACGACTTGAGACAAAACGATTTTCGAACCGCCGGGGGCGATTACGACGACTCGTCCAAGAGCGAAACGCAAAGAATTAGGGCGTCGCAGTTTTTAATTCAAGCGTCGACAGCGGCGATAGAACCGCGCCTCGAGCGTTTTTCGGGCGATCCGACTTGGACGAAAAATTTGCCGAAAGAACGTTTGTCGACGGAGACGCGACGTCTTGAAGCTCAAGACTCGTTGGAAACGCTTCTCGCGCTTGGCGACGTTCCGCTCGTTCAGCGTCTTCGCGTGGGCGACGGACAAGTTCTTGTCGTCAATTCGACTTCTTTTTTGTCGAATTACGCGATGCTCGATCCGACGAATCGCGCGATCGCGTCTCGTTTGACCGACGAATTTAACAGAGACGGGAACGTCGCTTTTTGTTACGGTTCTTTTATGGGATTCTTTGACAAAGGGAGGCAAATTAAGGTCGAGCGCGGCAAGTTCTCGTTGACGAAACTTTCTCCCTTTACGATTTTTATTTGGCACGTTTTTTTATTGACGACGCTTGTCTTCTTTTATTACTTTCCAATTTGGGGACGCGCTAGGCGTATGAGACGCGAGCGCGTCGAAGATTTCGGGTTGCATATCGACGCGACGGCGCGTTTGTTGAAAGAATGCGGCGGAGTAGACTGGGTTCGCGGTCATATCGACGCGTTTCGCGCGTCTCAAGAAGATCGGTAACATATTGAGTGTTTTGAGTTATATTCGTTGGGGCGCGTATAAAACTCGTTCCTTCGATCATAGGATCATATCGTTTGATCGGCAAATCGACGAGTACAAACGGACGACGTTTCCTTTTTGTAAAACGTCTTTTAAGGCGACTACAAACCCAAAGTTATAAGCGTTTTGTATCCTTTCGTCGAATCGCCGAGGCGTTGTAACTAATGATAAAACAGGCGTTGCCACAATAGAAAAAGGACAGACATAATGAACGTTAAAAATTCGCTTAATTCGTTCCTCGCGCTAGTTCGTTTACGTCTCTATTCGCGCGAGCGGATCGCTCGCGACCGTTTGCCTAAAACGCGGCGTCTTGGTCTTGAGTCGCTCGAGAATCGCGAGTTACTTTCAGCGACGTCTTGGAACGAGGGCGCCGTTACGCCTCTGGCAAGTCGCGCTTACGAACCGCAGTTTGAACTTGCCGCTTCTTTGCCCCAAAACAGCGCTCTTTCTGACAAAATCGACGAGTTGCTTGTCGCCGACGGTCAAAATCCCGAGAGTCTGTCGAGAAACTATATTTTCGGTCTAAGCAGTCTTCCGACGTCGACCTATACGATTTATCTTGATTTTGACGGACACGTGAACGTCGGTGGAACTACGTGGCAAATTTATGGACCGTATGGGGCGATCGTTACGCCCGCATTTAGTCTCGATTCGAACGAATCTTCATTTTCTAACGCCGAATTAAAATCCGTCTATGAAATTTGGCTACGCGTTTCTGAAGACTTCGCGCCGTTTAACGTGAACGTTACGACCGTCGAACCTTCAAACGACGCGTTGATTAAGAGTTCGACAAACGACGATTCTTACGGCGTCCGCGTTTGCATTGGAGGAAGTTGCTACGACTGGTATAATCAATCGTGCGGCGGAGTCGCTTATTACAATTCTTTCACAGAAAACAGCGACACGCCCGTTTATGTTTTTCCTGAAAATCTTGCCTTGAAGACGAAAAGCATCACCGAGGCGATTACGCACGAAGTCGGACACTCGCTTGGACTTAAACATGACGGCGGCTTAGAGGACGAAGACTATTACGAAGGCGCAAACGGTTGGGCGCCTATTATGGGCGTAGGTTACTATCAGCCGTTGACGCAATGGAGCAAGGGCGAATACGATTACGCGACTAACCAAGAAGACGACCTTGCAATAATAACGACGAAGAACGGTTTCAGTTACCGTCCCGACGACGTCGGTAATTCGATCGCTAACGCAAGAGCGATTTCCGTCGCTTCGTCTGGAACTTGCGCGAACGGAATTATCGAACGCAATACCGACGTCGACTTCTTTACGTTCAGATACGACGGCGGCGATTTGACTTTGACCGTTGGAGGAATCGATTCCGTTACGAATTTAGACGCGCTCGTCAAACTTTACGATTCTTCCGGCAAGCTCGTCGAAACGTTCGATCCGACTGATTCTTTGTCTGCAAGCGTCGTAATGACGGGGCGTTCTTCGGGAACGTATTTTCTTAGCGTTGAAGGAACTGGTCTGACGCTCAACGGTAAAACGATTTATACTAAGTACGCCAGCTTGGGACAATATAACGTCGTCGCGGAGTCGGATTCGAGCGTTGTTCCTGAAGACGCCCCGGATTTTATTGAAGACGCTCGCGTTGTCAATTTGTCGAGCGGGTCTGCCGTCTTCGTCAACGTTTGGGGAAGCGACAACGAGGAAGCGCAATCTCTGTATGCCGACGGTTCGCCTTATTATTACGACAAGGATTATTACTGCGTCGAAGTCGATAAGTCGAACGTTAATCGAATAATTACGGTTTCCTTTTCTGAATTCGCTCCCGACGTTTATTGGGATTCATACGTCTATGATCCGGACGGAAACGCAATTCAAAGCGTTGAAGTCGGCGCGCGCGGAGCATCGTCGTTCGCGTTTGTTCCGACGACTCCGGGCAAGTACGTCTTTAGCGTTGAAAGCGGTTGCTCTGTGATCGAAGGTTATATTAAGACGACGTCGTTTTCTGCGAAATTGACCGTCGAACGCGGAGGCTTGGCGTTAGCGACGCCCGAGTTTACCCTCAAAACGGCGTCGTCGACGCAGATTGACGCGACGATCAAGTCGGTTGACAACGGAAGCAAATACGACGTAATCTATAGTCCTTGGCGGAATTTTTCATACGACGTGAAAACGTTGTCCGATCAATCTGCCGGAACCGTTTCGTTGAAGG
>JAZUGM010000356.1:0-1675 GCA_045641205.1 Thermoguttaceae bacterium
GTTTATTTCTCGTCTGCTCGAATCCGGGCTAATCGATCAAAACGATCTTCAGCGGAAATATCGCGAGGAACTTCACGCCAACGAAATTATGCCGCTGGCGTATTATATCGCCGCCGTCAACATCGAGGAGGCGTATTGCGCCGCGTCGGGCGACAATATCGAATACGAGCCGTTCCCCGGCGTCGTTTTGACCGATACTTTTCAGACGACGGAGACGACGCCCGAGCCGATTTATAAACTCGCTTGCGACAATCCGACTAACGGCAAACGTCTTAAAAAACAACGACATACGACGATTCAAGTTATTGTTGGGAACCCGCCGTATTCGGTAGGGCAGAAGAGCGGAAACGATAATAATCAAAATGAAAAATACCCGAAACTTGACGCAAGAATAGCCGAAACTTACGCAAAACAGTCGAGAGCTAACAATAAGAATAGTTTATACGACTCTTATATCAAAGCGTTTCGTTGGGCGTCGGATCGAATTGCCGAACAGGGCGTCGTCGCTTTTGTTTCCAACGGGGCTTATATCGATAATGCGGCTATGGAAGGGTTTAGAAAATCGCTTACGGAAGAATTTGCCGCCGTTTATGTTTTTAATTTGCGAGGGAACGCTCGAACGCAAGGAGAACTTAGACGAAAAGAAAAGGACAACGTTTTTGGTCAAGGAACACGAACGACTGTTGCAGTTACGATTCTTGTCAAAAAAACGCACGAAGGAAACGCCAAAATCTATTATCACAATATTGGTGATTATCTTTCACGCGAACAGAAGCTCAATGTTATTAGTGGGTTCGGTTGTGTTGAAAAGACCGATTGGACGGAAATTACACCTAACGAACTTGGGGATTGGATTAACCAGCGAGGCGGAGAATTTAATAAATTTTTTTTACTGGGAAGTAAGGATTCCAAGGACGAAAGCATAGAAACGACTTTTTTCGGATCGTGTTATTCAAAAGGAGTGATGACAGCACGGGATGCGTGGGCTTATAATTTTTCACGGCGTAATTTAATTGACAATATGTCTCGTATGATTGGATTTTATAACAATCAGGCTGAAGAATATCGAAAGTTAGAAGAACCACGTCCCAATGCTAAGGATTTCGTATGTTATGACAATAAAAAGATAAGTTGGAACAGTGAATTGTTAAACGGTATAACCAATGGGAAATTTTTTAGAGACTCAATTCCACCATATGTTCGATGTTCAAGTTATCGTCCCTTCTGTAAGGAAAGTCTCTTTTTCAATCCTATGTTCAATGAAAGGGTTTACCGAACTCCGAATTTATTTCCAACGGTAAACGCTTCTAATTTTGTGATTTGCGTGCCGGGCGTGGGAATTAGCAAGACGTATAGCGCATATATTACGACAATTATTCCAGACGTTCAGTTAATGGCTAACGGTCAATGTTTCCCGCGTTATTATTACGAGTCACTTGAAAATTCAACGCTTCTACCGACGAAAAAACAAGTAATAACCGACGGTTACGTCCAGCGCGATGCGATCACGGACGGCTTACTCGCAAAGGCGCGCGACCTTTACGGGGAAAAAGTCGACAAAGACGATATTTTCTTTTATCTATACGGGGCGTGGCATTCGACAAGCTATCGCGAGCGTTACGCAAAAGATTTAAAGAAAGAGCTTGCGCGTGTTCCGTTGCCTTTGCCGGGCGTA
>JAZUGM010000357.1:0-1521 GCA_045641205.1 Thermoguttaceae bacterium
GCGACGCTGACTATCGCCGATTCGATTACCTTGAAAGCTGCGACGCCCTATTCCGATTGTTACGTCGCCGCTGAAAACGCCAAGATTGTTTTCGGAGGAACTATTCAACAAGATTACAGTTCTTCTGAATTCTATTTTACGGCGCCCCTTGACTTAACGGGCAAAACGTTGACGTTGAAAGTCGCGTCGGGCGCGCGATTGCAAATGAACGATATTTACGACGGCAAAGTTGAGAATTTAGCGTCCAGCGTCGGAACGGTCGAACTCGCAGGCGCGTATTACAAAAACGTTGACTTTGTCTCTAATTATCAGATTGTCAAAACGACGACGTTTGACGGGGTAACGTTAAACGGCGACGCAAAAGTTCAAAGCGGCAAAACGTTGACCGTAAAGAACGGCTTGACGCTCGACGGAAACTTGACGCTCGCCGCCGTTCAATCAGAAGATTCCTCTTACACTCCGACGGGAAGAAAAGCAGAGTCGACGACGCGCGTGATTTTCGACGGTTCGACGACGCTCGACGGAACGGGTTCTATTACCTTTAGCTCCGACCCAAACGGTTCTTCCTCCTCTTACTACAACACGTCGTATATTTTGGCGAAGGGGACGGAGGAATCGCCCGCGACGCTGACTATCGCCGATTCGATTACCTTGAAAGCTGCGACGCCCTATTCCGATTGTTACGTCGCCGCTGAAAACGCCAAGATTGTTTTCGGAGGAACTATTCAACAAGATTACAGCTCTTCTGAATTCTATTTTACGACGCCGCTTGACTTAACGGACAAAACGTTGACGTTGAAAGTCGCGCAGGGCGCGCGATTGCAAATGAACGATATTTACGACGGCAAAGTTGAGAATTTAGCGTCTAGCGTCGGAACGGTCGAACTCGCGGGCGAGTGTTATAAAAACGTTGACTTTGTCTCTAATTATCAGATTGTCGAAACGACGACGTTTGACGGGGTAACGTTAAACGGCGACGCAAAAGTTGCAAGCGGCAAAACGTTGACGGTAAAGAACGGCTTGACGCTCGACGGAAACTTGACGCTCGCCGCCGTTCAATCAGAAGATTCCTCTTATACTCCGACGGGAAGTAACGCAGAGTCGACGACGCGCGTAATTTTCGACGGTTCTATGACGCTTGACGGAACGGGCTCTATTGTTTTTAGTTCCGACCCGAACGGTTCTTCTAACTACGTTACGTCGTATATCTTGGCGAAGGGAACGGCGGAATCGCCCGCGACGCTGACTATCGCCGATTCGATTACCCTAAAAGCCGCGTCGTCTTATTCCGATTGTTACGTCGCCGCTGAAAACGCAAAGATTGCTTTCGGTGGAACTATTCAACAAGATTACAGCTCTTCTGAATTCTATTTTACGGCGCCACTTGACTTAACGGGCAAAACGTTGACGTTGGAAGTCGCGTCGGGCGCGCGATTGTATTTCAATACCACCGTCGTCGGCGGAACAATTAGCTCTGAACAAAGCGTTCCGATTTACTCGACAGGCACGTTGAAAAACGTC
>JAZUGM010000358.1:0-2381 GCA_045641205.1 Thermoguttaceae bacterium
TTTTTCCCAATCTTTCCAAAAGACGACGCGCTCGATTTGCGGGTATTCGGGCGAATTGCGCAAAATTTTACAGACGAGTTCTTCGAAGAGATCGCCTTGTTCTTTCGGCGTCGTCGCGATTTGGCGGAAATTGGCGAGTAATTCGGCGATTTGCATTTCTTGGTTCCTTTATGTCAGGTTACGTTGATTGTAATATAACATAAGGGAAAGGGCAAATCGTTTTTTGAGAAATTTTGGGGATTTCCCGCGCGAAAGCGCGGACGGAACGTCGCGCGTAATTTTTCGATTTCGGGTAAAAACGCCAAGAAATTTGGCGTTGAAGTTGCGTCGGCGCGTAAAAAGTTTACAATGTGACCGCGCGCCGTTCTTGACTCCGCGTCGTAAAACGCGCGCGTCCCAAACGATCTTTATACTGGATATTGGAGCCTAGCCTTGAAAAAAAACATACTTCAACAATTAATCGCGACGCTCGGTTTGTGCGCCGCGTCCGCGTTTCTGTTTTCGTTCGCGTCGTTCGACGTTCCTTCGTCCGTCGCGCTATACGCGCAAGAGTCGCAAGCTGAACCGAATTATTGCGTCGATTACGCCGCTTTTGCCGAACGGTTCGTTCGTCCCGCCTTTCCTCAAAACGCGCCGGAAGACGAACAACGCGGCTGGTATCTCAAAAAGAAAATTTGCGGTCGCGATCTGATCAAATTGTCGTTGGTCAAATGGCCGACTTTTGAAGAACGTCCTGAAGACGTAAGCGCGGAGGCTTGGGCGCCCTTTATCGCCGCCGCCGCGCTGAGTCGCAACACGATCGCCGAAAAGATTTTTGACGAAAATCACGGCGGCACGCTAATCAAAAAATATTATTCGACCGACTACGAGCCCGACAAAATCGCCGCGTTGTATCAAACGGCGGTCTCCGAAGTCGCGTCCGTGAAAAACGCGTTGAAAGAACTGACGAAGGACGCGACGTATCGTTCGGCGCGCAACGCGGAATTCGACGCTTTCTGGACCGATTTTTCGCGTTGGTTCGCGCCCTATTGTCGCGCTTCCTTCGACAAATTGCCCGCGCAAGAACAATTCCTCAAAGAGCCCGACTATTTCCTTGCCGCCGCCGATCTCTTGGAATTTGCCGTCGACTACGTTCCGACCGACGAGCGATTCGTCGCGACGCTTGAAAAAATCCAGACGCTCTTGTCCGATCCGAACGCGCCTCGAATTCGCGTCTTCCACGGTCGTTACGAAGGGGACGTTCTCGTCTCGTATAAGGAAATATTCGCGCGATATTGCGCGAGAATCGAAGCCGTCGACGCCAAGCGCGCGGAAGAACGACTCCAGCCCGAATTGATCGACGCAAGCGTCTTCAACGAGCGTCAAACCGACTTGTTCGAACACGGCTCCTTGACGAAATGGGGCGCCAAAGACCCGAATCAACGCGACCAATTCTATATCGTCTTCCCGAAAGAGGGCGCTTGCGAAAACAGTCCTTTGTACGTCGTGCTTCATTCCGCCGGTCATTCGGCAAAAACCGCGCTCGATTGTACGCTAACGGTAGGAAATCACGATATTTACCGCGTCCCGGACGATTTCTACGGAATTTTTGTCGATTGCCGAATCAACGAGTCGACCGACTGGTGGTGGGGCGGTCGTCGCGCCGACGAGCCGGAAATTAACGACCAAAACGCCTACAAGGCGACTGCGGAACTACAGCCCGTCGAAAAGCGAGTTCTCGACGAAATCGCGTGGGCGATCAGCGAATACAAGATCGATCCGAATCGCGTTTATCTTTCCGGCAATTCGATGGGCGGAAGCGGAACCCTTGGGCTAGGCTTGCCGCACGGCGACGTCTTCGCCGCCGTCAAGGCGAACGTGCCCGCCGGCGTCTGGCACGCTTACGACAGGCTTCAACTGGGTGAAGAAGACGCGCCCGAAGGCTTGCCCGAGCCGCCCGTCTGCTTTGATTATTCCGCCCCGAACGACAATTGGTCCGCCTATCACGAGGCGCTCTTCGAAGGCGTCGAGGCGCGCAAATATTCTTACGTCGCCTATTGGGGCAACTACGGGCACGAAAACAACGACGAAAAAGTCGCCAAATATAACGACCTGTTCAAGACGTTCGATTGGACTTCGATTCGCAAGAACGAAGCGTATCCAGTCTTCACGAACGCGTCGACCGACTCCGCGATTCCGTGGCCGGAACGTCCCGAAAACGCGCCAGCCGGTCAACGCGGCGCCTATTTCCGTTGGCAAAATCAAACCGACGCCGAAAACGAATTTGCGATCGAACTGCGCCTAGCGACAAAAGAGGAATTGCAGTCGAAAATCTTTGAGATTCCGACCGAATCGACCGCCGACGTTTCCTTGCGTCGTTTGCAAAATTTCCGCGTCGCGCC
>JAZUGM010000359.1:0-9845 GCA_045641205.1 Thermoguttaceae bacterium
GAAATTCCTCGGCGGCAAGGGTGTTTTCTCCGCGTTGAGTCAACGCGATTTCGAAGCGGCGGGCGCGGGACCGGCAGACAGCGAAGACTTGGTCAACGGACCGTTAAGCGTCGCCGGTATGGAAGTTTCCGTCTTCGCGATCGAACAAAAAGACGGAAGCGTCAAGGCTAGTTTTCGTAGTCGTTGCGACCTTGATTGCGCAAAATTGGCGCGCGAATTTGGCGGCGGCGGGCACTTTCACGCGGCCGGCGCCTCGCCGAAAGGCGACTTGGAAACCGCCTCGCAAGCGCTTATCGCCAAAACGACCGAATATTACGACGCGTTAAAAGAAAAATAACAAGACTTAGACGTCGGAAAGGAAGATAATGCAATTTGAAGTCGTAGTTCAAGACATAACGACGTTCGAAGCGGACGCGATCGTCAACGCCGCAAACGCGACGCTTTTGGGCGGCGGGGGCGTCGACGGCGCGATTCATCGAGCCGCCGGAAAGGAATTGCTCGAATATTGCAAGACGCTAAACGGTTGCAAGACGGGCGAGGCGAAAATCACGCCCGGTTTTAAATTACCCGCAAAATACGTGATTCATACGCCCGGTCCCGTCTTTCGTTCTTATAGCGGCAATCCCGAAAAAGCCGACGAACTCTTAGGAAACAGCTATCGTAATTCGCTCAAACTCGCCGAGGAAACGGGTTGCAGTTCGATCGGCTTTTCTTCGATCTCAACGGGCGTTTACGCGTTTCCTCTTGATCGCGCCGCCAAGATTGTTCGCGGAGTCTTTGTAGAGTTCGCAAAAACGAACCCAAAGAATCTACGACGCGTCGCAATGGTCTGTTTCGACGAAACGACCGCGAACGCGTATCGAAAAGCCTTTGAAGGACTGTAATCGTCCTTCGCACAGCCGTTATTTTGCGGCGTCGAAGAAATAATTTCGAACGACGTCGCAAACGGGCTTCGCTTTCTTGACAAACTCGAGGCGCGCGTTCCGAGCGTCCTCTTCTTTTTCCGCAGTCGCGCGATATTTTTCCGGCAAAAGAGGCGGATAAGGCGCGACGTCGGCGCCAAGCCCGGCGCTTTTCGACGCTGTGACGCTTACGAGCAAGTCTTTAAACCAAAGCGTCTTCGCAAGTTCTTCGACCGTCGCGATTTCGTTCCAACTCTCCATAGTCGACTCGAATTCGCGTAGCATTTGGACGCGCGTCAAAGCCGCCTGCGTCCCTCGAAGTTTGTTATAGAACCCCTGCATTCGCGTCAATTCGTCGGCGGTCGATTCTAATTTTTGACGTTTTTGTTCGTCAGGGGTCGAATCGTATTCGTTACGTCTTGCGACAAACCACTGCATAACAAGGAGTTGCACGTTCTTTTCAACGTAGGATTTTTTGGGCGCGTCCTTCTCTTTTAACGCTTCGCGACTGCGCGTCCAGCGCGCTTTTAACGAAGAACCGGGCTGAACGTCGTCTGAAAGGACGTACCGACTCGCGCGATCTTCAATTTGACGCGGAACGATAAGGTAGTCAAGACGCAAGTAGGGCGCGCGCTTGTTCGTTTGCGTCCACGCGTTGACTTTTTTATCGCGATCTTTCAGAAAAATTCCCGTTATTTTCTTCACGCCGTCGGGCAACTCGAAACTTTTGCCCGACTCGCTTTCGACGTCGGGAATCGTAGCGTCCCCGACGTACATTTGAAAGAGGTCTTCGCGCGTTTGCGGCGTCTCTTGGCTCAAATCGCGCATAGTCAGCCACCCGACAGCCTGAACGGTCGACGCGTTTTTGACGTCGATCGGAGCCGTAATTTTCGAATAAAGATAGAACGCGCACGCGCCAAACGCGAGAACTGCGATAAGACAAAAACACAGACAGCCGCAACGACGGCGCTTTTGTTTCTGCGAATCGGAGCGTTCCGTCTGCTTTTCACTTCCTTGATTTGTTTCTTCCGTCAAATCCATAATCAAGCGAACTTTCGATTAACCGACGTTTTCAAAAAAAAAGTCGTTCGACGCGAGAAAAGTCGCGTCAAACGACCTATACAAATCGCGATCAACGCGCAAGCAACTGTCGCAAAACGGTTTGCAACACGCCGCCGTTGAAGTAATATTCCAGCTCGACTTTGGCGTCGATACGAACGCGAACGTTAAATTTTACGACTTTACCGAGCGTTTCGGGCGCGGTCGACGTCGCAACGACTTCTATTTCCGAACGAGGAACAAAATTCTTGTCGATCGTCGGAATCGTGAATTGTTCGGTTCCCGTCAAGCCAAGCGACTTCCAACTTTGACCGTCGACAAACTCGAGAGGAAGAACCCCCATGCCGACCAAATTACCCCGGTGAATACGTTCGAAACTCGACGCGATTACCGCGCGAACGCCAAGAAGGGTCGTACCCTTAGCCGCCCAGTCGCGACTGCTGCCCGTCCCGTATTCGGCTCCGGCGACGACGATTAGCGGCGTCTGTTCCTCGCGATATTTCATCGCGGCGTCGTAAACGCTCATAACGTCGCCGTCGTTCGACGTTTTTCCGAGGAATTTTGTCACGCCGCCTTCCGTGCCCGGCGCCAATAGGTTCCTGATACGAATATTCGCAAACGTGCCGCGCGTCATTACGCGATCGTTGCCGCGGCGCGAACCGTAACTGTTAAAATCGCGTTGTTCCACGCCGGAGGCGATCAAAAACGAACCGGCGGGCGAATCTTTCTTAATTGCGCCGGCGGGCGAAATGTGGTCGGTCGTAACCGAGTCGCCAAGCAGAAGCAAAGCGCGTGCGTTTTCGATCGGCGCCTGCGCTTCCGGCTCTCGTTTCATTTCCGCAAGGAAGGGCGGCTCTTGAACGTAAGTACTCGCCTCGTTCCAATCGAACAATTCGCTTTCCGTCGCGGGCACGGCGTTCCAAAGGGGATTCGAATTGAAGACGCCCCGATAATTCGCGGCGTAAACGTCGGCGTCAAGCGCGTCTTTGGCGATCGCGTCGATCTCTTCGTTCGTCGGAAAAATTTCCGACAACATAACCGGGCGCCCCTGTTCGTCCGTTCCGACGGGCTCGGTCGTCAGATCGACGTTCGTCGTCCCGGCGAGCGCGAAGGCGACGACAAGCGGAGGACTCGCGAGATAATTTGCTTTGACAAGCGGATTGACGCGCCCTTCAAAGTTGCGATTGCCGCTGATGACGGCGGAAGCGACTAAGTTCGAATCGGAAACCGCTTTGGCGACCGCTTCAGGCAACGGTCCGCTGTTCCCAATGCAAGTCAAGCAACCGTAGCCGACGACGTTGAAACCAAGTTCTTCGAGCGGCTTGAGTAAGTCGGCTTTTTTAAGATAGTCGACGACGACGCGAGAACCGGGACCGAAACTCGTCTTTACGTAAGATTTCGGACGCAACCCGCGCGCGACGGCTTTCTTCGCGAGGAGCCCGGCGGCGATCATCAGACGCGGCGCGCTCGTGTTCGTGCAACTCGTGATCGACGCGATAACGACGGCGCCTTGTCCAATTTCTTCGGAGCCCGTTTGGGGAAGTCGCGGCGATTCGGAAACGTCGGTTCCGTCCCAAACGATCGTCGCCTTTTTATTCGCTTCCTCGTCGGAAAGCGCGAATCCGCGTTCCGCGATCGGCGCGCGCAACGATTTCTGGAACGACGACTTCATTTCACGAAGAGGAACGCGGTCTTGCGGTCGTTTCGGACCGGCAAGAGAAGGCTCGACCGTCGAAAGATCGAGCGTCAAGACCTTCGTGTAATTTGGCGTCGGGGCGTCGGGCGCGCGGAATAAACCTTGCGCTTTCGCATAAGCTTCGACAAGCTCGACGCAAGCGGGATCGCGTCCCGTGTCGCGCAGGAATTGGATCGTCTTGGCGTCGATCGGGAAGAACCCGGTCGTAGCGCCGTATTCCGGACCCATATTTGCCAAAACGGCGCGGTCGGGAACGTCAAGATTAGTCGCCCCGGCGCCAAAATACTCGACAAATTTGCCGACGACGCCTTCTTTGCGCAATATGTTCGTGATCGTCAACGCAAGATCCGTGCCCGTCGTCCCGGCGGGTAGTTTGCCCGTCAGTTCGAAACCGACGACTTGCGGCGCGAGCATATAATAGGGCTGACCCAACATAACCGCTTCCGCTTCTATGCCGCCGACGCCCCAGCCGAGAACGCCGAGTCCGTTGATCATCACCGTATGACTGTCGGTGCCGACCACGCTGTCGGGGAAGACGAGTCCGTCAAGACCCGCTTCTTGAGTCGACGCGTTCGAAAGAGTCGAAGCGACTCGCGCCAAAAATTCAAGGTTTACTTGGTGAATAATGCCGACGGCGGGGGGAACGGCGTTGAAATTATCGAGCGAACGTTGCGCCCAACGCAACAACGAATAGCGTTCCGCGTTCCGTTCAAATTCGCGTTGCACGTTCTTGTCGAGCGCGTCGACAGACCCGAAATAGTCCGTCTGAACGGAATGGTCGACGACTAAATCGACGGGGACGAGAGGATTGATTTTCTTCGGGTCGCCGCCAAGTCGTTTCATCGCGGAACGCATCGCGGCAAGGTCGACGACGGCGGGCACGCCGGTGAAATCTTGCAAGATCACGCGGGCGGGCTTGAAGGGAATTTCAGCGGGCGCGTCGAGATTTGGCGTCCAACGCGCCAAATTCTCGACGTCCTTTTCAGAAACCGCAAAATTGTCGCAGTTGCGCAACGTCGCTTCCAGTAAAACGCGAATCGAGTAGGGAAGGGACGCCAAACGCGTCAAACCGCGTTCTTCCAACGCGCCAAGTCGATAATAGCCGTATTTTTTGCCCCCGACGTTCAAAACGTCGAATGCGCCGAAGTAGTCGCGATTTGAAAACGCGTCGCTCATTGCGGTTTCTCCTAATGTTGTGGAACAAACGCGGCGCGCGAGTTAAGACGATTCCGTCGCGAGCCGATTTCTTTATTTTATCAAATAATCCGCGCTCGTGTAGACGGGCGCCTTGAACTTTGAATCGACGACGAAGACGGCGCTTTTACGTTTTACAAAAAGGCTCGTGTTTTCTATAACGATTATATTGGTTTTTATAAAAAAGCTCTTTACAATGAGTGAGATATTTTTAGAATAAAGAGGGTTTTATCGTTATGTTCGCAACCGTGCGACGGAGCGTTTTGGGCGTCGTTTCGGCGGTTCAAGTCATTCGCAACGCGTTAAAAAGACGCAAAAGGACGCGATAATGGCAAGTTATTTTCTCTTGAGTTTTTCAACGATCTTGTTCGCTGGGTTCGTCGCGAGTTGGATTTGTAAAAAATTAAAAGTCTCCTCGCTGATCGGATATTTGGTCGTCGGCGCCCTAATTGGACCGGGCGGCTTTGACGTCTTGGGGTACAAAGATATCCATAGAGAAATCGCAAGCGCCGAAAAACTTATTCAGTGGGAAAAAGAACGCCAAAAAACGCAAGCCGAAGGCGCGAAAAACGAAAAACAAAAAGTCTCGTATACCGACGAACGCGATTTGATCTCCAAATTGGTGGTCGAAGTTGGAATCGACGAACAAGCCGCTTCCGAATTAGCCGACAAATTGCTTAAAAGATCGATCGAAACGGTCGAAGAGGCGGTCGACGAAGCGGTTGAAGAAAAAGAGTTGCAACTCGAATCCGTCGCCGACGAAACGGAATTGCGCGAACGCGTCGAAGAATTAAACGGCAATCTAGAGCAACTGAGCGAAACGGAAGAATTCGGAGTCTTGCTCTTGCTCTTCGCAATCGGAATTGAATTCACGTTCGACAAATTAGCCGCGACGGCAAAATATATGTTTGTCGGCGGCTCCTTGCAAATGGGCTTGACGATCCTATTGACGACGTTGTTCTGTCAACTCTGCGGAATGGGCTGGGTCGCCGGGGTCGCGTTGGGGAGCGTGATCGCATTAAGTTCGACAGCGCTTGTCTACCGCAGTATGAGCGACGTCGGACACGCCGATACGAAACGCGCGCAGGCGACTTTGGGCTTGTTAATTTTCCAAGACGTCGCGCTCGTTCCCTTATTGCTCATACTTCCGCGAATACTCGGCGCCGATTCCGGCGACGTCGGCGAACTGTGGGTTTCTAATCCGTGGGTCGATATGACGATTAAGTCGTCGATTTTTTGCGCGTTGGTTCTGGGACTCAAATTTGTCAATATGCGTCTTCTCGTGCCCGCGCTTGCCAAAACGCAGTCGAACGATCTTGTCATTCTTTACGCGATCATCGTCTTGTTCGGAATGTGCGTCGCCGCCGGTTTGTTGGGTCTGACGCCCGCCTTGGGCGCGTTGGCCGCCGGAGTCGCCTTGGGCGAAAATCGACTGACGCATCAAATAGACGCGTTGGTTCTGCCTTTTCGCGAAACGTTCTCCGCGATTTTCTTTATCTCGCTAGGCATGCTGACGGACTTCGCCTACGTCGCGCAACATCCGTTCGTTTGCGGAGTCGCGCTCGTCGGAGTCGTAGCCTTCAAAGCGGCTTGCGCGACGCTTGCGCTGAAAGCGTGCGGCATGGATTCGCGCGGGGCTCTGTCCTTTGGAACAAGTATTTCGCAGGTTGGCGAATTAGCCTTTATGCTCTTGGCGGTCGCGAACGAAGCGCGCGCAATCAACGAAACGACCTATAACACGATGCTGTTTGTCGCCGTCGCGTCTTTGGTTTTAACGCCGAATATGGTAAAAACCGCGCTGACGAAATTTGGAATGAAGCCGGAAGAGACAAGCGTAGGAAGCGGAGGAGACTTTGGAATCGCGGCGGAAATTCAACGCGCGATAAAAACGTCTCAAAGTCACGTCGTCGTCGTTGGCGCGGGACACATTGGAAACAGTCTTGCAAACGCCTTGATCGCAAAAGAGTGTTCCGTTTGCCTCATTGATTTTAATCCCGTAAATTTACAACCGTACAAACAACTAGGCGTGCCGACCGTCGTGGGCGACGGAGCAAATCAAGACGTCTTGAGAACGGCGGGCATTGGGCGCGCTAGCATCGTCTTCGTAACCGTGCCGCGAGACGACTTAGCCTTGAACGTCGTGAAATCGGCGAGAAATATGAATCCGTCCGTCATTATCGCCGCGAGAGCAAGATACCGACTAAGCGTCGCGCAACTCAAGCGCGCGGGCGCCAATCCCATCGTTTGCGAGGAAGAACGAATCGCCGACGAATTGGTCGATATGATAAACATTCGATTGGGAATCGCCGCCGGAATTTGACTTGGCGCCTCGTAAAGAGAAAAAAGAAAAAATTCCCCTTGCGTCGGAATTAAAGACCGTTATAATGAGAGAGTCTTTTGCGTTTGGGACGAGCGTCTTGAACGTTTGGACGTGCGCCTGTGGCTCAATTGGATAGCGCATCGGTCTTCGGAACCGAGGGTTGGGGGTTCGAATCCCTTCAGGCGTGCTTTGGCGGTTTATACGAATTTGTGTAAACCGCCTTTTTTATTGCGCTTAGCGCGTTTGACGCGCTCTCTTGTTTTTCAAAAAACGTCTAAAAAAGCTTTACTTTTCCCCCCGACGTCAGTGGTTTTGTCAGTCGCGGACTCCGCGACTTACGTCGCGCGACGACTTTTTAACGCTTGACGGGGTATCGTTCCCGCGCGTTTTCTTTTTTCACGAGCTTTTCGACGTCGATTTCGTCGACCGCGACGCCGTCTCTAGCCGCCCAAGCGGCGGCGACTCCTGCGGCGTTTCCCAGTTGGATCATCGTTCGTTGCAAACGACAGCTTGCCGCCGCGATCTTGCTGAATCCCGCTCCTCGACACGCGACGAGTAAATTTTTTGTCGAACAGTCGGGAATCAAACAACGAAACGGGACGCCGTAAGCGGTTTTGAGTTCTAGCAACTTGCCCCCTTCGCCGTGAACGTCGCAAGGATGGTCGGCGACCGCGATCATATCGTTATGTTTCTGGTTTTCCCAGCCCGCCGCCAAATCGGATTCGACCAAAACGTACTTTGTTTTTACGCGCCAACCTTCTCGAATCCCCAACATTGGCGCGATTTCGGTCAGTTCGTAATTTTCGAAGCCAGGTTGCGTTTGAAGCCAGTTCCAATGATTTCGGACGATTCTTTCCGAACGACGCAAACATTCGTCGTAGCCGAGTTCCAAAAGCGCCGCGCCCGGAAGCGTCGCAAGCATATTGACCGAACGCGGACCGTCGAGCCAGCCGGAAACGTAGGCGCATTGCGGAAAGGACGTCTTGTCGGCGTCGTCGACTATTTCGCGTTTCGGATTCTCGCGCGGTTCGATTAGATAACAGCGCGCGATCGCGTTTAACTGCAAACTCTCTTCTTCGGGCGCGCCTTCCTCGCCAAAGCGCGACTTCGGATCGGATCCGACGAACGTTTCGCAACCGACGGCGCGACAGAGCCAAACGTCCCCGGTCGAATCGACGAACGCGCGCGCTTTGACGCGAACGACGCCTTCCTTCGTTTCGACTAAAACGCTTTCGATTCGCGTTTTGTCTTCGTTTTGTTCCGCTTGAAAGAAGGTCGATTCGTCGAGAATTTCGACGTTTCCCGTTTCGGCGAGTATGTCGCGCGCGGCTTTGTCGAACGCGCCGGGCAAATACGCGACGCTACGATAGCCCCCTTCCGGCGGATTCGCGCGAACGAGCGAATTTTCGTAAGGTTCGTTTTCGTCGACGATTTTCAAGCCCATTGGCGCTTTAATTTCAGGGTGCGGACGTTCTTTCGCGACTCCGGCGCCCCCCGACGCTCTCATTCTTTCGTATAATTCGCGCGCGATTTCGTCGCCCGGTCCTCCCTCCCAATTGGAAACGAACGCGTTTGAGCCCGTTCCGCCGAGTCGCTTTTGACGTTCGATTAACGCGACTTTTGCGCCTTCGCGTCCCGCCGCGATCGCCGCCGCGCAACCCGCGCTACCCGCGCCGACGACGCAGACGTCCGTTTCTATTTCGCGAACGACTTTCCCTTCAAATTGCGGACGCGCTAAAACGTCGTACGAGTCGGGCGCGCGCGGCTTTGATTCCGGCGAAAGGTCGAGCGCGGATTTTTCGACGGCTTCGTCGCGCAGGCGTTCGATCGTCTCTTGCGACGCCGCGCCTTCGAAAAGCGCGACTTCCGAAATCGAACCTTTCCAAGAAAAACTAAGGTTGGAAAAGTCGAGTCCGCCGATTTGCAACGTTTTGCCGAAGAGAGGAAACGCCAGTTTTTTCGCGTCCGAAACCGCCGTTTGGGTTCCGACCGTCGTTCGAACGGAACTAACGCCCTCCTTCGTTTCGAAAACCGCCGCTAAAAAGGTCGGCTTGCGATAAATCGCGGACGTCGTCGCCGCGATCGTCGCGCCCGACGCGTCGCGAACAATGCAACGCGCGCGATCGTTCTCGTCGACGTCGAGTTGAATCAAAGGCGCCGCCCCGTCGCGCGAGGACAAAACGCCGATCGAATAAGACTCGTCCGCTTCCGCGACGGCGACGAGCGTCCAAGCGGTTGCGTTTCTCAAGCTCGTCGGAGTCGGAAACTCGAACCGCGCGTTTTCCAATTCGACCGCGTTCTTTTCGAGCGCGAAAGTCGCTCGCCCTCGCGCCGATTTCGCTTCCAACGTCGCGTCGCCGTCGACTTTCCAACGAACGACTTTGTCGTTTTCCAAAACGAGCGCGTCGGACTCCGCGACTAATTTGAAGACGGGCTTCTCGTTAAAAGAGGGCTCGTCCGCGCCGACAAACGACGTTAAAAAAAAGAACGTCAAGAAGAAAAGCGGAATTAATCGACAGACTTTCATCGGTTCAAATTCCTACGATAAAATTAGGAAAGATATTAAAAACGAAACCGACCGCGTAATTTGCGCCCGATTTCGTTTGAATACGACGCGTTGAATAATTACGGCGTCAAGGATCGGTCGACGCGGCGTGTTCTTCGACCAAATCTC
>JAZUGM010000360.1:0-2456 GCA_045641205.1 Thermoguttaceae bacterium
AATCGCGCAAGGAACGTTGTTCGAGGGCGTCGACGGAAAATGGTTCGCCTATCTTTTCCAAGATTCCGGCGCAGTCGGGCGAATTCCCTATCTTATGCCGGTCGAGTGGAAGGACGATTGGCCGATCGTCGGAATCGACGGCAAAGCCCCGGAAACAATGCCGATTCAACGCGAAAGGAAGCCGCTAGAAGGCGTCGTCTGTTCCGACGAATTCGAACGAAACGAAGACGTCCTTGCGCGACTTGAAGCCGCGCCTAAAGAAGAAAACGCCGATCTTTCCTACGCGTTCCCGCTCGAATGGCAATGGAATCATAATCCCGACGCGCGTTATTGGTCGTTGACGGAAAGACCCGGTTGGTTGACTCTTGAAGCGGGAAGAGTCGACAAACGCCTGTCCGAAGCGCGCAACACGCTGTCGCAACGCACGTTTGGTCCCGTTAGTTCCGCGTCGACGGCGCTCGACGTTCGCGGACTCAACGACGGCGATTTCGCAGGTCTGACCTTTTTCCAGCGCAAATACGGATTTGTCGGCGTCGCCAAGCGAGACGGCAAGTTTTACGTCGTTCAAGTCGAATCGGAACTTGCGCGAGGAGGCGACGTCGGCGCGGATACGGATCGAGAAAACGCAAGCGTCGCGCTGGACGAAACGCCCGAGGTCGTTTATTTCAAAATCGACGCCGATTTCCGCGATCGAGCCGACGTCGCGCGATTCTACTGGTGTCTCGACGGCAAATCGTGGCAAGCGATCGGCGAGCCGTTGCACGGTCTTTATACGTTGCCGCACTTTATGGGCTATCGTTTCGGCTTGTTCCACTACGCGACGCAAACGCCCGGAGGTCGCGCCGATTTTGATTATTATCGCGTCGACGATCAAATCGACGAAGACGCGTTTTCAAAGTAGTCGTGAGTCGACTACTTTGAAAATCGTTTCTTTTTTCAACGTCAACCCCTATTTCTCCCCATTTAAAATGTCTTTGAACACGTCCTTTCGTAAAATTATGGTCGCAGTATTCGCGTCGTCGGTTCTTTCCGTCGTAAGCGCGTTTGCCGCCGACGACGTTGTCGTCGCTAAAAGAGTCGTAGAACCGTTCGAACTTTCGCAAGTTCGATTGCTTCCTAGTCCGTTCAAGCGCGCGCAAGAAAAAAATTGCGAGTATCTTTTAAGCGTCGAGCCCGACAGACTTCTCGCCAGAATTCGCAAATTCGGAGGGCTCGAGCCGCGCGCGTCCTCCTACGGCGGCTGGGAAGCGCAAGGGATCGCGGGTCATTCTCTCGGGCACTACCTTTCCGCGCTTTCTAAAAGTTACGCGTCGACGGGAGACGTTCGTTTCAAAGAGCGCGCCGAATACGTCGTTTCCGAACTTGCCGCTTGTCAAGAAGCCTCCAATTCGGGTATGCTCATAGGCGACGAACGCGCTCGCGACGTCTTCAAGCAAGTAGCGCGCGGCGACGTTCGTTCGAAGGGCTTCGATCTTAACGGACTCTGGGTTCCTTGGTACGCGATGCACAAAATCTTCGCCGGTCTGCTCGACGCCTACAAATATTGCGACGACGCCCAAGCGCTTGAAGTCGCGAAAACGTTCGGCGATTGGGGAATCGAAACGATTCAAAACTTGTCGTTTGAACAGATGCAAAAAATGTTGCGTTGCGAACACGGCGGAATGAACGAGTCGTACTACAATTTATACGCGGCGACGGGCGACAAAAAATATTTGCAAGCCGGAGATCGTTTTTACGACCTCTCCGTTCTCAAAGCGCTTAGCGAAGGACGAGACGAACTCGAAGGAAAACACGCCAACACGCAAATTCCGAAATTGATCGGCTTGGCGCGTCGCGCGGAATTGGTCGACGACGAATTGAACGCCTTCGAAACCGCCAATTTCTTTTGGGATCGAGTCGTCCATCGTCATTCTTACGTAATCGGAGGTCATTCTTCCGCCGAACATTTCGGCGCGCCCGACGTCTTGAGTACGAGATTGTCAAATTCTAATTGCGAGACGTGCAATACGTACAACATGCTCAAATTGTCGAAAGAACTGTACGTGCAAACGGGCAAAATCGACTATGTAAACTTCGCCGAACGCGCGTTGTACAATCATATTTTAGCTTCGCTCGATCCGTCTGAAAACAAAGACAAGCTCTATACTTATTTCGTTCCGTTGCAATCGGGTTCGTTTCGAACTTACTCGACGCGCGAAACCCATTGGACTTGCTGTCACGGCACGGGTATGGAGAATCACTCCCAATACAACGGTCAAATCTACTATCGTGAAACAAAGGACGACGGACGTCGCGTTCTCTACGTCAATCTTTTGATTCCGTCGACGCTCGATTGGAGCGAACTTGGCGTCAAAACGACGTTCGATTCCGAAGGCGTCTTCACGCTCGAGGCGTCGCGCGACGTCGATTTGACGGTCAAAATCCGCGTTCCGAACAACTGCCGCGCGCTTGACGCC
>JAZUGM010000361.1:0-14086 GCA_045641205.1 Thermoguttaceae bacterium
GAGACTGGTTCGCGTTTTACCAAGACGAGCTGGCGCGCGTCTATCCCGAGCGCGTCGAACTAACGATCGATCCGCCCTTCGACAAGGCGCGCTTGGTTGCGCCCGAAGAAATTAAAAAGCGCGAAGATTTGCATATTCCGACTTTCGACGCGGAAGAGTCCGCGCGTCAAGCGAAATACCGAAAACGCGCGTCCTTGCGTTGGTTCGTCTTTCGTCCTTGGTCCCTGACGCCTCTCTTTCGGCGCCTCGCAAAAACGAGAAGAACCGCGCCGGAAACGCAAGAAGCGCCTCGTCTTACGCCCGGTTGCGAAGAAGACGCGCGTTCTGATCGACCGCGAATCTATTGGCAAGTCTTGCCGCAAGAGATTTCCGAGGCGTTGCGCGTCTACGCCAAAAGCGCGGGCGCGTCTTTCAACAGCATCCTGACAAGCGCCGTTCTTCAAGGGGTCGACCAATGGCGTCGTTCGGTCGACGCCAAGCCGAACGCGCGACGTCGTTATCGAACGCTGATCCCGATTAATATGCGGCGTGAGGAACACGCGCGAACGCCCGTCGCCAATATGATCGGCTATCTCTTTATGGATCGCGTAAGCGACGAGATTCAAGGAAATGAAAGGACGTTCCTACAGGGAATCGAGGAACAAATTCGTCGAACGGTCAAGTGGTCGTTAGGACGCGTCTTCATTAAAAACGTCGGCTTGTTTAGGAACGTTCCGGGCTTTATCCCTTTCTTCGCGTCCCCGATCTTCTGTTGCGCGTCCCTGATTTTTTCGAATCTGGGACAAGTCGCCTACTCTTTCGCGCAACCGAAATTCCGCGACGCCAAGCGAATCGAAATACCGGGCGAACTCAAATTATTGCGAATGATCGGCGCTCCGCCCGTCCGCGTCAACACGCCCGTCTCCGTCGGTTCAACTTCCGTTGGAAAAGAAACCGTCTTGACGTTTTGCGTCGACGTAAGAGTCGTCGCCCCGCAAGACGGACGCGCGCTCTTCGACGCGATTATCGGCGAATTTTCAAAGTATCGAAAAGAGTCAAAAGCTACCCCTTGTGAAAAGTAGCGTAAGAGTCGACGCGCTCCGGCTCGACCGACGCGGAGTCGCTCGAAGCGCAAAGCGCCAGCGCGCCCCCTTCAAAATCCCAAACGCGTAAATTCCAATTTTGCGCGTCGTCTTTCGATGCGCGTTCGACAAGTCGAGGCTCCGCGTTCGCGTCGACGGCAAAGGACGTCGGCGTTATGCGAAAACCGCGCCCAAGCGCTTTCAAATAACTCTCCTTAAGCGCCCAAGTTCGATAGAAAACGCGGTCTCGTTCCTCGTTCGCGCTAGTCAAAAACGCCTCGTATTCCGACGCGTGAAAAAATCGCTTCGCGATAATCTCCGGCTTTAACGAATCTTGACGAATCTGAACATCGCAACCGACGGAACCGCGAGTATCTACCGCAAGCGCGACCCAATTCCCGCTGTGCGAAAGATTAAAAAAAGCGCCGCCCGGCAAGTACGGCTTGCCGAACGCGTCGACAAGAATTTCGTTAGACGCCGCGCCAAACGCGTATTCCAGCGCCAACCCGGCGACGAGAGAACGACGTTTGTCCGCTTCGAATCGAAACCGATCGTACTTCTTGCGACGTTCGCTCGTCAAACGCGTCGCCAAACGCGCCGTTTCTTCGGACGAATTGGGCAAAAATCGGACGTCGAACAATAAAAGAGCGGCGGAATCAAGCGGCGTCGTTTGGAATTGACTTTACATTTTTTCCCGTCGAAAGTTTGAACGTTAAAAAAACAAGACAGTTTTATTCCAAAAGAGCGATAATTCAAGCGCCTCCTGAAAATTTTTGAAATTAGCTTGAAACGTCGAAACGCGCTTGGTATAATTTACGCGTCGTCCGTCCTGCGTAAAGCGGACGCCTCGCGTCGTTAAGGAAAAGAAAGGTTCAAAAATGCGCGTCGCGCCTCTGTTGAAAACGGTTTTATGTTGCGTCGGTCTATTCGGCGCTTCTTTGTTCAACGCGTCTTACGGCGCCGATTTGTCGGAAATAGCCTCGAAACTCTGTCGCTCCGGCGGCGGGGACTGGACGCGCGTCGTGCCGATCGTCGTCGAAAACAACACGTCGGCGCCCTATGCGGAACGAATCGTAGGGCTTCCGATCAAGGGCGACAAGGACGCGCCGGTCGAAGGCGCCCTGCCCTTCGTCGGAGAACGCGCGGAATCGATTCGCGTTTGCGACGAGTCGGGCGTCGAGTATGTCTTCAACGTCGCTCGTCCCGACGGTTCCTTCGTCGACAAGGGCGTAATCGGCGAAGGTTGCAAGTTGAACTTGCCCGCGACGATCAAACCGAATCAAGAACGACGTTATTACGTCTTTGCGAGCAACGCCTCCGCCTATCCGAACCCGGATCGTCTCTCCAACGTTCAAAAGATCGTGCAAAATCTCGATTTCGAACAAGGAGACGGCGCGGTTCCGACGGGGTGGGTTTTCGACCTTTCGGGCGATAATCGTTCCCTAACGTGGACGACGGAAAATCCGGCGTCGGGTAAAAAATGCGTTCGTTGCGACGTTCCAGAAGGCGAAAAGCCGAGTTGGATCGCCGCGCGACAAACGAGCGTCGCGATCGAACCGGGCGCGCGCTATCGATTTGAAGCGCGCGTTCGCGGTCAAAACGTCGTCGGCGACTCGGGCTGGTATCTCCACTTTGGAAACGCCGGACAAGAAATGATTTCAAGTCCGATGCTTTTCGCGCCTAAAAAATCGGATTTCGATTGGACGACCGTCTCGGGCGAATTCGTCGCGCCTAAAAACGCCGACTTGCTCGCCTTCGGCACCGTCCTTTACGGAACGGGAACCGCTTGGTTCGACGCCGCGTCGCTGACGCGCCTTGACGGCGAAACAAGCGTCTCGTCGATTCGCGTAGAAGACGAAATCGCGCTCGAAGTTCCGAAAAACGTCTATCCGTCGCTCGATTCAAACGGACAAGGCGCGCCAAACTTCGATCCCGCGCGCCTCGGCGTCGCGCCGAATGTTCGTATGGCTACGATCCGCGTCAACGCGCCGACTTCGGGTGGAAAACGCCTTATCGGACTCGACGCGCGTTCGCTTGAAACGCGTTGGGGTCGTCAGTTGGGTATGGACGATTTCGACGTTCTCGACTTGCAAGCGCGACCGGTTGAAAAACAATTCTTCGACGGTTCCGTCTTCTTTGTCGCGGACGTAAAGCAGGGCGCGCGCAATTATTTCGTCGTCGTGGAAAAGAACGGCGAGAAGAAGGCGCTCGACGCGTCGAAAAACGGTAAGAACGTCGCGAATCAAGCGTTTCCCGGCACTATGTTGCAGTCGACGAACGCCGAAAAGGCGCAAGACGAGGAAAACGCGACGAAGGACGACGACCTACGCGTTCCGTCGTTCTTGCAAAACCTTAATTTGCTGACCGACGGCGATTTTGAAAACGTCGATCCGAAAACGCTCAAAGAGACGACGGAAAACGCCGACGGACGCGCTTGGACTCGCGACGAAAACGAACCGGGCGTCCGCTATTCCATCGTCGATTCAGGACTTGAAGCGCTCGGCAAACGTTCGCTCAAAGTCGAAGTCGACGAAAGCGCCGAAATGAGATGGCGAGGCTGGAGACGCGTCGTCGACGTGACGCCCGGTCAAACGTATCTCATCGGATACGCGGTCAAATGCGATTCGAAGGGCGGAAATTACGACCTGCATTTCCATTGGCGCCAAGAAAACGGCGCGCTCGCCGCGTCCGGTATGAACGCGTTAGGCAAGGCGGTCTCCGGCAAGACCGACTGGACGTTAAAATTCGGATTCTCGCGCGCGTCGCTCGACGCCAAAAAAGTCGAATTGCACTTGACGAACCAAACGCGCGGAACCGCCGAATACGATTCCGTCTTCATCACGCCGATCGATCGCGCCGAGCCCGTCGAGTTTATCGGGGGCAAATCGGGCGCGTTCCAAGTTCCAGCAGTCGCTAAAGTCTTCCAGAACACTACGTTCAGTGAAAACGAACAAGAAGTCTCCGACGCCAATCCCGCGACGTGCGCGCTCGCGTTAGGCGAAGAAGAAACTTTGCAAATCGCCTTCCGTCCCCGCGAAGACGCGCGTTACGTCGTCGACGCGCCAGCCCCGGTCGCGCTCGGTTCAAACGAAAAGCTCGAAGCGCCGGAAGTCTTCGCCGTCGGAAACGTAATCGTCGACTACCCGTCGAGTTATTATCAAGAACACGGAGACGAAACGACTCGAAAATTCCCGCAAGGAACGCCCGCTTGCGACGGCTGGATCGGACTGTGGCCAGATCCGTTGATTCCGATCGAGACCGCCGCGCGTCATAGCGGCGTCAAAGTCGACGCTTCGGAGTTCGGCGACAAAGAAATTTGGAACGATTCGCAACGCCTCGCCGTCGAGGGTTCCGAAGGCGTCTTGACGCTTCGTAAAGACGAAACGCGCGCCGTGTGGCTACGTTTCCGCACGACCAAGGCGACGAATCCCGGTCTGTACGAAGGCGCGATCGTCCTGCGCGACGAAAAGGGCGAAACGACGTCGATTCCTTACGTCGCGGAAGTCTTAGGTTTCGTCGCGCCTGAAACGAAAGTCGCCGCAATTTACGACGCGCGCGTCGCGCAAGATTATTTCAAGATGGGCTCGCATACGGAAGTCTTACGCAAAGTCGCCGACAAATTGCTCGAACGTAAATTGAGTCCCGATCAGCCCGTCGCTTCGCCGACCTTCTCTTACGACCCCGAAACGGGCGTCGCGACTGCCGACTGGTCCGAATACGACCGACAAGCTAGTCGATATTTCGACGAACTAGGCGGAAAAGCCGCGTATTTTCCCGGAGAATTCTACCTCTTCGGCTGGGGCGTCCCCCCCAAGGTCGTCGGGGGCGAAAATCCCTATCCTGGCGAATGGCCTTACGACGGCGCCGACCGTTCCCAACTTAGACCCGAATACAAACGCGCCTATCAAGCGAAATTAAAGTTGTTCTGGGAACATCTCAAAGAAAAAGGCTGGGCGGATAAAACGGTTCTCTACATTTCAGACGAGCCCTTCTACTCGAAGCCGGAAATTATCGCGCAAATGAAGGCGCTTTGCGATATGATCCACGAAGTCGATCCGAAAATTCCGATCTATTCCAGCACGTGGGTCTTCGTGCCCGAATGGCTGGGGTATTTGGACGTCTGGGGCGTCGGACACTACGGAGGAGTCGATGAAACGGCGCTTAAAACGATCAAAGACGCGGGCGGTAGAATCTGGTGGACGACAGACGGACAAATGTGCCTCGACACGCCCCTGTGCGCCGTCGAAAGACTCTTGCCCTATACGTGCGTCGCGCGAGGCGCGGAGGTTTATGAATTCTGGGGCGCGACGTGGTTCACGTGCAACCCGTTCGAATCCGCCTCGCACTTGTATATTCATCAGTCGGATCAGCCCGGCGTGCATTATTTCGTTCGTTATCCGAACGGCGACGGGTATATCTTCTATCCGGGCGCATTAATCGGACGACCAAACGAGATTCTCGACTCGATTCGTTCGGAACAAGCGCGCGAAGGCGTTGAAGACGCCGGTTGGCTCCTCGGTCTTCAAAACGCCGTTGAAGAAAAGACCGCGCCAAATTCGAAAGAACGCGAAGAAGCGCAAAAGATTCTTGATCGCGCCTTAAACTACCTCCCGCTCCAATGCGGTTCGGGGCGATTTTCGACGCGTTACGTTTCCGACCCCGCCGAATTTGAGCAAATTCGACTCGACGTCGGACGAGAATTGGAAAAATTAACGAACGCGCGTTAATTTCAAAAAAAACAGGCGTAAAACCGTCCGTTGCAACCGACGGACGGCATAAAAAAATCGACTACTCAAAAAAGACGCGACGATTCGCACCTTAGCGAGCGTTGCGCCGTTTTTTTGCAAGCTTTCGCGGAAAGCCGTCGCAATTCGTTGCGGCGGTTGGGTTGGAACGAAGCGACCCGAAATATTTACGCATTCGGTTAAAAACGCCTACGGAAAGGCGTTGATTTTGGATTGTAAACGCGTTGATTGCACGAAAACGCGTTTGAAATCGTCGACTTTGGGTAATTCCGACCGCAGTATTACGGCGGCGGCTTTTCGTGAACGGTTACAATATTTTTCCTTCGTCAATGGCTCGCAACGTTTGGATAAAAACTTGAAAACTTTTCGAATTTGTCGAATCGGGATCAAGTAATTGTCCCAACAGTCGAGACGAACTAGTTTTCCTATATTGTCCCTTCGTATACTTTTTTAATTCGTCTGCTCCGCTGTTTTCTGGATTTTTATAAATTTTCCCATTGTTGCTTTGGGGAGGCTTCCAATGGTGAATTTGTTTAACGGCGTCAAGTTGAGCCAAATACCAGCTCTCTAATTCGCGACAAACAATTCGAACGCGAAAGTTTCGTCCTGTTTTTTGGGCTATATCGCACAGCTCGTTCTTCACGGAAATACAGTCGTCCTGATCTTTGTCTCTCATCACGATAAAAAAAACGCCGGGATCGGAATTCTTTTCCAAAAAACTGCGTAATCTTGACTTTAAATCTTGTTTTCCTTCACAAACGCGAAAAACGTATTTAAATTTTAGATTCATACGCGACAGTAGACCTTCCAACATATATTTCATAGAAAGTTCTTCAACGACGAACACGACTTGTTCTATCACGGTTCCGCTCCTTCAAAGAATCCCTCGCGCCAAAGTCTTCCCATTTTATCGCCGTTATTTCTCATCATCGCTTGAATTTCTTTATTGTTGGAAGCGCGTTTTACGGTCGTAACTCCGCCTTTTTTGACCAACCAAAACACTTCGTCGATTTGAGCGGCGTTGAGAAATTCGTAAGAGTGCGTTGAAACGAAGACCTGCTCGCCGCGTTCGGAATACGCGCGAAATTCCTCTGCTAATTCTTGCAACAACGTGGGATAAAGTTGGTTTTCTGGTTCCTCCACGCAAAGAAGAGGATAGGGCTTCGGATCGTTTAACAATACGAGATAGGCGAATGCTTTAATCGTGCCGTCTGAAACGTAACGAGACAAGAACGGTTCGTTAAAATCTTTGGCGCGGTACTTTAGAAGGACTTTGCCTTCGTCGGTTAATTTCGGTTCAACGGATCCCAAACCGGGTATAATATCGCTCAACCGCTTGCAAATACGATCCAAAATTTCGGAATGATTGCCATAGAGATATTGGGTTACAAGAGGCAAGTTGTCGCCGGTTTCACTTAAATGTTCCGCGTAATCCGCTTCTGAGTCTAATCTTGCTTCCGTAATATGGAAATCTGAAACGTACCATTTCTCCACAAGATCGCCTAAAGCGCGAACAGCGCGAAACTTCTCAAATTGAGCCAATCCCTTGATCGCCAAAATGTCGGGCGATTTTAACGACTGGAAATCTCTTGTCAAAGAAGTTTCGTCGTCGATTTTATCAAGATCGACTTCGTTTGTCACCGCATAACCTTCGCCGTTGTCAAATTTGAGAAAATACCAAGGTTTGCCTTTGCTTCCTCGTCGATATTTTAAACCTTCCCTTTCGACAAACGGACGTTTATTCTCGTCGACGTTTATCGCTAATTCATAAGTAATTAACGGCTTGCTCGGTTCCTCGCGAAATTTCAACGTTATTTCGATCGGACCGTCGCTGTTTCGCGTTCGTACTTCCTCAAATCCTCTTGCCCCGCCTAACTTATTGAGCGCAATGCGAACGTTGTCTTTTAAGGCTGTTTTTAAGAATCCGAAAAGTTGAAACAGCGTCGACTTACCCGTGCCGTTGGCGCCCGCAATAACGCAAAACCGAGGAATATCGCGCATTTCCATATCTTTGAAAGCGCGAAAATTCTTGACTTTAATCGTTTCTATTTTCATATTTTTTCCCCAATACGCATAGAGAGAAGAACAGACGGACGCTTTTATAAGAAATGGCGTCGGCGTCGCTACCGCAAAACGTAATCGCAACGTCGACGTTGTTGATTGTCGCTAAGAATATCTGGAAATTAGGATCACTTCAATCCGGAAGCGGCGGACATAATATTAAAGACGTCGCTATTATAGATGAAATCGCCGCTGAACCCCCAAAATTCGCCCGCTTTTTCGTCGTTGCCGCGAATGAATTGGGACGCGGATTCGGAACCGACGCCCTTGACGTAGACGGGAACAAGGGAATTCGAATGTCCGGTCGTCAGATATTGAACGTCGGGCACGACGTCGGCGTCGGATTGTTCGATCGGCATTAATTCGTTGAACGTATCGTCTTTTGCCTTAAATTTTCCGTTGTCGTCATTGTCGTCGTAGGTTCCGGCGCCCCAAATTTGACCGGTTTCGTGGTCGGCCGTTATGATCATAATCGTCTCGTCCCAAGAGGAATATTTTTCAACCCAATCGACGGCGGCGTCGATCGCCTTGGTGAAACCCGTATGTTCCAAAACCATATTGGCGACGTTGTTGCCGTGGTTCGCGTGGTCAATACTGCCGCCTTCGACCATCAAATAGAACCCCTTGTCGTTTTGCGCCAAGACGTTCAAAGCGCCAAGCGTCATTTGCGCGAGCGTGGGAATATTTTCTAATTGCGTTTTCGTGAAACGTTTCTCGTTAAATTCGTCGTCGCCGCCGTCGACGGGCGCCATATCGCCGTTAGAACGAACGACGCCAAGTAATTTCTTGGGAAGTTTAGCGCCTTTGTCGGGCGTTTCGTCGGCCAACTTGGCGAAATCTTCTTTCGAATCGATGAAAGACCAGCCTTTATATCCGTCGTTCGCGCTAACTTTTTCCCAAACTTCGCGTCCGCCGACAAATTGATAATTCAAATCGTTCGCGTCTTTTTCGATCTTCTTTCCATTGTCGTAACACGGATGACCGCAACCCATAAGAACCGTCAGGGGCAGATCGTTGATCTGTTCTTTGGAGATTTCTTCATAGGCGCCGCGATTGACGTTGTGCGCGCTGGCGCCGGCGGGCGTCGCGTGAGAAATTTGGTTCGTGGAAAGAACGCCGACCGAACGTCCAGCCTCGTAGTTCATATCCGCGAAGTTTCTCAATCTTTCGTCTTTCATCGAGTAGTTGATTCGACCGCCGCGCGTTTTATAACCCGTGTTGATCGCCGTCGCGGAAGCTCCTGAATCGGTCGTTTCCGTGTTGGTATGACGATATTGCGCGCCGTCGGGTCCTTTCCAGAATTCTTCGGGAACGTACCCTTTGTCCGTCTCGCCGTTCCACTCGACGACGCCGTTGCTATGTTTATGAACGCAGAACGTCGCGGCGCCAAGTTTAACAGGGAATTTATGATACGACTGCGCGTCTTCTTCGCCGTATCGCCACAACGTGCCCGCGACGTCGGAATTGAAGCCCATGCCGTCGCCAATGAACAGGATCACGTTTTTGGCTTGTTTTGGAGAATCCGCATATGCCGTAGTATTAGAACCGAATCCACAAAGCGTTAGGAACAAGCAGACCGTAAGAACCGCTCGCAAACTGTAAAACTTACTCATTTGTAACTCCGCTGAAGGGAAACGTCGCTTGAACCAAACGTCAAAGCGACGCGCAAACGATCGAACGCCGCAAGAACGCCTCGCGACGACGAACGATTTAACAATACCGACGTCTTTCCACGTTGGCGGAAAAACGGAGAAGGACTTTCAGTCAGGCTAAATCGGATAAAATAAGCTCCGTTTAACCCAAAAACGCAGACCAAGCGTCCCTCTAAAACGTTCAATTTGTCCGATGCGAACCGCCCTATTATATCCCTTCAAAACGTTCTTGACAAGCGCTTCAACGTTGACGGTCGCCGCCGTAACTACGACGGAAGAAAAGAGAAAAACGTTCCATAGAACACGAAGGTTTTAAATTGTCGCGTCGAAACAAACATATTCTTTACGCGTTTTGTGAAGAAGCCGTACTTTCTTTATTGCCTATATAACGCATTTTATCGCCGTTCTGTTGTTCTATGACGCCTCTGTTGTTCTACGCCTCCGATTCTTCAAAATCGATTTAGTTAATTGCGGCAACGATTTTCCATTTGTCAACGCTTGGAATGTTTCCCAAAGAACGATCGTTCACGCAATATTCTGAACAAGGTTTGCGTTAGAATAGCGCCGTAAGACGCGCGGCGACTCCTAAGCGACGTTTGTCCTATGATTAACGCGGCGATTGGAAGCTTGCGCAACTTTACGCGAACGCTTATGATTTTCCAACGGCGTTTGGACAAAACGTGGAAAAAGTCAAGTTCGAAGAATCTTTTTTCTCATTTTTGAAAACGCTTATTTCACTCTCTTTACAATTACGCGAAAACTGTTATAATTGTAGACGGGTGAGAATCGTTTTGAACCCTTGCGGCGTCAAGAAATTTTCGCCGCGTTCGTTATCCCCTTAGAGAAAGGAGCTACTCCAATGAGCGGATGCGTCTCTTGTTCTTCCAAGAAATTTTTTGTTGGAATCGATCTCGGCGGCACTAGCATTAAGATCGGCGTACTCAACGACGCTGGAGAAACTCTTTCGTATCTTACCGCTCCGACGAACGTGAAAGAAGGAGCGGACGCCGCCGTCGAGCGTATGGCGCAAACGACGCGCGACGCCGTTGCAAAAGCCGGATTGGCGATGGAAGACGTCGCGCAAATCGGCTTGGGATCGCCTGGAACGCTCGATATTCCAACGGGTATGTTGATTCGTCCTTCCAATCTTCCCGGTTGGAACTTCTATCCGATTCGCGATAATTTGGCGAAAGCGACGGGACGTCCCGTGACTTTCGCGCACGACGGTCCGGCGGCCGCGTTTGCCGAATATTGGCTCGGCGCGGGCAAGGGCGAGTCTAGCTTGATCCTCTTGACGCTCGGAACCGGCGTCGGGTGCGGAATCGTCATCAACGACCACGTCGTCAACGGCGCGCATAGTCACGGGGGCGAAGCGGGACATAATCTGATCGACACTTCAGAAAACGCGCGTTTCTGCAAATGCGGGCAACGCGGGCATCTCGAAGCCTACGCGAGCGCCACCGGAGTCGCCAATCGTACTATCGAATACGTCGAAGCCGAATTTAAAACCAGCTTGACGGAGCCCGTGCGCGAAGCGGTTCGCAGCGGCAAAGCGAGCGGAATTCCGAAAATGGTTTACGACGCCGCCGAAGCGGGCGACGAAATCGCGTTGAGAATCGTCAAAGAAACCGCGCGATACCTCTCTCACGGTATGATTAGTTTGATTCATACGATCGATCCCGCTTGTATCCTTTTGGGCGGCGCGATGACCTTCGGCGGCAATGGTTCGGCGGTTGGACGTATGTTCCTCGACGAAGTGAAGCGTGAAACGAAATCGCGCATATTCCTGCATATCGCCGAACGAATTCGTATTGATTTCGCGCAATTTGGCGGCGACGCCGGTTACCTTGGCGCGGCGGGTTTGGCGCGTCAAGAGTGGGAAGAAAACAATAAAGCGTAATTTCTGAGTGAATTCCTGCGGTTAGGGGCGGCTTTGCGCAAGTCGCCCTTTTTTCTTAACTCGTTCTTTACGACGAAACCTCGTCAAGGTTGAGCTAAATTGAAAGAAGAGCGTCTCTCAGATTCCGTCGCGACGATTCAAGACCTTAAAGACGTTGTTGAGCGATTCGCCCAAGAGAGAGATTGGGAACGATACCATACCCCTAAGAATTTGGCGGGATCCGTCGCGATCGAAGCGGCGGAATTGCTCGAACGTTTTCAGTGGCTGACGCCTGAAGAGTCGCTCGATCTCAAAAACGATCCCGTCCAAAAGAAAGCCGTCGCAGAAGAAATCGCCGACGTCTTGAGTTACCTGCTTAATTTGTGTCTCAAACTCGACGTCGACTTAGCGAAAGAGTTTGTCGAAAAATTCCATAAAAACGCGCTAAAATATCCCGTCGGGAAAAATTGTCCCGCGCGCGTTGAATCGAATCGAACGCAGTAGAAGAGGCGAAACGATGCGCGTCGTCGAAATTTTTCAGTCGAAGCAAGGCGAAGGACTCTGGACCGGCGTTCAGTCGACGTTCGTTCGATCGATCGGCTGTAATCTGCGTTGCGTCTTCTGCGACACGGAATACGCCTCTTGGCAAAGCGAAGAGGGCGAGGATCTATCCGTCGAAGAAATAATCGGACAAGTCGTTTTATACGGGTCGGAACACGTCGTTCTTACGGGCGGCGAGCCGATGCTTCACGCGGAACTCATACCGCTAACGCGTATGCTCAAGGAAAGAAATCATATTGTTACGATCGAAACCGCCGGCACGCTGGAGTTGCCCGTCAAGTGCGATTTAATGTCGATTAGTCCGAAACTCTCAAATTCGACGCCTCTAGACGCTCCGCGCGCGACGATGAATTTGCACGAAACTAACAGAAAAAGACCTGAAATCGTCAGAAAGCTGATCGACGAATATCCGTATCAGTTGAAATTTGTCGTCGATCAGCCGGAAGATTTAGTAGAGATTGAAGAGTATCTCGAACTATTGGGAACCGTTCAAAACGATAGAGTGCTTTTGATGCCAAAAGCGATCGACGTCCAAACGATGCGTCTCAAAGGAGAATGGATCAACGAATACGCCGAGCCGCGAGGGTATAGGTATTGTCCGAGAATGCAACTCGTTTGGTACGGAAATCGACGGGGAACTTGACCGCCGCTTAAAACTTGTGTTCGAACGCGATTTTCGTTGTTAATAAAGACGTTCAATATTTGAACTCTAGGACGTCCCGCACGACAGGGAAATCGACGTTATAAAACGGTTTGCCTTTTCGTGCATCGCGTATGTTTAAGAGGAGGCGCGTCGCCCTTTGCGCGGCTCGAAAAATTGACGATTTCATATTGAGAAACCATATTGACAAGCGCCGCGCTAGAGTTACATTGGGGGCGTTCCCCTTGAGGCCTCTCCATTGGAAGCACAATTTCGAGGGCTTATTATTTGCCGCGAACAGCGAGACGGTATTCCGTCGAAAGTCGTTCGCGGTTTTTTTGTAAAATTACAAAGAAGATTCCTTGTAACCGTCGACATACTATTCCCCAAACGCGCTTTTTACAAAAAAGCGCGTTTTCTCAAGTTCTCAGTCAAACGCCGCAACCGTTTACCTCTTCCCTCCGGCGGGAATATGAACCGACTCGCCGACGTCGACGGTTTGCTTTACGTTGGATTTTCCGATCTCAACGGTCAAATCGGTCGTGTCTGCGGAGCCGTATTTCGGGTCGACCGTTTGGAAATCTTGTCCCATCGCGCCCGCCTCGCCGTATTCGGCGGCTTCCTCGGCGCCTTCCGTTACCAATTTAGTAACAAGAATCTTAGCGTTTCCCTGTTGCGCGCCTGCGAATCCGTAAGTCATTATGGTCGCTTCGCCCTTCTCGTTGGAAGCTCCGCTCGAAGTATACTTCACTTGCGTATCGTAGACGAGTTCGACGCTTGCGCCTTCAAGAGGCTTTCCGTCTTGCATAATCGTTATGACGCACGGAGTCATATCGTCGGGCAAGTCGGCGGGACGCGTGTTCTTCGGTCCGCAACCGACGCACAAGACGCACAAGACGCACGCCAAACCGACAAAAAGTTTTTTCATCGTTCGTTCTCCTATTTAATCGGCGATTCGTCGCAGTTTGTTACAACGTTACGGTTTCGCCGCCGTTCGGAGTGCCAAGCGCGCCCCAGACGCCAAGCGGACTCTTGCCCGTCAAGTTTACGCCGGTTTTAATATCCGGCAATCCGTTCGTGTCGATCGTGTCGGAAATAAATCGAATCGAACCGTCGAGCATACCGACGTTGACGCCGCCGTTATGATAACTCGTCGTCGTGTACATCGCGACTTGGCATTGCTCTTGATTATATTTGCCGCAAGAAGGCGAGTTCGGGGGCATAACCGTCGTAAAAGCGGAAAGAATCGGCAGACGATCCAGCCAGTTTCCGCAACGCGGATGCTGAATAACGGGCGAGGCGTATCCATTCGGATCGGTCGAACTACGTTGATTCATACACAAACTCGGCTTGGCGTTCCAAGTTCCGCCGTCGAATCCGGCGTAATAACAGATCGCGCCTCGAATTTTATCGTGCGCGTAATCGCCCGAAACGGCTTCGCCGCAGACGATAAAGTCGGATCGTAGCCATGTCGTTCTGTGAGCCAA
>JAZUGM010000362.1:0-17389 GCA_045641205.1 Thermoguttaceae bacterium
CCGAGACGACGTTGTTGTGGTTTGCGCTTTGCGCGTCGTTGGTCGACTTGGACGATTACGTCATACCCGACGCGATCGTTTTGCCTTGCGCCGTCTTGGGTTTAATTCTTTCGACGCTCTTTCCGTATTTAATTTATTATCCCGTCGCGTGGCCTCTTGATTTTGCCGGTCGGGAATCGACGTTTTCCGTCGTCGCCTTTGCCGCTAGCTTTGCGGACGCCGCGACTCCGAGTTTTCAGCGCGCCCGGCTCTTTGTCGGCGCCGCTCTGACGCTGATTTGGTCGTTTTGGTCTTTTGCGTTGCTTGACCGTCGTTTCTATTTGCGCTTAGGGCTCAAACGCGCGACGGCGTTGTTCCTGCGCCGTCTTGCGCGTTCGCCGCTGACTCGCGTCGTCGGAATTCTTTGGGCGTCGGGGCTCGTCGGAATTTGGCTCGTCGTTTTGACGACTACGGACGGATGGTTTACGCGTCTTGACGCGCTCGCGAATTCGACCGTCGGACTCCTTGTCGGAACGTTGTTAATTTGGTGCGTTCGCCTTGTCGGCGGCTCCGCGCTTGGCGTCGAAGCGATGGGGTTTGGAGACGTGATTCTTTTGGGCGCGCTCGGTTCTTTTATCGGGTGGCAAGGCGTCGTCGTCGTGTTTTTCCTCGCGCCTTTCTTCGGCTTGTTTTTTGGTCTTTCGCGCCGGATCGTCGACGCGGAACGCGAGATTCCTTACGGACCTTTCCTTTGTATGGCGACGTTGTGTTACGTCGTTTGGCGCCGACGTTTTTATTCGGCGTTGAATCCTTATTTTAACGATCCTCTCTTCGTTTTAGGAATCGGTCTCGTAGGACTGGTTATGCTCGCCGTTCTTTTGGTTGTCGTGCGGATTGGAAAGGGACTTGCGCAAAGATAAAACGATTCTTGGCGGATTGTCCCTTTTGGCGCTTTTTGCCCTATCTTTCTTTTAGGGAAATCGCTAGAATATTAGCGGTTGCGTTTTAAGGATAAAACGCGTTGAATAGGCAATTTTGGACGCCGAGAAATATGTTTCGTTTGTTCGTGAAGCGATTTGCAAGCGCGTCGCCTCTCCTCGCCGTCGTTTTATGTTTGAGCGTCGCGTCGAGTTCGGGTTGCGCCAGCGCGCCTTTTTACCGAATGACTAACAAGGCGTCGCAGAGTCTGCCTTTGAGTCGCGAGGGGATCGCGGCGTATGAGCGAGGCAATTACGCCGTCGCGGAGGAGAAATTAGCGCAGGCGGTTCAACTGAACGATTCCGACGTCGAAACTTGCCGTTATTACGGCGAGACGCTTTGGCGTCGGGGCAAGCGAACTGAAGCGATCAACGCGTTGACTCAAGCGGCGGAAAAAAACGGTCCTATCGATTCGCAGGCGTCTTTGCGCCGTTCCCTTGGCGAAAAGGCGCTCGCTTGCGACCGCCCTGAGTTGGCTTTAGAATGGGCGAGTCGCGCCGTCGACCTTTCGCCTAAGCGCGCGGAGTCTTGGGAACTTCGCGGCAAGGTCTATCGACGACTGGGCGATTTGAAAAGCGCGCTCGACGATTTCCAGCGCGCGACTCAATACGCGCAGGACGAACGCGAATTGTTGCGCGAAATTGCGTCGATTCAGTTCGAATTAGGCGATTTCGATTCGTCGTTGGCTTCTTGGCAATATTTGGAACGTCTCTATCCGACGAACCGCGAACCGGCGGAAGTTTTTGCGGGCAAGGGCGGCGCTTATTGGGCGCTCGGACTAGTCGTCGACGCGCAGGAATCCTACGAAACGGCGACCGCGCTCGCTCCGCAAAACGCCGAATATCGCTTGGCGCTCGCGCAAGTCGCTCTAGAACGAGGAAACGTCGAATTGGCGACGAGCGCGCTAAACGAGGCGATGAGACTCGACCCGGAAAATCAAAAAGGACTGGCGTTCGCCTCCGTTTTGCGACGCAGGTTGGAACAGACCGCCGCGACTTCGGAAGGCGCGTTGCGATAACGTCCTTACAACGCGCAATTTCATTACGACTTGCTTGAATCTGAATTTTACGGTTGATAAAGGTTTAGAATTTGGTATAATACGCCAAAGTTTGGAATTTGAGTTCCGATCGTCGTCTTGCGCCCGTTGCGCTTGCGGATTGAATAAACAAACAGACAAACAAACAATATTTGAGCGTCGTCGGCGCCCTTGGAACTGCGGCGCGTAAGTTGCTATCGGGCGCGCGTTTTATAACGCGCGCCTTTTAATTTTGCGTTGGGGAGAAAGGAACGGTAAAAATGTTCGATCCGATTCCAATGACTCGAGAAGGTTATGCTCGTTTGAAACAAGAAGTCGAGCATATGGAAAACGACTTAATGCCTGAAATCCTTGAGCGAATCGCTACGGCGCGCGCCGAAGGAGACTTAAAGGAAAACGCCGAATATCACGGCGCACGCGAGAGTCAGAGCCTTTTGCAGGCGAAAATTAACGATTTGAAGAGTCGAATCGGGCGCGCGCAAATCATCGATCCCGGCACGGTGCAACAGGACGAAATTCGTTTTGGCGCCACGATTCGCGTCAAGCGTTTGAAGGACAAGAAAACGATTCAATATACGTTGGTCGGCGCCGGCGAAGAAGATTTTGCCGCCGGAAAAATCCTTTGCACCTGTCCCTTGGCCAAAGGATTTCTTGGCAAAAAAGTCGGTGAAATTGCCGAAGTCAACGTTCCCAAGGGACTGATGCAATTCGAGATTTTGGAAATCTCTTACGATATGTGATTTTGTCGATTTGTCGATTTGACGAATTTTATGTTCAAACGTGCGCCTAATCCGACGTTTTAACTGCGTCGTCGCGATTAGGCTTTTTGTTTTTTTGTCGTTTGACGCAATAAAAAAACGTCGCGTCGTTTGTTCGGCGCGGCGTTTTTGCATTTGGCGCTTGCGTTTAACGCTTCGCGCGGTTTAATTCCACGATCGCTTTCATTAAGCAAGGATCCGAAGCGACGTCGTCTGCATCGTACATTTCGGCGTATGGAGGCGCGATTTCCGCCGTTCTTTGACGGGTCGTCGCAAACTCTTCAGGTTCCGAGTCGACGACGAAATCGGGCAGGACTCCGACTCCGCTGTAGGCGCGTCCGCGCGGGGAGTAGAACTTTTCCGTCGTCAGTCTCAGACCGGCGATCGGCTTGGGCGCGTTCGTCTCGTTTAGGCGGATGATCGCTTGAACCGCGCCTTTGCCGTAACTTTGAGTTCCGACGACGAATCCGCGGTCGTTTTCCTGCAACGCGCCGGCGAATATTTCAGCGGCGCTCGCACTGTTCGCGTCGACGAGTAACGCGAGAGGCTGACGACAGACGCACGCTGAACTTGCGTTGAAGTCTTGCCGTTCGACTTGTCCGCAAGTTTGGACGATCTTGCCCGAACTTAGGAACAAATCCGCCGATTCGATCGCGCCTTGGAACAGTCCGCCCGGATTTTGCCGGAGATCGACGACGAGCCTTTTCGCCCCGAAGTCGGATAGTTCCTTGAGCGCCAACGACAGTTCGCCGACGGTCGTCTTCTGAAAACAGGTTATTTTAAGGTAGCCGATTCCGTCCGTCGTTTCCAACATATGAACGTCTTCCACGCTCGGGACTTCGATCGGACGCCTTACCGCGACGACTTCGCGCAATTTGCCTTCCGGCGAGCGTAATATTAACGTCGCTTTCTGACCTTCGACGCCTTGGAGCAGAGAGCCCGTTTCGACGCTCGTTAAACCTTCGGCGCGTCGACCGTCGATCGAAACGATTTCGTCGCCGACGCGAATTCCCTGTTCATACGCGGGACTTCCGTAGATCACTCGAGCGATTCGCGTAGGGACGTCCGATTTGAGTTCGACTCCCAATCCGACGAATCGACCGTCGATCATTGAAAACACGTCGTCGACCTGAGTCGGCGTCAACGGGGAAGAGTAGGCGTCTAACGAGCAAATCGACGAAGCGAGAAACTCCGCGATAATCGTCGTTTCCGCAATTCCAATTTGACGTTGGAGACGGCTTGCCAGCTCTTGCAACGCGCTTTTTACGTCGGTTCGAGACTCGATC
Organism: Thermoguttaceae bacterium; assembly: GCA_045641205.1. GTDB lineage: Bacteria > Planctomycetota > Planctomycetia > Pirellulales > Thermoguttaceae > RUG369. The sequence continues at coordinate 4,038 of JAZUGM010000362.1, forward strand.
CTCCGCTTTCTAGCGCTTGCTTGAAACGCGTCGACGATCGTCCGCGCTTTCTCTTGGTCGGAGAACGCGACGTTGGTTTGTCGATAAAACTCGCTTTCGTCAAGCGCTTCGGCGACGCCCGAAACGCCGAAATCGAACATAACGACCGCCGACGGCTTGTCGATATGGTATAGATCGACGTCAAGGAAAATCTCGTCAAACTGCGCGAGTAAATCACTCTTCGAGACTTTCTTTGTCAGGGAGACAAAGGACGCGTCGGAGTACCGAATCTTAATTTCTTGCCTGCGTCGAGCGATCGTAAACAACGAACGGAGAACGGCGTCGTTCGGATAAGATTTGAGACCTTTTTCAAATCTCTTCTTAGCGTCCGACCATCGTCTTTCTGCGAGCAATTCGCTCCCTTCGGCGACGATCCGATCGATTTCGTCGTTTCGAGCCAAAGTTTCGTCGTACTCGAGCGGCTGGATTCTTGCGACGCTTTTCGCTTCGCGCGAGTCCTCCGCGATTAGACGCAACGTCGGCGCTTGCGGCGTCGTTCGTCGTTTAAGTTGCGAACTGAAGTCGTTAAACGTCGAAATCGTCGACGTGGGCGTCCATTTGGATTCGGGACTTTTTCTATCTTCGCTTAATAATCGATCGCATAGTCCAAACGAAATGGACAATACGAGAACATACTGGAGTAATTTTGTCATAACTTCGCCAAACGCCCCGAGAGGCGCCGGTCTAGTCGATCTTTTCGAACGAACATCCTGTTCAAACGTCGTTTCCGACGTTTCTCGAAAAGCCGAGACGAACCCGTTACGCGGACGCTTCCTATCGTCCGGCATACGAGAATGACTCAAAGTAGTCGTCCCTGTAATCCTAGGGCGCGACTTCGATCAAACGGGGAACGAAACGCGACAAGTCGCCTTCGACGCGAACGAACCCAAAACAAGGCTTATATGATCGCTCCTTCCAAGCCTCAGACCATAATATAACGACGCGCGCGACATAATTCATAATTCCCTATGTCGATCCGACGTCGCGAACAACAGTCGACGCGTTTTTGAGACGAATCGACGCGAGCGCTTGTTCGTAATACGACCCGCGATTTGAAAATCGTAAAATTTAACGCTATTTTTTTAGAAGAAGTCTGGTTTTTGGTCCTTTTCCTCCCGTTCGACTCGCGGTCAAAATTGTTAAGAGGGAAATACAGAGAAGAGGGGGGGCGCCTATTAAAACGATTATGATTTTCAGTTTTGATTTGCTACGTTGATAAACTTGGAAAAATGACGATTATATGGATTGTATAAAGAATAACTGTAAAACTTGTTATAAGGTTTTTTCTGAAAAAAACATTGGTTTCTTTTTTTTTTATGAAGACGTCTCGAGGCGTTTACCGATAACTTATTACGTCAAGACGAAGGAGACTTGGTTAAGAAAAAAACTTTCAACCCAGTCAATTTCGGATCGGTTTTTCGAAGCCGTTCAGCCTTTTTACCAGTAAATGGTAAGAAAAATTAAAGCGGTCGAACGGTTTAACTCGATAAATAAAACGCCAAATGGATCGGTTTGTTCGTCGGCGTTCAATCCTTGGGTTTTCCGAGGCGCGGCGGCACACAGGTTTATGTTGGAACAAAAATAACGAAAGATTTTGTCAAACCTTCAAATTGTAGTCGGTCGCATATTTAACGGCGTAGTTTGACGACTTGGAATCTGAACGACTTGTTCATTTTCCTCTGTCCGCGCCCTAAGGGAGGCGACGCAACGACTGGTCGGCGGTTTGGCGTCCAGGTTTAAAAAGGAGTTTACCTATAATGAAAATTCGTTTGACTGCTTGCTGTTTCGCTTTAGTCGCTATGCTCGCTACCGCGAATGTTTTCGCCCAAGATTGCGCCCCTTGCGCCGCCGCCGGGTCTTGCCCTTCCTGCGCTCCTTGCGCTTCCTGCACCGGCGCTTCCTGCGAGTTGTTCGGCGGTCTTCGTTCGCTCTTGGCTTGTCGTCCTTGTATTGCGGCGCCCGTTTGCTCGACCCCGGTTTGCTCCGCGCCTCAACCTTGCACGGTTACGGTCGCTTCCTGTGGTCCGATCGTCGCTTCGAATCTGCCCGATTGCACGTTTGAAGCCTCCTCTTGCGCTCCTTGCGCGGCGCCGGTCGCTTGTTGCGGACCGATGTTCCCGTATTTGAAGCCTTGCCTCTACAACGCCGTTCATCGTCCTATCAACGGCGTTTGCAAGCTGGTTCACGGCGCCTTCAGCGCTTTGGCCGACGTTACGACCCCCGTTGAAGACTGCGGTTTCTTCAAGCCGGCTTACGTCGCTGAAATTTCCTGCGGTTCCTGCGCCGCTTGCGGACCGATCGAGGCCGCCCCGGCTCCGTCTTGCGCTCCTTGCGCCGCTTGCAACTGAGACGCGGACAAGCGAGGTTCCTCGACGAATAACTTGAGGAATTTTCCACAATAATCTAGGCGAATCGACCTTCGGGGCGGTTCGCCTTTTTTGTTTTGCGTCCTCCTTGTTTTTTTTCTTTTTTCGTATACTCTTTAAACGGCGTCGACGCGCGTTTAGCGATTCCGAATTCCGATTTATTGCGCGCCAAAGGGGTTCTCGCAATTTGACGGTTTGTTCCGTCGCGAAGAACTCGACTACTGAACGGACGTTTCGAAACACAATTTGCAGGAGCTATCCTTTGATTCCTTTTTCCGACCGATTAGCGGACAAAATTCGACAAAAAAAGACCCCTACGCTTGTGGGACTCGATCCTCGTTGGGCTCTTATTCCCGAAGCGTTGAAATCGGGCAAATCAGAATCTAATCCGGCGGACGTCGCGGACGTCTTCGAAGTTTTTTGTAAGAAAATAGTCGACGTCGTAGCGTCTCTTGTTCCCGCCGTCAAGCCGCAGTCCGCGTTCTTTGAACAATACGGACCGCTGGGAATGAAAGCGCTGAACGAGGTCGTGCGTTACGCCGCTTTAAAAGGTCTGTTGGTAATTTTAGACGCCAAACGCAACGATATTGGTTCGACGGCGACCGCTTACGCCAACGGTTTGATCGGACCGAGTGGCACGAGTCCTTGGGGCGCCGACGCGCTTACCGTTAGTCCGTATCTTGGCGACGACAGTTTGACGCCCTTCGTCGACGTCGCCAACGAACGAGGAGGCGGGCTCTTTGTGCTTGTTAAAACGTCCAATAAGGGCGGGGCGCAGTTTCAAGACCTGATTTTCAACGGCAAGCCGCTCTATCGATTAGTCGGAGAATATGTTTCGCAGTTGGCGCAAGAGAGCATAGTCAAGACGAGCGTTCAATGCGGGTACGGCAATATTGGCGCGGTGGTCGGCGCGACTTGGCCGGAACAGTTGACGGAACTACGCGCTTTGTTTCCAAACGTTTGGTTTTTAGTTCCTGGTTACGGCAGTCAGGGCGGAAGCGCGAAAAGCGTCGCGGGCGCCTTTGATTCTAACGGACTTGGCGCGATCGTGAATAATTCGCGCGGAATTATTTTCGCGTATCGAACCGACGCTTACAAAGAACGGTTTGGCGAGAATCGTTGGGAAGAAGCCGTCGAAGCGTCGACAAGAGCGATGATCGACGCGCTCGCGGCGGAAACCTCCGTCGGAAAACTTTAATTTCGTTTCTTTGCAGGCGTTGGCGCCTAACGTAATTAACAGGCGAATGTCGCGCGAAAAACGACGAAGCGGCTTCCACGCCCACGTCTTTCGACGCGGGGATCCACTTCGTCGTTTTTTTTGAAATCAACGTTTTGCGAACCGATCCCATCCGCCTGCAATGCAGGCGGCTTTCGCGCGTTTTTCGCTTGCGCGAAAAACGAATCCCTGCGCGTCGTCTTTAGTCGGCAATACTTTTCGGAATAGTCGCCGATTCAACTAGATTTCTTACGACGCAATTTTTCTAAAAATTATTAAAACGGGAAGAAAAGATTAGTCAAAAGTCTCTTTGTAGATTATAATGGAGTCGTCGGCGTTCCGTTTTTACTTTTACAAGCATACGAACGGACGAACGCCCGACTCGGACTCGCGTTTGTCGCGCGGCTTCGAACGCGTTTGGAAATTGAGAGAAACGACGGAAAAATGCCTAACGAATCAAAGTATGAATTAGTCGGTTCGATCGACGTCGGCGCCGAGACGATTTCGCAATATTCCGATCAACAGACGGAGTTTTCGGAACTTATGCGTCAGTTGATTTCCGTTCAAACGAAGCAAAACGAACTGCTTCAAGAAGTGGTCGATCAACTTGGCGCGGCGCAACGACAACGCAACGCCGAATTGGCGCAATGGAAGCGCGCCAATCCCGTCTTGGCGAATTCTTGTAAGATGGCGGCCGACAGTTTGGGAAAAATTCAGACGGATTTCTTGACTTCGTTGGCTTACGACGTCGACGACAATTTTGAAGAACTCAAGGACAACGAATATTTATTGAACGAGTTTTTTGATAAATACGGGTCGAGAATCATTCATCTCAACACCATTTTACAGACGTTGTCGATACTTGGAAACGCGCCCGACGTCAGCGCCGTCGTTTCCACAAAATAATAGTTTTTGATTGTTTTTTTACCGTTTTTAACAAGGCGTTTATCTTGACTTTCTCATTTTTTTCCTTTGGCGTCGTCGCAAGCCGTCTTAATAAAGCGGCGCGTTGCGCGTCGATTTTATTTTCCGGGGTTTTATTGATCGGTTTCTTTCCCGTCGCGCTTTTCGCGCAGGAGGCGCCCGTTTTGTCGTATGAAAAGACGCCCGGCGATTCCGTTCGCGTTTTTGTCGACGGCGCGTTTTTTGCCGAATGTCGACCCGATTTTAAGGGAACGCCGATTATTTGGCCTATTTGCGCGCCGAACGGTAATTTAGCGACGCGCGCGTGGCCGATGATCGACGCCGTAGACGTCGAAAACGAGCCCGACGCGCAAATGAAGACGATTTATCAAAACGCGGTTATTTCGGAGCGCGGCGGCGTCAAAGACCATCCGCATCATCGTTCTTTCTGGTTCAATCACGGTAACGTTTCCGGGGGAGACTTCTGGGGTGGAACGCCTTCAGTGATTCGTCAGACGAAGGCGCCGGTCGTCGAGTCCGACGGCAAGACCGTATCCGTAACGACGGAAAATTATTGGCGTAACGACAAGTTGGATCGAGACGTTTGTCGCGACGTTCGAACTTCGACTTTTGGCGTTTGCAATATTTCGTCAAAGCCCGTCCGTTACGTGGATTTTTCCGTAACGATCGAAGCGCTTGAGGACAATGTCGTTTTTGGCGATACGAAAGAGGGTTCTTTCGGCATTCGCGTTCCTAGTCCGACCGCCGTTACTTCGAAAAAGCTCAATCCTAATTGGGGCGGAACGATTTTGAACGACGCAGGAGAAGTCGACGGCGAGACGTGGAGCAAGCGTTCGTTATGGGTCGACTACGTTGGACCCGTTGAGAAATTCCTCACGGGCGAGGAGTTGAACGCCGAATTTAAGCGCGGTTCCGACGCGAAGGATTTTCCGCTCTCGACTTTTGGCGTCGCCGTCTTGAGCGGCGAAAATTCGCTCGGCGCGCCCGCGTGGCGGCACGTTCGCGACTACGGGCTGTTTGCAAGCAATCCGTTCGGCTGGCGCGATTTCGAGCCGAGCAATCCTAAGGCGGACGGGACTCAAATATTGAACAAAGGCGAGAAAATGTTCTTTAATTTTAGAGTCTTGTTCCATAACGGCGATTTGACGCCCGAAGACCTCGACAAGGCTTACGTCGAATATTCGAAGCGATAACGTCGCGCGCGCCTTGCGACGTTTGCGCGCGTTCGTAATCTTTGACAAAATTCGACGCGACTCGCGGCGCGACCTTTTCATATGATATTATGAAAGAATAGGGCGCGCCGTTCGGTTTTTTTGGCTTTCGTGAAAATTGCGTTTTTAGTTGGATTCAATGAACGATCAAACGTTTAGCGTCCAGTGTCCGCATTGTCTAGCCGTTTACGATCTCGACGTCAAATTGAAGGGACGAAAGGCTCTTTGCCCTTCTTGTCGGCGTTCTTTTGTTTTGAACGAATTCCAAGACGTCGCGTTGGAACGTCCGGGACGTTCCGTCGAGAACGAAGCGAACGTTTTTTCCGATTCCGAGCGTTCGCGTTCTGAAATTTCGAAGTCCGATAATCTTTCGAAGTCCGACAATCTCGAAGCGTTTCCGCCCGAATTTTTCAATCCGCCGGAGGGCGTTTGGAAAGTCGGCGAGGTTCTTTTAGACGGCTTGTGTCAGGTATTGCCGCTTTCTAAAGACAAACTTTACGGAGAAGGGGGCGTCGGCTTAGTTCAGCGCGTGCGACGTCGCGACTGGAACGCCGACTTGATCGTAAAAAGTCCCAAGCCGGGCGTCGTCGCTACGGAATTTGGCAAGCAGAGTTTTGAAAAAGAATGCCAAACTTGGATTGAGTTGGGGCTTCACGCCAACGTCGTTTCCTGTTACTTTGTGCGAAGAATCGACGGGATTCCTCGCTTGTTCGCCGAATTGGCGCCCGACGGAACTTTGCAAGATTGGATCGCCGACAAACGACTTTACGCGGGTACGACTCGCGAGGCTTTAGCGCGTATTCTTGATATGGCGATTCAATTTGCGTGGGGGCTGGAATACGCGCATCGTCAAGGATTGTTGCACTTGGACGTCAAGCCGAGCAACGTGATGATCGCCGGTTCTACGGTTAAAGTCACGGACTTTGGACTTTCCAAATTTGTGAAGGATTCGACGGAAAACGACGCGCTTTCCGCGCGCGCTTGCGACGGTCTTACGCCTTCTTACTGTTCGCCGGAGCAGTATAGGGCGTTTCAGTTATATCGCGAATTTCGCGAGAAGGGCGGGGACAAACGCGGAAAATTCGAAACCGTTCCGATGACGAAACAGTCGGATATTTGGTCTTGGGCGATTTCCGTTTTGGCGATGTTTCACGGTCGCTCGCCCTGTAAAGTCGGCGGTCATACGGCGTCGGAAGTGTTTGAAGTCTTTTTGAACGCGCCGAAATCGAACGCGCGACCCGTTATGCCGGACGGTTTGGTCGACTTGTTGCGTTGGTGTTTCAGAAAGGCGCCCGAACAACGACCGAATTCGATGCAGTCGGTCGCCGACCAACTTTGCGAAATTTATCAAGACGAGTTCGGCGAGCGTTTTCCTAGGCGCCAGCCGCAGAACGCGTTATGCACGGCGGAGAGTATGTCCAATCGCGCCGTTTCGTTACTTGACTTGGGAAAGAAAGACGAAGCGACGGCGCTCTTTCGTCGCGCTTCGGAAAGTTCGCCTCAACAGCCTTATATTGCGTACAATTACGTTTTGTCCTTATGGCGCGCGGGCACGATTCTCGATACTCAAGCGATTCGACGTCTCGAGAATTTGAAACGTTTTCGTCCAAACGATCCGCAAGTGTTTCACGCGTTGGGATTGGCGCAACTTGAACGCGGAAACATTAGGGCGACGATCGACTCCTTTGAACGTTCGCTCGAGCTTTTGCCCTCTCAAGACAACTTGCGCGAAGAACTCAAACGCATCGAAGAGACAGCGTCCTTTGACGTTCGATGCCGCGCAAATTACGTTTTGCGCCGACCAAACGACCAAACGCCTCCCTTTTTGGCGCTCGACGAAAGCGGAGATTTCGCGTTGTTGGAATTAAACGAAGGAAAATACGCTCTTCTCAACGCGGACGACGGACAAATTTTATCGCGCTTCTCTAAGGGAAGCGAGCGTTCTAACTTCCTTTCACCAAGCGAACGCCCGAAGGCGACGAGCGACGATTATCGCTGGAGCCTTTCCTTTGGAGAAAACGAGGTTTTACTTGAATCGGCGATGAACGATTCGCAGAAAAACGCGCGATTAAGTCGTCGTTTTACCTACGTCGACTGGGGCGTTTTGCGCGCGCGACGCGTCGGGACCGACGAGTCCTCCGCGTTGTTTACGCCCCGAACAAATTATGTTTCCGTCGTCAAGGGGAGCGATTTTACGAACGAAATTCGTCTTGTCGACGACGAACAGCGGACGACCGCTTTAAGCGTAACGCCCGACGGAAATTGGGCGGCCTCGGGCGGCGACGACTCGCTTATCCGAATTTGGGACGTCAAACGCGAAAGGTGCGCGCGTACTTTTGTCGGACTTGGCGGCGTGGTCGAAGCGTTATGGATCGATCCGAAAGGGCGCTTTGTCTTGTCGATAACCAAGGGGAACGTGTGTCAGTACTGGAACGTCGCGATTTTATGTCGTTCGACAAAGACGCGCGCGCCTCGTTTGTTGTGTCAGATTAATTCTTCCGAAGAGTTGCAAGAACGCACCGAAAAAATCGATTCGATTTTGAAGGAAGCGCGCGACGCCGAAGAAAAGAACGACGTCGAGACGCTGGTGCGGCTTTTCAACGACGCGAAGGGAATAGAAGGGGGCGAAGACGCGCGAGTTTTCTTTGAACGAACGTTGGATCGACGCGCCGCGCGCTCCGGCGTCGCGGAGATCGTCCAAGCGTCGGAAATCGTCGCGCACGAATCGGTTCTTTCGACTTTGGCGCTCGCTTGGGACGGTTCTTTTCTGGCGACGGCGGGTAAAGACTGCGCCGCGCGCCTCTGGACGCCCGACTCCAAACGCGATTTGAACGAGGATAAAATCGAGTCGAAGCGCGCCGAATCTTGGCGTTTGGCTTATGAATTGACGCACGCCGATTGGGTGCGAACGATCGCTTTGTCGCCCAACTGTCGTTTTCTGGCGTCGGGGAGTTGGGATCAAAGCGTCGTTCTTTGGGATTTGGCGAACGGTCGAAAAATAGCCAAGTTGCCGGAAAAAATACGAAGCGTTTCAAAGGTCTGCTTTGCGCCCGACGGACGAACTCTTGCCGTCGCGACCGCGAACGGGACGGTTTCGTTGTGGAATCTTATTCGCAATCGCGAGCTTATTCGTCTTCACGCGGGCGACGGCGGCGTGCGATCGTTTGTTTTCAGTCGCGACGGGCGCTTTTTTGCCACTTGCGCCGAAGACAAGACGGTTCGTATTTGGAACGGTCGAAGCGAACTGCCTAGAAAAGAAATTCGGAATTTTCCGGCGAACGTTCTTGCGTTAGACTTGTCTTTCGACGGAACGACGCTAGTCGCCGGTTGCGCCGACGGGAAAATATACGTCGTCGATCTTACGGACGATACTGAAAAGACGCGTCGCGTTATTTCGGGGCACCTTGGCGAGGTCGGCGTCGTTAAATTGTTTCCGGAATCGCGATGGCTTGTTTCGACCGGAAAAGATAAAACGGTTCGTATTTGGGATTTGCAAAACTTGCGCGAAGTTGGCAACGTGCGGAGCGTCGACGGCGAAATATTCGACTTGGCGCTAGATTTAGCCGGAACCGCGCTATTTACCGGCTCCGAAAAGGGAGTCGCGCGCAAGTGGGCGATTCGTTGGAATTACGAGGTTCCAGACGCGTCCCGAGATTCTTCGAATCTGTTGGCGACGTTGAATAATTTCTACCTGCGCGCCGGCGAAGCGACGGAAAGGGAGGCGAGTTTTCTCCTTTATGGAGACAAATTTTTCGAATCGGAAAAGGGTAGGGACGAAAAGACGAACTATCCGCCCTCGATTTGGAATAAATCTAAAGCGGAAGCAATGTACTGCGGCTTCGTCGAACCGTAACCGTTCGCGAAAATTCGGCGTTTCGTTGGATCAAGACGCCGCGCAAGCCGTCGCGCGAAAGCCGCCTGCATGTAGGCGGATGGGCGGAACTTTACGAGGCTTTCGACAAACGAATCCCTACGCGTCGTCTGAATCCGCCTAACCTCCGAATTTCATTCGTCGGCTTCCCGAAAGCGCGCGCAGAAATTCTTTCCATCGCTTTTTTTCTTGCGACGAAATTGGAACGTTTCCAAACGTCGCCAAATAATAGTTTTGCGCGAGTGTAATTACGTCGTTAATCGGTTCGTTTTCCGCCGCGCTCGTCGTTGAGGCGCAATTCTTTTCCGTTTCGAGACAACGCGCGGCAAATTCAAGGGGCGTTTCTCCTTGTCGTCTCTTAATTTTCAATTTCCGTTCCAGCGCTTGCGCGATTTGTAAGAACAGGGCGATCGTTCCTTTGTCGGCTAAAAATTCTTTCCTTTGCGCCTTATTCTTTCCGCCGTTGCGCATGGGACGTTTCCGCAGAAACGCGAAGGGTCGGTTTTTGCAACGAATCCATAAAACGCGGGTTGCGACGCATAGGCAAACGAGAAGAAACGCGCGAAGCCAGTTGAATTTTTTACCCCCTTGCGACGCCGAATTGGAAACGAACGCGTTTTTTAACGACGAGACGAATCGAGTAAACGCTCGATACGTTTCGACGATCGGCGCGTAAATTTTGCGTTGCTGACGCGCGCCGTTAAAATTCAAGACGAAATCGCGACTAAGCGACTGAACTAAGGACGACAAATCGCTAGCGCCGACGGCAAGCGCGCCGGGACGCTCCGCCGCTCGCTCGGCGGCTGGGGTCGGATCAAGTCGCAACCAAGCGCCGTCTTTCAACCATTCTGCGTTAGGATCGACGTTCAAATTTGAAGTCGAGTTAGAAGCGGCGTAGGCAAGTTGTTTCGGCGGGATATACGCTTCGACCCAAGAATGGGCGTCGGATTGTCGCACGACGATTTTTTTCGATTTGGATTCGACGTTGCAAGCGTATCCGACGACGATGCGGGACGGTATGCCGACGGCGCGCAACATTAAAGTCAACGCGCCCGCAAAATATTCGCAATGTCCTTCGCGTCGTTCGGCGACAAAATCTTCCAACGGATCAAGAGACGGATCGCGCAAGACGCCCGTCCGATTATATTTGAACAGTCCCGAGTCGCGTAATTTTCCTTCTAAAAATTTTGCGCGTTCGATAAAATTGTTTTTATCGCAACCCGATTCTAAATCCCATTGGCGCGCCAACTCGGTCAGACGCGGCAAACGCTCAAAATCGAACGTCAAATAATAGGGAAAAAATTCCCAGACGTTTTCCTGATTAGGCGTAAGCACGTCTTGACGTCCGTCGTGAAACGCGGGCGTAACGAACCAATATTGTCGTTTGTCGACGAATTCTCTTTTAGACGCGCGTCGAGGCGTTACCGACGAGGCGCAAGTCGAAACGAGCGGCGGGTAACCTTTGACGACGAAAAAGGGTCGGATATGAAAGACGAAGGGCGAATTCGAAGGTTCGGCTTCCATTTTTAGGGCGATAACGTCCGATTTCGAGTCGTATTGGATCGCGTTTTTTATAGGAACGAATTGTTTTTTGAGTTCGTCAAGAAGACCGCGTTCGTCTTCGGACTCGGTAATTTTAATCGAACCGACGTCGGAGAGTCGTTTGGGATTATAACCCAATACGGGCGCGCGGAACGATTCCGCAAAGTCTGAATCGCGACGTTCGGAACGATTCGCGGGCGGAAAAGGATAGGGTTCAAAGGGACGTCCCCAACGATCGACTCTTTGAGACGCGCTTGGAGGCGCGGACTCTTGCTTTTTTGCGGCGTTTAGAATTTCCTCGGGCACGACGTCCCTGAAATTCTGCGGTTCCATTTGCGCTCTGAGCATACGCGTCAATAAATTCGCGCTGGGAATTCTCATATACTCGCGTATTTCCGACCATTGACGATCAAAATACTGCGCCAAAGCGACGCCTCGGAAATAGACGGGACTGTTGGAATCGAGCGTTTCGGAACGTTTAAGACCGTCGAGGGCGTAAAACTGAACCGTCGCTACTTGCTCGTAGGAATCTAGCGTCGGACCTAGATCGCCAAGTTCGATCGTACTGCTGAAGCCGGTTTGGGCAAAACCGACCGCTTTGGCGGCGCCCCAGTCGACCTCTTCAAATTGAATAGGACCGCAACCGATTTGATTCAATCGCGGAAACAGACAAAAGAACGCCGCCGCGAACAGCGCTCCGCCGACGCTCCATAAAGCGAAACGTTTGAAATATTCGAAAGCGATTCCGTAGGGCGCCGAACTTGGACAGGCGAAAAAAAGAAATTTTTCATTGGAGACGCTTAATGCCGACGCGCCGTTTAGGAACGTCGACGCAGACGCTAAAAGCGAGGCGTCCGGCGTAAGTTCGGATTCTTTTTGATTTTTTTTCTTGAGGTTCGCGCGCTTTTCCTTTCGCTTAGAAAAACGTTCTTTGAGCGCGATATGCCTTGCGTAATAATCGCGTTCCGCGTTGAGGAACAACAAAGAAAGCGATAAAAACGCGGACAATACGTAGAGAGGAACCGTCGCGACAAAGCGCAAGTCGCGTTGAAAGACGCAACCGACCGCTATTTCGACAAGGGAAATTACGAGTATTTGGCACGCGATACGCGGCGTTTTCTTTTGGAAAAAAATAACGGCTTGGATTAACGCGAGAATATTGGCTATCGAGAAAGCAAGGAAGTCTTGACGAGACCGAAACAACGAGCCCGACTGTGAAAGAACCGCTACGACGAGTAAAACGTTGCAGATTTTATGGGAAATCGCGAAGGTCTTTTTGTAGTCGACAAAATACAGCGCCAAAATAATCGCAAAAACGGAACAGACGGCGACGACTCCGCCGTTGACGTCGAGCCCGTCGTTGCACGACTGCAACGCCAAAGTCGCAAGCGAGGCCGTTAGGGCGAGAAAGAACGAGACGATGAAATTCACGATAATTGTCGCCGCTTCTGCGTTTTATTTTGAGTAATATTTCAGCCGTATGAAACGAGACGCGCTAGTACGTCGCGCTTTAAAACCGAACGCCTTTAAGACGTAGCCAAGGGATCGCTTCAAATTCCACTAAAGACGGCTGTTTGTCGCGTCGAATAAAAGTTCGAAGAAAATTTTACCGCGTTTCCGGCGGTTATGATTTTAGACAAACGTTACGCCGTCTGTTTCTTGGCTACGCGCCTACGCTTGGATTCGATCGGAATCAAATTTTCGACAAAATTCTCGACGTCCGGCAAGGAAGGCGCGGTTAAGGCAAATTGACAAGCTATGTTCAAAAGTTTGAGATCGTTCAGCTTAGTCAATAATCTGCTCAAACGATCAGAAGTTTCCTGAAAACGCAACGAAGCAACCGTCTTGATCGTTTTGATTTCGCCCTCGATTTTTCCTTCGATTTTTCCTTCGATTTTTCCCTTGCGCATTCCCTTGCGCATTCCCTCGCGGATTCCCTCGCGTCTTCCATCGCGAATTCCCTCGATTTTTGCCTCGTCTCTGAGTACGTCTAAAATCGTATTCATACTCTTCTCCGCTTTTTTGTTTTTAACGCTCAGTTGCAACGATTCCAATTCTCTCCGGGTCATCGGACGGTTTGTCGCTGAAACGACGTAATTAACGGACGCTTTGAGTCGCTCGTCGTCCGCTTCCGTCCAGTTTTCCATTTCCCCTAACGCGCTAAACAACGTCGAATAGTTCTC
>JAZUGM010000363.1:0-3610 GCA_045641205.1 Thermoguttaceae bacterium
GCAAACCACAACAACGTCGTCTCGGCGCCCCAACACACGAGCGACTCGCCGAAATAAAAATGTGAATCGACGAATCTAATATCGCGCCAATAGACGAATCGCCAAAGCACGAACGCCGCGAAAAGCATCTCGACAAGCGCCGGACGAACCCAAAAATAAGGCGACTCCCAGCCGGGTATAGTCGCGTAAAGTCGTTCGTTTTTTTTGGCGTCCGACGCGCGTCGTTCGCTCTTGCGTTTAGATTTGGAACTAGACTGTTCTTGCGACGCGTCTTTTTTAATAGACGCAAGGCGCGCAAGTTCGAACCAGCCCCAAATTGGAACGCGACTCGCTAAGGAACGACGAGGCGCGGCGCCCCGCTCGACAAGTTCCTTAGGGAACGCGCGCCAAGGCGAACGCCAACGTTGCGTCCAACCGAGCAAATCAACGACGTAATTGGCAAACGACGCCAAACCGAGGCTCAAAAGAAAAACGAAAAAAAATTGCAGTTCAGTCGTCATTATTTACTTCGCACAAAAGCGCCGCTTGTTGGAAAGGTTCGTAAAAATTCGACGCGTTTTTCGTCGAAATCGCGAAGAAATCGAACGCGCGCGCTTCGCGTCGACCTTCCGACGTCCCTATTATACGAACGAAAAGCGCGCAAATCAAGAGGAAGTCGAAGAAAGACGCGCGATTCGCTCTTGACGCGAAAAGATTAGAAGATTATCCTCACCCCGAGGCGGCGTCTTTCCAAGGAGGGAAAGTCGCGCGCTTCGTTCGACGCTTTTTCAACGATGCGAAAAATGAACGGATTCAAGCGACTTGCGCGACGCGAAACTTCGGCGTCAAAATTCCTGTTGGGAACGGTTCTCCTGTGCCTCTTGCCCTGCTTTTGCGCAAGTTGCGCCTCGCGCTACGCCGAACATCTGCGCGACGTGCGACGCGACTACTACGAATTTGGCGACTTGTCTAAAACGAAGGACGACGTCGAACGACGCCAAAAGCGCGCGCCTCAGAAGGAACAGGCGGTTCTCGCACTCAACGCCGCAAGCCTCGCGCTTTCCTCGGGCGAGATCGACGACGCCAAGTCTAATCTGCTCGCCGTTCGCGACGAATTCGACGAACTCGAAACGCAACGCGCGAAACTTGGCGCCGAGAACGTTTTGTCGCTTTGGATCGACGACAATACGAAGTCTTACGAAGGGGAAGACTACGAAAAAATTATGATTCGCGCGACGCTTGCGATCGCCGATCTGCTCGACGGAGGCAAAGACGCGCGCGCGTTCGCTTATCAAATCGCCGCGAAACAAGACGAAATCGTCCGAGGAGGCGAGACGGACGACCCGCAAAATTCGGGCAAGAAATACAATCCGAAAAAAAACTACCCGCGCGTTCCTCTTGGTCCTTATATCGAAGGCTTGCTCTGGGAAGAATCCTACGCGAACCAATCTGAAGCGGCGCGTTGTTACGAGAAAGTCGTCAAGTGGCGCCCCGACTTCAAGCAAGGCAAGGCGGATCTCTTGCGCGCGCAAAAAAGCGTGCATTCTCAACCGGGCTTCGGACGCGTCTACGTCTTCGCGTTCGTAGGACGCGGTCCGCGCAAAGAGCAAGTCTATGAACCCGTCTCGCAAGTCTCGTTGCTAATCGCCGACCAAATTTTTTCGGCGGTCAACAAATATTCCGTGCCGCCGACCGTCGCGCCCGTGCCGATCCCCGCGTTAGTCGAGGAAGAGCCTCGCATAGCCTGCGTGGCGTGCGATCTAGACGGCGCGCGCCAAGCGACGACGGAAACGCTCGCCGACGTCAACGAGATGGCGCGCAAGCAGTTCGAAGCGACAAAAGACCAAATTCTAGCCAAGGCGGTCATACGACGCGTCGTCAAGAAAAGTACGATTTACGTCGCCAAAGAAGCCGGACGCGTCAACGGCTGGATTAGCTTGGCGGCGGACGTCGGAGGCGTCGTCTGGGAAGCGACGGAAACGGCCGACACGCGCTGTTGGGGACTATTGCCCGCCGAAATTCAAGTCGCAAGTTTCGAAGCGCCCGTCGGAAAACACAAAATTACGTTCTATCCCGGCGACGGACGAGGCGAAAAAATAGGCGACTCGCTGTCCAAAACGATCAAAGTAGACGCCAACCGCAACACGTACGTCTTAGTCAACTATCCCGACCGCGAGCCGATCGGAACGATCATAAGTTCCGACGACCCGCGAAAAGAAAACGCGGAATAAATCAGGACGCCAAGTCCGCGCTTGACGCTTCGGGCGCTTCTTCCGTTCCCGTCGCCTCTTCCGTTCCTTCTTTTTCCTTCGGCTCTTTCGGGGCTTTCTTCTCCTTCTTTGGCTTCGGCTTTGCAAAGACGTCGGCGGGCGTCTTGGGCGAAATCGAAACGAGATATTCGGCGAGTAATTCCGCTTCGACTTCGGTTCCAGCCCAAGGAGGCATATAAAAATGCGAATAATTGAGTCGCAACGCGAAATTCTTCAATTCTTCCGCGCTCTTGCCGACGATCATCGGCGCGACGGCGGAATAGCCGCGACTCGAAGCGTGACAACAGTTGCAATGGTGCAAAAAGACCGAACGACCTAACGCGAGTCGATCATTTTCGTCGACTTGCAACAAATCCTCGTTTCCGCGCGAAATCGCGCCGTTAATTTGGAGGTCAAGTTCTTCGTTCGACTTGACCTCTTGCGCGCGCGAAGATTCTTCAACGAGCGATGAATTGTCGACGGCGTTCGACGACGCGTCGGAAACAAGCGAAGACGCTACCGCCAAGCCGGAAGGAGAACTCGCGCCCGCGTCAAAAGCGGAGTCCAAAGCCGCGTTGGAACGGGCGGGCGCTTCAGTCGTTCCGACGCCCGACAAATCGTCGGCGGCGCTTGTCAAACCGTTTTGCGCGCGCATATCGGCGCGGGTCGGAACGTCGGGCTCTTGCAAATTTCGCGCGTCGTTTCGAGCCGACGCTTGCGGAGAACCGACCGTCAAACGATTTTGCGCGCTTGCGACGTTAGAATTTTGCGGCGTTAGATTCGGCGACGTTAAATTGGACGTCGCCGGATTCGACACCGTCGCCGTCGGCGTGAAAGAAGAGCCGTTCCGTTGAACGACGGCGGCGGTCTCGCCCACAAATCTGAACGTCGAATCGTCGTAAGTCAAATCGTCCGTCGTCCCCTCGTCGGGCGCCGATTCCGTCCCTTCTTCCTTGGGCTCGGCGGCGGTCTCCGTCGCCTCCTCAAGCTCGACGTCAAGTTTTTCTATTAGCGAAGGCGCCCAGCCGTATTTTTTCTCGGCGGATATGCTCAATTCGGGGTATTTTTCCTGAAGTTCGTCAAGATAAAGACGCGTCCAAACGCCGTTGTAAAGCAAACCCGTCTCGCGCAAACGAGGAACGTCGGAACGGCAAATCTGATTCCCATAGACGACCCGATCGACAACGTAGGGCTTGCGAACCGCCTCGCGCGTAAATTCCCCGACGCCGACGCCCGCGATTCCAAGCAGACACAGCGCAAGCGCCGACGCGGGCGAAGTCTCGCGCGGTCTCGCGACCGGTCCCGCTATCAACAGGACTATAATCGCCAAGACGATCGCGACGAACAGCGCGGAAAAAATATTTGTCGCGGCGGCGCGTTCA
>JAZUGM010000364.1:0-7614 GCA_045641205.1 Thermoguttaceae bacterium
GACCGACGCGACCAATTTGTTGGAGTCAAACGAGTCCGCGCGTTGGTTCGAGAGACTTGGCAAGTGGCAAGACGAACGTTCGCACGGCGAATTTCTTACGGCAGACGGCTTGCCCGCGCTGAAGGGAGTCGCCAACGCTTGCTATATCCTTCCTATAGACGTCAAGCCTTACGAGAAATATTTTATTACGGGTAAGATCAAGACGTCGGGCGAAATCAACGCGCATTTCACCGTTCGTTGGCAAAATAAAGAAGGCGCGTGGACGGCGGAGCCGCAAGACGTTCGTATCTTTGCGCGACAAGACGCTGAAAAAGATACGAACGGATTCCGCGAAGTGTTTGGCGTCGTCGTCGTTCCTCCAGACGCCTATAAATTAGTGATACTCTTTTCCGCCAACGGAGCCGCCGAAGACGCCGTAGCGGTCTTTGACGACCCGAAAGCCTATCAAATAAAATACAAGGGCGCCGAGGAACGTTAAGGCGGCGCGCGTTAAAACGTCGCGCCAAACCCGACGGAGCCCGTAAATCCGTTAGATTTCTCCGCAAGCTCGGTCCAGTCGTATCGAGCTTCAGGACGTATGAAAATATGTTCGGAAGGACGATAAACCAGACCGTAAGACAATTCGTGACATTGCAATTCGTCCGCTCCGTCGACGAGCGTTTTGCCCGCTTCTTCTAAACGTTCCGTGAAGTATTCGTAACGCAAGGCGCTCGTCAATTTGTCCGTTACGTCGTAAGTCAAATAATTGGCGACGCCGAAAAGACTATAACACGCCCTATGTTCGGCGCGATCCGACATACCTCCGTAATTCGTCGCAAATCCGTAGCTCCATTTCTCTGACAATTTCCAGTCGAAAATAATAGACTGCAGATATTCGCTCGTATCTCCGACGGAAAGCCCCCCGAGTTCGTCGTAATATCCGAAGCTCAATCCGGCGCGGTCTTCGCCAAGCGCGCTGTGAACTTGATTCAACTCGCCGGCGTATCCGATCGAGAAATCGTCCGTAACGTCCCACGTGGCGCCGAAAAGGAACCCGGAATCGCCGCGACGATTTTCAAAACTTCCGTCGGCGCCCGAGACTAAGCCAAAATCGACGGAAAACCTGTCCGTCGCCTGAAACGAGAAGAGCCCTCCAGAATGAGTCGCGGGCTCGTGATCGTACATAACCGAGTGCGTGTTGAAGTTCGTCTCGCTCGAATCGACGGATTCGTATCCAAGGAGCGTTCCAAATTTTCCCGCTTTAAAGGAGAACTTACCGACGCCGATTTCGCCGTAGGCTTGGAATATCGACGCGCCGTAGCCGTCTTCGCTGACGCCCCATTTTCCGTCGAACCCGCCGTCCCCGTAACTTTGCAGATTGTTGACGCCAAACAAGGCGTCGACGCGATAACCGAAGTCGACAAAATTGGCTTCCGTATCGACGGCGTGTTCGCTTGTCAACCAAATTTGCTCTAATTGCGTTGCGTTCGCGCCTCTGCCGTATCCGTCTTTCCATATGCCGACGATACTACCGCTGATAAACTTCGAAGGCTCCTCTTCTTCCTTCTCTTCCTCGCCGTCGATCGTCGTCTCAACCTCTTCGGGAGTAATTTCAGGAACGTTAGAGGGATCGTGAGCGTATCCTCCGTACAATTCGCTCGAAAGATACGTCGGAGTTCCGACGGCGCTCCAATGAGCCGTCTGAGCATAGGACGCGACGCTCGTCAAAGCAAACGCTAAAACGAACGCCAATAACGACAAAATCCTTTTCATCTGTTCGCACCCCCAATGTTCCAAAATCGGGAAATTAACACGACGTCCTTGTCTAAAAAGCCAACACGGCGTTTCAATAATCGACGTCCGAAGCGAAGCCGCATAAAGAAAAAGAATAATAATCGAATAAGTTTGACGTCGAAAATCGATAAAATCAAACCTATCGTTAAAAACCTATCGTTAAAAAATGCGCTCGTTCCTTGAAACAACGTCAAAATTCGTTATACTTCAGGAAACTGGTCGCGCGTCCTAAGCGCTTCCTGTAACGTCGAGGCGTTAAAATGAATAAAAACGATTTTCCTTGCGCGCCGAATCCTGCGGAACGTCGACGCGCTTTTATCCGCAACAGCCGCGAAACGGCGCGCGTCGTTAAAAGAACGTTGCTCGTTATGGCGTTGTTAGCCGGAATGTGGTATCTTTTCCTACTGAAAACGCAAAGTTTAGAAACGTCGACGCCAAACGACGTTCCGCCGAGCGTTTCCGAACCTCAAACGAGCGTCGAACGTTGAGACGTCGACGTCCAAGGGTTGTAATTCCCAATTTTTGTTACGCAGGAGTAATGTCGATAAAATGAACGAACCGCTTTTGTTAAAAGCCCTACGTCGAGAACCCGTCGAGCGACCGCCGATTTGGCTGATGCGTCAAGCCGGACGCTATATGGCGGAATATCGCGCCGTCCGCGAAAGCGTTTCGTTCTTAGAGTTGTGCAAAAAGCCCGAGTTGTGCGCGGAAGTAATGCAAACGGCGGTTGAAAAAATCGGGGTCGACGCCGCGATTATTTTTTCTGACCTATTGCCTATTCTCGAACCGACGGGCTTCAACCTTTCTTACGAGGTCGGCGACGGTCCCGTTATTTCCAATCCGTTCCGCGAGTCGAACGATCTTGCGCGCGTTCGCGAATTAGAAGACGTTTCGTCGCTCGATTTCGTCTTTAAAACGGTCGAAGCGACGAAGCGCGCCGTCGCGCCTCTGCCCGTGATCGGCTTTGCCGGCGCGCCCTTCACCCTTGCAGGATACGCAATCGAGGGAGGAACGAGCCGCCAATTTTTGCGAACGAAAGCGTTGATGTATTCGCAACCCGACGTCTGGAAGGAATTGCTTGGACGTCTGGCGCGTTCTTCCGCGCGCTATCTTAATGCGCAAATCGCGTCGGGCGCGCAAGTCGTTCAAATTTTCGACAGTTGGATCGGGTGTCTTGGCGTTGAAGACTTTCGTCGGTTCGTCTTGCCGTCGTTAAAAGAATTACGTTCGACGCTGACGCCGGGCGTCCCCGTAATTTATTTCGGGACGGGCAATCCTGCGCTTCTTTCTTCCTTCGCCGAGGTTGGAACAGATTGCGTCGGAGTCGATTGGCGCGTTCCCCTCGAAGACGCTTGGAAGACGATCGGCTACGACCGCGCCGTCCAAGGCAATCTTGATCCTTGCGTTTTGCTCGCCTCAAAAGACGCGATCCGACGCGAGACGCTTCGAATCCTCGACGCCGTTGGAGACAGACCCGGTTTTATTTTCAATCTTGGACACGGAATATTAAAGGATTCGCCCGTCGAAAACGTCGCTTATTTGGTGCAAATTGTGAAAAATTGGCGTCGAAACGTTCCTCGTCCAACCTTCAACAACGACGAGACGGCGACGTTATGAGATACTCTTCGAATCAAGACGCGTTCGGCTGGATTCTTTTGATCCTCTCTTGCTTGACGTTCGTCGCTTGCGGCGCGCGCGAGGAAAATCGCGTCGACGCGACGCGCGTCCAAACGAGCGCTACGGATTCCTGTTCTCTTAAAACGGCTTCGCCCAAGGCGACCTCGACCCAAGCGTCCCCTTCCCAAGCGACGTTCGACGAGCGTTTCGTCCCGCGCCTTGAGGACGCCTTCGCGCCCCTTTCGGAAATATCCGAATTCTTACGTCTTTCGGTTCGACGTTCCGCAAACTATGGAGCGTCTCGACGCGCGCGCCTATGCGAATTCGTCGCGCGCGCGTTCCAAACGTCGACAAATCGTCTTGTTTTTGAACGCGACGACGCTCGGTTCCGTCGACCGCGCTCTTTTTGGACGGAATCGTCCCTTTCTAATCCGCTCTTTATTACGTTCTTGACGTTGCGAAATTAACGCCTTCTCTTTCGTTCATTAGTTTTTCCGCCGACGATATTAACGCGCGCGTCGCGTTTTTCCTCGTCGCGGACGCCTTTATTACTACTCATTAATTCATAGAGCGTTAAATTATGCCTATTTCTCCCGTTCTTCTTTATTCGATTCCGGCTATTCCGATCTTTGGGTTCGCTTGGACCTCGCAGGTCAAAGCGTCGAAAACGTTGCGCGTCGGCTCGCGCAAAAAAACTTCAGTCGTCGCCGACGTCGAATTGAAAAAATTTTTGGCGTCTAAGAACCTGAACGACGTCGAAATCCTCAAAAGCGACGTCTACACGCAAAACGAATACGTCGAATCGGAAGGAAAGATTCGACTCAGCCCCGACACGCTTGGCGCCGTCGACGCCGTTTCCGTCGCCTTGGCTCTTCACGCGGGCGCGCAGGCGGAAGCCTCGCGTCGCGCCCCGGAATATTCGCGGATGATCCAGAAATTGCGCTACTTTGAAATTCTTGTCTTTTGGATCGCCTTCTGCGTTCTGGCGTTCGGGTTAATGTCCTCCTCGCTTCCCTTGTCGATCGCCGGATACGCGTGCGTCGTCGGCGTCTGGCTCGTCAATACGCGCAAAAGCGCGATTATGAAAAAAATCGACCAAAGCGCCGTCGATTTCATCCGCGCCTCAAAAGATATGTCCGACGAGGAACAAAAAGACGTTTGTAAAGCGTTGGAAGCCGATCGTAAGAAATTTTAAGCGAAAACGTCGCATACGACGGCGTTGAACAATTCGTCGATTTCAAACGACGTCAAAACCGAAACGTCCCCGCTTGTATCGGGCGTTTTACGTTCGTCGGCGCTTGAAATCGACGTTCCCTCGTATCCCAAAAGCGCGGCTTTCCAGAAGATTGCGTTCGTTCGCGCTTACGCTTGAAAAAATTCAAACGCAATTTTTCTCGCCGCCAAATCGCGTTTGTTTTTATGCGACAAACGACGTTCCGCGTCCTCTCAACGAAGACGTAAAGCCGCCGGTTCAAACGCGTCTCGTTTCTACGTTCCAATCTCGACAAACCAATGAAACGCCCCCTTGTTAATGACGTTTTAGATCGTTATAATAAAACTAAGCGGGATGGTGGTTTCACGCGTTTTCAGACTCGCTAGGATTGTAAGTTTACGTCGGTTGTTTTTTGCTTGTAATACCAAACGAGTCTTTTTTACATACGCCGACTTTTTCGACAACGTCGCGTCGTCTACGCGTTCATAAGTTAAAAACTCGCATATCGCCGTCCTAATCGCCAATGCAGAGGAAAGGAAAATGTCAAAAAATCCGTTTCGTCTTCTTTTGAGTCTTCTGACGATTTGTTTCGTCGCGCCCGTCCTTTACGCGCAAACAAACGTCGACTGGTTGCTTGATCCGTCGTCTTACGTCTCCGCGATCCGTTTTGACGACGTTAAAAAAGAAATAACGTTAGCCAACGGTCTAATCGAGCGCCGCATTGCGCTGACGCCCGAAGCGACGACGCTTTCGATGCGCAATTTGACGACCGGCGAAGAATACGTTCGCGCCCTGTCGCCCGAGGCGCGAGTTACTATTAACGGCGAACAATTCCCCGTCGGCGGCATGGAGGGCGCGCCCGTCGCCAACTACTGGAAAGAAGAATGGGCGAAGGACGCGCGCCCGCTCCCTAACGCCTATCGATTCGAACGTTACGAAACGGGCGACATTGAAGCGCGCTTCCCGTACAAAAAGCGCTCCGAATGGCTTTCTCGCGACGTCGAATGGCCGCCGAAAGGCAAACGTTTGAGCCTGTTCTTCCAGCCGCCCCGTCAGGAAGACGGAACCGCGCGCCCCCTGCCCTGCGTTGAAGTTCGCTACGAAATCTACGACGGCGCGCCCTTGATTTCTAAGCGTTTGTTCGTCCGTTGCCCGTCGAATCCCGAAGAAGGCTTCCCCAAGGAATTTGTCGTCGACTCGTTCGTAAGCGAGGAAATTCGTCTGGTCGAAGCGAGTTCCGACGTCGATTCCGCGTCCCGTCAAGATTATAACTTAATGTTAATGAGCGATTATGTTTTCGGCGGTATGAAAGCGTTTTCGCTCGACCAGAACGAAGCGTTCCGACTCAAAACGGATCCGAATTACCCGACGCAAGTGAACTATGCGCGTCAAACCCCTTGTCTGCTCGAATGTTCGCCCGAGTTAGGACCGGCGCAAACGATTCGCGCGGGCGAGGATTTTGAATCTTACGGGGTCTACGAAATTCTCTTTGAAAACACGGAACGCGAACGTCGCGGTCTGGCGTTGCGTCGCGCTATGCGGATTCTTGCGCCGTGGACGCAGGAAAATCCGTTGATGTTCCATAAAGTTCAAGCGTCCCCCGAAGCGGTGCGCGACGGAATCGCGCAATGCGAGGCGACGGGCTTTGAAGTTTTAATTATGAGCTTCGGCTCCGGGTTCAATCTTGAAAGCAAAGACAAAAAATATCGCGAAGTTTACAAAGAACTCAGTTTAGAAGCGGCGTCAAAGGGAATCGCCTTGGGCGGCTACTCGCTGACGTCCTCGCGCGGCGCGGGCGTCGCAAGCGACAACGTGCAGAATCCCAACCCCCGTTTTGGAAAAGGTCCCTGTTTGCAGTCGGCTTGGGGACTCGACTACTTCCAGACGCTCAAAGATTTTATGGAGACGGCGCAATTTGGCGTCTTTGAAAACGACGGTCCTTATCCCGGCGATTTTTGCGAAAGCGACGCGCACCCCGGTCATCGCGGAAAAGAAGACTCCGTTTGGAACCAGCACAAAGCGCAGGCGAACCTCTATAAGTGGTGCCGCGCGCGCGGAATTTACGTCAATCAGCCCGACGGGTATTTCCTCAACGGCGGCAATAAAACCGGAATGGGCTATCGCGAGACGAACTGGTCCTTGCCACGCGCGGAACAGGTAATTATTGAACGCCAAAACGTTTACGACGGCACGTGGTCGAAATCGTCGTCGCTCGGGTGGATGTTCGTGCCCCTGAGCCAATATCACGGCGGCGGCGCGGCGGCGACGATCGAACCGCTCAAAGATCATCTCGACCATTACGACGCGCGGTTCGCTAATCTTATCGGCGCGGGAACGCAGGCGTGCTGGCGCGGTCCAAGATTGTTCGACGCCCCCGAAACGAAAGAAGTCGTCGTCAAGTGGGTTAATTTCTACAAGGCGAATCGGAGAATCCTCGATTCCGACATAATTCACGTTAGACGCGCGACGGGTAGAGACTGGGACGGCTGGTTGCACGTCGACCCGGATAAAAACGCCAAAACGCGCGGACTGGCGTTCTTCTATAACCCGTTGCAAGAAGAGATCACGCGACAAATTACCGTCCCGCTTTATTATGCAGGACTTAAAGACAAAGCGACGGTTCGGATCGGCAATTCCGACCTTCAACTAGGGGAACCGTTCGAAGTCAAGTTAAACGACAAACGAGAAGCGGTCGTAGAAATTACGATTCCGGCGGAAAAGTACGCTTGGGTTACGTTTGAGCCGTAAAGTAAGCGGCGATCATTCGCGGTAAGCCGCCGCACATAACGCGGCGGTTAGTTGGAACGAGCGCCGACGTAAATTTTGCGCGTTTAGCGCGTCGTTTTAAACAGGCCCCGCGCGACTTCGGCAAGACGCGACGACGTCCCGTTTTTAGAGGTCTCTCTTAGCGCGAGGGTCGCCGAGTGAACCAGTTTGTTGACAAGCCGATTGAACGCGTACCGAATTTCTTCTTACGTATGCGCCTCGCAAGAAATCTTGCGCAAGATCCT
>JAZUGM010000365.1:0-16574 GCA_045641205.1 Thermoguttaceae bacterium
AAACCGATTCAATTAGCGTTTGACGTCGGGTATGTTTCCTACGAACTGTTCAAAGCGATGGACGAACTGCGCGTCGCAGTCTTTACCCGATTTAAAAAGAACACAAATTTTTACGAACTACCTGAACGCCCGACGAAAGCGAAACGCGGGCGTCCCCGTATTTACGGCGCCGTTTTTAAAATGAAAGATTGGATCGAAAACGATCAAGTGGAAACGTTTAGAGAATGTTTGCCGCAATACGCCGGAACCAGAAGCGTAGAGTTTAAGACAATGATTGCAACAACGCAAATAACGCCCGGTCGTCCGATTCGTTTGGTTCTGAGTCGCTATGTCGACGACGTTAAAAGTTCGGACTGGAGTGTTTTTGTATCGACGGATTTGAACGCGACTCCTCAGGAAATATTACTTGAATACAGTCGCCGTTTCAGCATAGAAGAAATGTTCAAAGACTTGAAAGACGTCTGTGGTCTCGGAAGTCAGGAAGTTCGCAAATGGGAAAGTTGTAAAGCGTGTACGACAATAACGGCGATGGGGTTTGCATTTGTCGAGATTGAGACGTGGGAACATAACGCCTCGGAACTGACTGCGTTACGACCTCATTGGGACGACGCAAAACGTCGCCCGTCTCATAAGAACAAACGTGGTTGGATTACGAGAAAAATAGCGTTTGAGAATTTTTCAAGGAATATCATTGCGCAAAACCAGAGGATATTCAAAAAGAAATTCTTCGTTTGGCGAGTCTGTTAGGACTCGCCGTCTGAAAAAGTGGGGAAAGTACAGATCCTTATAATTCAGCTTAGAATCGCCGCGCCGTCCCGTAAACCCGTCTTCAATGAAATACGCGTTATCCGAACGTCGCGACAGTCGCGTTTGAAGCCTCCTTGGCGGCGTCGTAGGGGGCGTCGAAATAATTGGGTCCCTTTAAGAAACTCGGTAAATTGGGCGCGGAAACGTCGCAACGCGTTTTCGAACGCGCTTCTTCTACCCAGCGTTCCAACACGTCGACTACCGACGTAAAATTAAATTCCGCATAACGCGCCCCCGCCGCAAGTATCTGCGCCTCATAAAACTTGTCTCTAACGCAAGGCAACACTAGTTCCGTAAGATCGTCCTCTTCGTCGGCTCGTCGGTATATGACGTAATCGCTCGTAACGACGCTTTTAATCCAATGTTCGGCGACAAACGTTGCGCCCAGCAAGTCACAGTCGATACGCGAGATAGGCTCAAACAACTTTAACAGCTTGTCAAGGTTCTGACGATAACCTCTCAGTCGCGCTTCTTCGTTATAAATACGCCGCGCAAGAATTCTTTCGTTTTCATTGTCCATAGACAAGACGCCTCTCTTCTGCCAAAGGTTTTATGATTCGTTCCGCCAAAGATTCTGGTGTAAGTAGGGACGATTTAGGAACATATACGATATTTGACGTTTTACTTACATCAAGCGGAAATCCGGCAAGGGGCGTCCAGTAAAGACTCCCAATGATAAAAACGCCTTTTTCCGACGATTCAACCCAGCAAGGAGAATCGGAAGGAAATATAAAAAGCACGAGAACAAGAGGGGTTCTACGCGGCTCGACGTATCTTGCCAACTGGTCGACGCCAAGAGGAAACGACCAACATTCCGTACCGTTTCTAAACGACGTCGACGGTTTTCGCCGAGTCGCTTTGAGTTGAAAATGTACTTCAAGTTGCTGAAACGCCGCGCTTCCGCCAAACCAGCGCCCGCGAAAACTACAAATCGCGTCGATCCCTCCGGCGTCGTCGGCTCGAGAGGCGCAATACGTCGATCCCCCAAGACTAGCCGCTATCGTTTGCAACGCGGCAAAACTCAATCCTTCTTGTAACCGTTCCTCCCTAACGCCGAAACGCAACGCGTCCATTGAACAACCCCGAAAATTATTTTTTATATCTCAACGCAAACTACGCCGTAATTTCATTATATTGTCGTTCGTTTTCAAAACAAGAGGGTGATAATTGTCTACTCGCCTAAACGTCGTAGATTGCTTCTCAATTTGTAATTGTTCACGGAGTATTTCGAACAAGGTTCGCGTTGGAATTGCGCCGTAAGGCGCGCGACAACCCGCATATCGAAGATATGCGGGCTTCTTCACAACCAATAACCGCCGCTTTTAAATAAGCGTTGAAACGCGTTCCGCGTCATAGAGGACGCTTGCGCGTTCATAACGCCGATACGGCGCTTCTAGAATTTCGGAGGTTCGTCAAGTTCCAACTCCGTTAGTTCTAAATCGCGAAATCTCTGGACGATAAAGCGATATAGAATTGGAACGATAGAAAACCTGTATTTTCGACCGTTTGGCGTCGTCGGTAGAAGAAGATTGCGACTTTTGAGCGAATCGAGCGCGCGCGACGCCGTTTTTGTCGATTTTCCGTCTAATTCAACGACGTCTTTTAGTTGAATCGATTCGATTTTCAACGCAAGTTCTAGTATTTGGCGTTCACGAACGTTCAGTATTCCGCGTTCTTCGGCTTGCTTAAACGCGGGCAGTAATATCTCCTTTTCAACAAAACGTTTGTCCGTTAGTCGTTCAACGCGATCTACTTCTTTTTTTAGTCCTTCTAAAAAAAACTCGCTCCATTTTTCAAGCGCTTCCGAAGAACCGTCGTCCGCGTTCCCCAAAAGGCGATAATATTCGTTTCGTTGCGAGCAAAAAATTCCGTTCGGATTGAGAAGTAGCGTTCCGTCTCGCGTGAAGCCTAGTTTCGCTAAAAGAGCGTAGGTCAGCAGACGCGCCGTTCGTCCGTTTCCGTTGGAAAAAGGGTGAATCCAAACGAAACGCCAGTGAGACTGCGCGATTTTTAAAAGGTCGTATCTTGGAGGAACGTCTTGATCAAGCCAGTCGACTAGCTCGTTCATTAACGCCGGAACGTCGCCCGAATCTGGCGGCGTGTGGTTAGACATATTGATTCTAACGTTTACTTTACGATATTCTCCGGGCGTTATATCGCCTTCTCCGACGCCGACGGACAAGTCTTTCACGGCGATTTTGTGCAATTCTCGAATAAACGCTTGACTAATCGGGACGTCGCGAACGCTTTCTTCAATAAATTGCAACGCGTCGATTAGATTTTGAATCTCGCAAAAACGTTCCGTTCGTCGTATTGTCGATTCATTAAGCGTCGAATCGATAAATTCAGCAACGGTCGTTCCGTTTCCTTCGATTCGAGCCGACGATATGCTTTCCAAAACAAAAAAAATCTGTTTGAGTTCGTTGAAAAGAAACGGAGAAGTCGTCCCGAACAAAGGTTGCGCAGAACGTCGCCGTTCCAAGTCGAGAATTAAATCGCATAGTTTAGAATCAAATTTCGGTTGAATCAACGTAAATTCTTTGCGCGCTTTGCTCGATTTTACTTGCGCGTTTGAAATTGACGTTTTCATGACGACTTCTCCAACTTCTTTTTAGCGTAAGTCTAACAACGGACGTCTTGTTAAACAAAAATTTTTATAATCGATATTCTAATAAGGACTTGCGAAAACGCAAGACGTTTGGGAATTTTTTGAACATCGGACGTCTTAGTTTTTAACAACGGACGTCGACGTCTTGCGAACGATAAAAAAACGCCGCGCGACGTTGGTTTGGGTCGGGCGACGTTTCGCTTCAAAGCTCGGTTTTCGGATTCGAACCCGATTACTTGGTCTTGTTTAACCTAGCTTGTTTTAATTCCGCGTTTCGTCTTTCTTCCGCGAGCTGTTCAGGCAATTTTTTGCCGCGCAACGTCGCGCAACCTTCGCGCATACGTTCGCAGAGCGAATACAACGCCGGAATAAACAGAATGCCGACGACCGTCGCAAGGAGCATGCCGGAGAAGGTCGTAATTCCGATCGCGCGACGACTGCCCGCGCCGGCGCCAGTTGCGACGACGAGCGGGAACACGCCGAATAGGAACGAGACGGCGGTCATCATAACGGCGCGGTAACGTTGGTCGGCGCCGTTCATCGCCGCTTGTCTAATCGGAACGCCGCTTTCGCGTTCGACTTTCGAGAACTCGACCATCAGAATCGCGTTCTTACTCGCCAGCCCGATCAACATAATCAAGCCCAACTGCGCGTAAATACTCAACGAGGTCTGCTCGCCGTGCATTAAGCCGATCAACAGACCGGCAAGCGCGCCCAGCGTCGCGACGAAAACCGTCAGAACAACCGGGATCGGCGTCGTCCAACTTTCATATTGCGCGACAAGGAACAGGTACGCAAAGACGAACGAGATCGTCAACAAAAGCATCGCTCCGCTGATTGGAACGTCCTTTCCGCCGAAACGACTAAGGGGAATTGAAACCGCCGACTGCTCGTTTTGACGTTGCTGGAAACTCATGCCCGTCCACTGGATTCTGTAGTCCTTAGGCAACTGTTCCTGAGCGATTTTTTCAATGATCTTGATATATTCGCCCGAGCTAATTCCCATCGTAACCGCGTTGATATTCGCCGACGACCACTGGTTGAAACGTTGAATAATTTGCGGACCGACAATACGACGCACCGTCCCGACGGAGCTAAAGGGCACCATTTCGCCGTATCGGTTCGGAATATTCAAGTTGGCGATGTCGTCGATCGCGTTTCGGTCGCCCTTTTCCGCTTGGACTTTAACTTTGAAGACGTATCCCATCAAGTTAAAGTCGTTGACGTAGTAAGAAGCCAACTTATTTTGCAAGGTCGTAAAGATCGTATTGACGGGCACGCCCATCAATTCGGCCTTTTCGCGGTCGATTTCCAGTTGCAGTTGCGGCGTGCTTGCGTTATAGGAAGACGTCGCAAACAAGGTGCCTTTGACTTTCATCAAAGCGTCGGTCATATTGTTGACTTGTTCCGCTAATTCTTGCGGAGTCGCCGTGTTTGAACTCAATACGAACGGGACGCCCATACCGAGCCCCATCATTGCGGGCGGACGCATACAGATGACTTTGGCTTCGGGCAGATCGTTACAAACCGCCTGAACCTTTTGCAAAATCGCCTCAATTTTCAGGTCGGGCGTTTTACGCAAGCTCCAGTCGTCAAGTTTTACGATCGCCATACCGGCGTTTTCGCCGTTGCCGCCGGTGAAACTAAATCCGCTGACAAGCATTACGTTGTTGACGCCGGGAATTTCCGCCAGTCGTTCGTTCAACGTCTCGACGACCGCGTTTGTTCGCGCCAAAGTCGCGCCCGGCGGAAGTTCCAAACTGCACATAATCGCGCCCTTGTCCTCGTCGGGAATGAAGGAGGTGGGGAGCGTCTTGTACAGTTTGTAGTTGCCGTATAGAATCGCTAAAAAGAGTATCAACGTAACGGAACCGTATCTAACGAGGAAACGCGAGACGCCCAAATAGACGCTACGCGAAATCTTAAACGGACCGTTAAACCAGAAGAACCAATCGAAACGACGCTTATGGCTCGGTTTAATCCACATAGCGCACAACGCCGGACTTAATGTCAGCGCGTTGACGGTAGACAGGCAGAGCGCGATGCACATAGTCACGCCGAACTGCATATAAATCTGACCGACCATTCCGCCGTAAAAGCAGACGGGCACGTAAATTGCGATGGTAACCAAGGTCGTCGCAATAATTGCGCCTGTGATTTGACGCATGCCGAACCGCGTCGCTTCGACAGGATCCATACCCTTTTCAACGTTCGTCATAACGTTTTCAACGACGACGATGGCGTCGTCGACGAGCGAGCCGATGACGAGGATCAACCCGAACATCGTCAGCAGGTTGATACTGTAGCCAAAAACGAAGAAGAAGGGGAAGGTTCCCAACAAAGACACGGGAATCGCGACGGAGGGAATAAGGGTCGCGCGCCAGTTTTGCAAGAAGAGATAGGTGACAAAGACGACGAGTCCTAACGCAAGAACGAGCGTAAAGACCGTTTCTTTAACCGTCAAATTAATGAACAACGTCGGGTCGTAAGCGATTCGATAGGTGACGCCCTCGGGGAAGTGTTCCGATAGTTCTGCAAGACGCGCCTTGACGGCGGTGATCGTACTCAACGCGTTCGCTTCGGTCGTTCGGTTAATACCGATACCGGCGCATTCTCCGCCGGTCGACATTGCGTGCGCGGAATAGTTTTCAGATCCGAGTTCGATTCGCGCTACGTCGCCCAATTTCGTAATATCGCCTTCCGCGTCGGTGCGCACGACGATGTTTTCGAATTCTTCTTTCGACTTCAAGCGTCCGACGACGTTGATCTTGAACTGCATAAAGTCGCTACTGCCTTCGGTTCCGACGGATCCGGCGGCCGCCTGAATATTTTGGGTCGTAATCGCTTGCTGAATATCGGAAGCGGAGATTCCCATTGCCGACATTCGCATTGGATCGAGCCAAACGCGCATACTGTAGACGGAGCCGCCCATCAAATCTGCGGAGCTTACCCCGTCGACGCGTCCAAGTTCGTCTTTGACGTAGACGCGCAAGTAGTTGTTCAAGTCGCTGACGCTCTTTCCGCTCTTTTTTTCGTCGGTGAAGAACGTTACGAAACACAAAATGTCGCTCGAGCGTTTGTTGACTTCGACGCCTTGTAATTTCACTTCCGCAGGCAAACGCATTTCGGCGCGCTTGACCGCGTTTTGAACGTTGACTTGCGCGATGTCCGTGTCGATTCCGTATTGGAACGTGATCGTGCAGGAATAAGAACCGCTGTTGTCGCTGCTCGACGAATAATAGAGCAAGTGTTCAAGCCCGTTGAATTCCGCTTCCAACGGCGCCGCGATCGTGTCGGCGATAACTTGCGCGCTCGCGCCCGGATAAACCGTCGAAACGCGAACTTCAGGGGGCGAAATTTCAGGATATTCGGCGACGGGTAGACGAGGAATACAAATCACGCCCGCGAGAACCATTATCAAACTGATAACGATCGCGAGCTTTGGTCTTTTAATGAAAACGTCGGAAATCATACGTCGGCTCCTGTCGTTTCAGCGCGGAACGGAGCGAACGCAAGACCCGGCTTTTTCGAATCGCGACGTCCGACTTCTTTGGTTTTGGCGCCGGAAGGCTTCTTGTTTTCGGACGTTTTCATTTCCGACTTGACGTCGACGTTTTTCGCCTTCGCTTGCGCGGCTTCGCCTTCCGTCGATTCTTTATCCGATTTTTGATCGCGATAGAAAGGACGAACAAGGTCAAAGGGACGCGCTTTGTTTACGCCGTCCATCATTACGACGTCGCCGACCTTAATTCCTTCGTAAACTGTTTCGCGATTATCGTCCGTCGGACCAAGTTTGACGTTGCGACGCAAAACCATCAAATATTTTTCATTGACCTTGCCGTTGGCGAAGTCGTTGACTTTTTCGCCGGTCGCCGGGTCTTCAAACACGTAGCGTTCTTCTTTGAATTTCGCCAAAAATTCTTCTTTCGAGACTTTTCCGCTTTCGACTTCGGCAATTTCATTCTTAAAACGCGGGTCGGCGCAGATTTCTTTGTAGAGGCTTTCGTCGTCGAGCGAATCGACGAGAATATAGACGTAGTTTTCTTTTCCGTCGAACATAACGGCGGAAGGTAGAACGGAGACGGCCGCGTTTTCGTCGACTTTTGCCAAATTGACGGTGACGACCCCTCCGGGGCTCAACGTCTCGTTAGGATTTTCAAACGTCGCCCAAATTTTAATAGTGTCGGTCGTCGATTTAACCGTATTGTCGATAAAACTAACGGCGCCTTTTAGCGGATATTTTTCGTCGTTTGGCAACGTGAGTTCAATTTCCGAGGTCTTTTTCAAGTTGTCGACGGAACTGAACATCGACATATAGTCGCGTTCGCTCATCGTGAAACGCACGTAAATCGGATTCGTTTGAACGACGTGAACGAGCGGTTCGCTTTCGGGCTTGACGTAACTGCCCGTCGAATAAGCACGACGACCCGCGCGTCCGTCGATCATCGACGAGATTTTCGTGTAACTAAGGTCTTCTTCCGCAAGAATGAGCTGGGCTTTGTCCGATTCAAGTTGCGCTTGTTGACCTTGAAGGGTACTGAGCGCGCTTTCCTTGTCGTCTTTCGACCCCGCCTGTTTGTTGTAAAGTTCGTTCAAACGCTCGTAATTCGCTTGCGCATAGGCAATTTGAGCTTCAGTCTTTCGAATGGCGGCCTTGGCGGCGGCGACTCGCGCTTCGTAGGGAGTCGGATCGATTTCAAAGAGAAGCTGTCCCTTAGAAACGCGCGAGCCTTCGACAAAGTCGGGGGCGACCGTCAAAAAACCGGAAACGCGCGCGACGCAATCGACTTCGTTGATCGCTTCGACGTTCCCGACGTATTTTTTACGCAACGTGGGGACGGACTCGCCGGCAACTCCTGCTACGACTGCGGCGCGAACCGGCGCGGTCGCGGCGCCCGCTGGACCTTGCGCGTTCGCGACGACGCAAAAACTCGACATAAGAACGCCAATTAACGTTCCGTTGACAAATAAAGTTAAACGCGACACATTCTCTCCTTTAGACGCCCGACACAAGCAGACGTCGCAATATAACGACGCCATAGATCAATGTTTTTCGACGTCTATGTTCATACGTTTCGCTTTTTGGTAGCCGCTTCGTCAAACCGACGACGAACGGCGGCGCTCTCGCTATTTTCTAAAAAATCCCCTATAGGATAACGTGAGAACAAAAAAAAACAAGCGCCCGGCGTTCCAAGCGCGTTTTCAGCAAGCTCCGTTTGGGCTTTAAACAGTTGCGTTCGCTCGAGGCGGAAACTATGAGGGCGTAATTCCCCCCCTTTTATAGTATGTAAAATTTCAACGTTGACAACGACTCTTTCTTTTTTTTTTCTTTTTTTTTAAGATTTTTTAAAGAGGATTCAACTTTTGGAAACTTTAAAAAAGCAAAAACAACATCACCAACAAAACGATCGTTATTTTTAGCTAAATTAACCAAAGCAGTATAAACAGAATGTTCCGTATGTTTATTGCAACTGCTAAAAAGGTTTTGTTTGTCAAAAAAAGCAGAAATATTTTCTTTTGTTTAAAGAAAAAAAAGAAGTTTTTACGATACCTCTAGCGAGATGAAAAGACTTTTTCGCGACGTATGAAGAGTTTCAGTAGTTCCCCCCTATGGAGCGACGCTATTCTTCGAGGAAAGGTTGCGCCTTTGCGAACGTCCGCAGGACGCGAGGCGACAGAACTAGACTTTCCTTTTTACGCCCGTAAGCCCTCCTAAATCGAGGCGAGCGTTGGTTGCGAGACGAATTTTAGTTGTAGATTTAGGGATATTTACCGACTTTTTCCAACGTTTATTTGCGCGACTCTTAGTAGTCTTGCCGGTAACGCGAAGTGAACAAGTCGCCGTTTTTCGAGAGGTACGCAGGGATGAAACCGTATGTAAAGCATGGCATAGCGATAGGCGCGTTAATGGCGTTGATCGTAGGCGGCGGTTGCAAGGTGGGTAGCGATTACTCCGCTCCGCAGGCGACCGTTAATTCTTCTTATATGCAGGTCGACGAAGCGAAGGGCGTTCGCCAACAAGTCGGCGCCGACGTTTCGAGTTGGTGGTCTCAAGTTAAAGATCCTATTCTGACGCAATTAACTCAAGAAGCGGTTGCCGACAACTTAACCCTGCGCGAGGCGTTGTACCGAATTCAAGCGGCTCGTGCGACGCTCGGTTCGACTCAAGCGGGCTCGTATCCTCAATTTAGCGAAAGCGGCGGTTATACGCACGGACGCAACGTCAATTCCGGGGAATACAGCGCCTTTGACCTTGCGACTTATATGAGTTGGGAAGTCGACGTATTCGGACGTCTTGCGCGCGCCACCGAAGCGGCAACCGCCGATATGGAAGAGTTGCGCGAATTGTACCGCGAAGCTTACGTCGTGTTATGCGCCGACGTCGCTCAAGCGTACGTCAACGCGCGTTCGTTCCAAGAGCAAATTCGTATTTCTGAAGAGAACATCGACATTCAGCGCAGCACGTTGCAGATTACGCAAACGAAGAGCGAATTTGGGTCGGCGAGCAAGTTGGACGAAAGCCAAGCGCGCGGAGTTTGTCGCGGCACCGAGTCGAGCGTCTTGACTTTGCAAACGCAGTATCAGCAACAGTTGAACCAGATCAGTATCTTAGTCGGTCGTCCTCCTGGGCACGTCGACGAGTTGATGCGCGCGCCCGCGCCGATTCCGACGGCTCCAGAGGAAATTATGGTCGGAATACCCGCCGATTTGTTGCGTCGTCGACCCGACATTCGCGCGGCGGAACAGCGTATTATCGCGCAGAACGCTCGAGTCGGCGTCGCGATCGGGGATTTGTATCCCGTCTTCACACTGGGGGGCTCCTTTGGTTTGGAGGCTAATTCGGTCGGCAATATGTTCGACGGCGACGCGATCGGCGCGGCTGTTTCGCCCGGTTTCAGTTGGAATATCTTGAACTTTGGCAAGTATCGTTTCAACGTCGAATCGAAGCGCTTGAAGCAAGAAGAACTTGTCGCGGCGTATCGTCAAACGGTTTTGGAAGCCGCGCAAGAGGTCGACGACGCCTTGGTCGCTTACGTCAACGAACGCGATCGCGTGAACACGCTGTCGGACGCCGTCGACGCCTACACGGACGCTTACGAACTGTCGAACGAACGTTACAAGAGCGGACAAATCGACTTCCAGCGTCTTTTGGATTCGCAAGCGGGCAAGCTGTCCTACGAATTGCAGTTCGTTCAATGCCGCGCCAGTATGATGAGTTCGGTCGTTCAGTTGTATCGCGCTCTTGGCGGCGATTGGGCGGGCGGCGGAACTGCGGCGGCGGACGTAGCCGTCGACGAAGCGTCGAACGAAAATCAAAGCGCGCAGAATACGAGCGAACTGAATCAAGACGTCCTTATCGCTTCGGTTGAAGAAAGCGACGAAGAACAGACAGGCTCGAGATATTCGACACGAGACGCTTCGAACGCGCCCTACGATCCTTCGGCGGAATGGAACGATCGACGCGAGCGTAGCCGCGCAAGAGTCGCCGACGTCTTAGAAGAAGACGCCGCCGCGCAAGCAACGCTGGGGCTCGACTCCGACGAATTGGAATTTAGTCCCTCGTCGACTTTAACGGCGTCGCGTTGACGCCGACGCGAGGTCGTAAAAAGAATTTAAATCGAGAACGGCGGTCGTTCTTTTAAACCTGGAGTTCCGGCGGATTTCCGTCGGAACTTTTTTATTGGGGACTTTTAAATCTCTTTTTTCTTTTGATTACTTTATGCGGGCGTGATTTTTTCAAGGCGCGTTGTTTCAAACGCCTCTTTCAATCCTGTTTTTTTGTAAAAATCATCAAATCTGCTTAAAACGCTCTTTTTAATTATTCTGTTTGTTTTAAAATATCTTTGTGTTTTGCCCTTTTTGCTTCTCTCGACAAAAACGTCAAGAGGGAAGGAAAGGGGATTCTCGACAAATTGCGCGTTTGAATTTGCTTTTGTCGTTATGCGTCGACGCGCGGTCGTTATAGCAAAGGGATCAAAAATGAAACGACGTTTTTTACTTCTAACGGCGGCGTTTTTTTGCGTCGTCGTCGCGGCGCGCGCGGTTTCTTCGCTTCAAGCGCAGGAAAACGGGACGCCGAGTCCGAATCCTACGAAATTGTTGCGTTATCCCGACGTTTTTGAAAATCAAGTCGTCTTCTGTTACGCGGGCGACTTGTGGAAAAGCGATTTTGACGGTCAAAACGTCGTTCGACTCACCGCGCATCCTGGTCAGGAACTATTTCCGAAATTCTCGCCCGACGGAAAACAAATCGCTTTTACGGGTCAATACGACGGCGACGATCAAGTTTACGTCATTCCCGCCGAAGGAGGCGAACCTAAGCGTTTGACGTATTACCCGACGCCCTTTGCCAAAGCGCCGCGTCGCGGAGTCGACGCGCAAGTTCTCGGGTGGACGCCCGACGGTAAAAACGTAATGTTCCGTTCGAAACGCGATTCGAACGACGTCGATTCGTTGACGAACATATATCTTGTTTCCGTCGACGGCGGTTTGCCGGTCGGGATCGGAACGCCGGTCGCGGGCGCGGGCGATTTGTCTCCCGACGGGCGCAAATTACTCTACTCGCCTCTTTTTCGCGATTTTCGCCATTGGAAACGCTACGAAGGGGGCTGGGCGCAATATCTTATGATCTTTGATCGTGAGACGAAAGAATTTACTCAACTTCCGACGACTCCGCGAACGGATCGCGATCCAATGTGGCTTGGCGACGTTCCGTATTTTGCGTCGGATCGAGACGGAACGATGAATCTTTATCGATTTGTCCAAGGCGACGAGGGATTCAAAGCGGAAAAACTCACCGATTCGACGGTTTGGGACGTTCGTTGGGCTTCGTCCGACGGCAAAGATCAGATCATTTACGAGCTTGGCGGTCTGTTGCGCGTTTATAACGCCGCTTCAGGCGAGACGCGCGAACTTTCGATCGTCGTTCCTCACGACGGTCTCGCTTCTCGTCCTTCGCGCGTCGACGCCTCGAAAAATATCGAAAATTATGAGATCAGTCCCGACGGGAAACGCGCCGCGTTTGCCGCGCGCGGCGATATTTTCACCGTTCCGCTTGAACGCGGACAAACGCGCAACTTGACGAATAGCTCCGGCGCGCACGACCGCGCCCCGATTTGGTCGCCCGACGGTCGTTGGATCGCGTTTATTTCCGACGAGAGCGGCGAAGATCAAATTTACGTAATCGATCAGAAGGGCGAAAAAGCCAAGATTCAGTTGACGACCTCGCTTCGCTGCAAAATCGATTCGCCCCAATGGTCGCCCGACGGAAAAGGAATCGCTTTCCGCGACGCAATGAATCGACTCTGGGTTTTGAATTTGAAGCGAGACGATTTGTCGAAAGCGCCCGAGGTCGAAAGTCTGAAGGAAATCGCGCGCGACAAGTTCGGGAATTTCCCCGGTTACGAATGGTCGCGCGACGGCGCCTATTTGGCTTACGAGCTTGGCGAAGAGACGGAATATTCGGC
Source organism: Thermoguttaceae bacterium (assembly GCA_045641205.1). GTDB lineage: Bacteria > Planctomycetota > Planctomycetia > Pirellulales > Thermoguttaceae > RUG369. The sequence goes on from JAZUGM010000365.1 coordinate 12,883, forward strand.
GATTTATATTTGGGAAAAGGCGTCGGGCGAATCGCGACGCGTCACCGATCCGACCTTCAATAATTTCTCGCCCGCGTGGTCCGACGACGGAAATTGGCTGTTCTTCCTAGGTCAGCGCGAATTCTATCCTCAATTCAGTTCGATCGAATGGAACTTTGCGGGCGATAGATTCAACGGCGTTTTCGCGTTGGCGTTACGTAAAGACGTCGAAAATATCTTTGTCACAAAGAGCGACGAAGCGGCGGAAACGGAAGTCGCCAAGGAAGGGGACGACAAAGAAGAGAAGAAGTCGGACGAATCGTCTGAAGCGAAGAAAATCGATTTTGACGGGATCGAAGGACGGGTCGTTCGGTTACCGATTCCTTCCGAGAATTATCGCGGTCTTTCTTGCGCGGGCTCTTTCTTGTATTTTATACAAGACCCCGAAGAATTTTACGGACGAGAGAGTAACGGGTCTTCTTGTCTTAAAGCGTTTGATTTAGAAAAACTTTCGCTTTCGACGTTTGCGGACAAGGTTGGCGGTTACGTGTTATCCGGCGATCATAAGAAGATATTGACGGGATCCGGGTATCGTCTCTACGACGTCGGCGCGAAGGGCGGAGACGCCAAGGCGTTTTCGACCGGCGATATGTATTGCGATTTGGTTCCTTCCGAGGAATGGAACGAAATTTTTGAAGAAGTTTGGCGTCGTTTCCGTGATTATTTCTACTCGCCGAATATGCACGGGCTCGATTGGAACGCCGTCGGCGAGCAGTATCGTTCGTTGCTTCCTTACGTCGCGCACCGTTCCGATTTGACGTATATACTCACCGAAATGATCGGCGAATTGAATATCGGGCATACCTACGTCGAGGGCGGAGATTACGTCGTTCCGACGCGTCCCGTCGTCGGTCTTCCCGGCGCTAAGTTCGAACTTGATCCGGAAAAGAATTTGTACAAAATCGCGAAGATATATCGCGGTCATAACGAAGAGCCGAAGTATCGCTCTCCTCTAACGGAAGTCGGCGTCAACGCTTCCGAAGGGGATTACGTCTTGGCGATCGACGGCGTGAAGTTGGTTGGTTCCGACAATCCCTATCGTCTTCTTCAAAACAAGAAGGATCGCGTCGAATTGACGTTGTGCAAAGACGGACTGGAAGAGAACGCGTGGAAAACCTCCTATAAGCCGGTCGCTTCCGAAGACTCGTTGCGTTATCTCGATTTCGTATTGGAACGTATGAGGCGTGTTTCCGAGGCTAGCGATGGGAAGTTAGGCTATCTTCATATTCCCGATATGGGCGGCGACGGCGCTTACGAATTTATCAAGTGGTACTATCCGCAGTTGCGCAAAGAAGGAATCGTTATCGACGAGCGCAACAACGGCGGCGGGAACATTTCGCCGTGGCTGATTATGCGACTGAATCAGAAGGCGCTCGGAACGCGTTACGGTCGAGTTCGCGAGACGCCGACGACCTATCCGACGATCGCCACGAACGCGAAATTGGTTTGCTTGCTCAACGAAACGAGCGCGAGCGACGGCGACATCTTCCCCCATTATTTCCGCAAATCGGGGCTCGGCAAATTGATTGGCAAACGTAGTTGGGGCGGCGTCGTCGGAATTTCCGGGCGCGGTCCTCTTACCGACGGAGGAGCCGTTTCCGTGCCGTTGACCGCTACTAACGACGAGACGGGCGAATACGTCATTGAAGGATACGGCGTCGATCCTGATATCGAAGTTTGGCAAGACCCGAAAGCGATGCTTGAAGGAAGAGACCCGCAACTGGAACGCGGAATTGAAGAACTGCTCAAAGAGATTCAAGAGAATCCTGCAATTCAGCCGAAACGTCCAAACGATCCGTTGAAGGACAAAGCGCACGTCGAAGATTATTCGAAGTGAAAACGCTTGCGATCGAATAGTCGCGCGGGAATAATCTCGCGCGTCGAAGAAAAAGTTTAAAAAAAGGGAGCCCAAACGAATTTGGGTTCCCTTTCTTCTTTTAGCGCGTCGCGTCGGAAAAATTTTTATTTTTTACCGCTGCTCTTCGAAATATCGTTGAGCAAAACGTGGACTTTTTCGCCGACGTCGATCGTTTTTTCTAGACCTGCGGAAGTGACTTCGATCACTTCCGGCGTCGTCGAGGCTTTTGTAAACTTAACGTCGACCGTTTCCGCGACCTGATCGTTCAATTCTTTTATTTTACGATCAAATTCCGCTCTTTCTTCCGGGTCGGAAGGCGGATTTCCCGTAGGCATTTCCGGCATAAACTTCTTGTTAATGACGACTTTGAAATTTCCAGCCGGACAACCGGGGAATTTCCCGTCGGTCTTGAGGTCGGCGATTCCCTTGGCGTCGGTCTGATAACCGACGGTAAAGCGGCACGTGTTCGTCGTGTCGACCAAGTAAACCGTCGCGCCTTCGAGCGGCTGACCGTCTTGAATAATCGTCAATTTAACGGGGTACAAATCGGGTAAATCCGACGGCTTTTGAGGTCCGCCGCATCCGATAGCGCAGAAAACTACCGTCGCGACAAGCGCCGCTAAAAAAGATTTCATTTTCATCAAGCGATTCCTTTCAAAGGGACGTCATAACGAGACGGTTTCGCCGCCGGCCGGCGTGCCCATCGCGCCCCACACGCCGTAGGGACTCGGTCCTTGGTTCGGTCCGGCGGTCGGTTGTCCTGAGGGAGAATTGTCGTTTCCGGAAATGTTGGTGCTGACCGTTTCAGAAATGAAACGAACGGAACCGTCCGCCATTAAAACGTTGACGCCCCCGGAATGGAAACTTTGCGTCGTCGCAAGGCACCAAACGCCGTCGCCGCTTCCGTTGGAGCAACTCGGTCCGTTTGGAGGAAGAACCGTAATAAATCCGCCGTTGACGGGTCGACCGTCGCCGAACCAGTGTCCGCGATAACTATACCCGCCTTGATTGAGTTGGGTCGGGTTCGTCGTGCTTCGCGCGCCGTTGAAACAATCGGTCGCGCTTTCGGGTCGAACGGGATAAACGCCGCCTTTGACGCCGGTATAACCTTCGCTGGTCGTCGGATTACCGACGATCTCGCCCGCCATAATCGTGTTGCTCGTACCGTCGACGATCGACGCCATCGGCTTAAATTTTCCGGGCGTGAATATGCCGCGCGTCGAAATCTTCCACATATCGCCGCCGACCTCGGAGTCCATAAGCTGGTTGGCGTCGATACCGTCACCTCCGCATCCGACGTAACTCACGCGGCTCCCGTTATTTAGACCGGGCGTCGTCGCCGCGCCGTCGGAAGGACAAAGAATCGTCGGAATAGCGCCGTGCATCGCTTCGCAAGAATCGCCTTCCCAGACCCAAGGGCGACGTTCAAAGATTTGCGAGTAGCGTTGTCCAAGTTCCATAAAGGGGAAGATTTTGAAAGTGGCGCTCCAGTTATACGTCGTGGCGTAAGCATCGGTTCCCGCTTTGCCGACGCACCAGCTTTGAGACGCTGGGAACGCGTTGTTCGTGTCGTGGTAGTTTTGCGCGCCCAAGCCCCATTGTTTCAGGTTGTTCGTACATTGCATACGACCAGCCGCCTCGCGAGCCGCTTGCACCGCCGGAAGGAGAAGTCCGATCAAAATGCCAATGATCGCGATAACCACCAAGAGTTCGACGAGGGTAAACGCCGAACGTTTCTTAAGACGTCTAAACATTGAATAAATCTCCGCTGCGTTATATAAAAATCTTGTCGAAC